>PLTE01000224.1 GCA_003164375.1 Hyphomicrobiales bacterium | reverse complement strand
CGGACATATTACGGGCGGTACAACATCGCGACACGATCGCGCGTCCGCGGCTCGATCGCGCCAAGCCATTCCTGTTCGATGCGCTCGCTCCATCGTACATCGAACAAGTCGTTTTGCGCGAACTGCAGCAGCAAGTTGCGCAAGTGGTTCGAATACAGGACGTTGGCGTCAAGAAGCGCTTTTACCGGGCTGGGCATAATTCTCTTCAAGATCTTCCGTGTCGGCCGACAGGGCCGCCGCAAAGGACCTCCGCCTGTCCTCGAACTGCTTGAGCTTCGCGACGTCGGCCGCCCGTATCCGTCGGTGGGTGCCGACCTGCCGGAACGGAAGCCTCCCTGCATCCATGCGCTGATAGACGATAGGCCTGGAAACGCCGAGCAGTTCAGCGGCTCGCTCAGGCGAGACCTCGTCCTCCGGCTTGAAAACGAACGCCGTGCCGGACTCTGCCACAGCCGTCAGTAGGCTCTGCATCGCGCGCAACAGCGAGGCCGGCATTTCGGCCATCACCCTCTCGCCGTCCGCCTTCGTGAGGTACAGCCCGCCGTGCTCGAGCACGGAGGCGCGTTCCAGGAAGCTCGCACCTTTCCTGGCCTGCTCACGATCGGGTTCTTCGACCTTCAGCTTCATCACGACGTCGGTCACGAATGCCTCCATCTGAAATAATTGTCTTATCTGTAATATATGTAAGCGCCTTTTGCAAGCTGTTTTGCTGGCCAGCAAAGGAGGATAAGGCGCCTCTCGACCACTTAGGGGCGGCCCGGAGGCCTCGGCGATGGTCTTCCTCGCCGCGATAATTGGGCGCTGGGACGGGCGGGGGCGGTGTCGAGCCATGACGGGTCCAGCAGCCGGGCTATCGACTCCAGTGGCTCAACGGAAGTCCTGCCTCTGCATATCGCTTCAGTGAGCGTCGGGTCGGCGCCAGAAACGGCCGGTCGAGTGTACCTTCTTGGAAAGCGTCAGACTGACCACCCGGTATACAGTGATACGCTCGCGATAAAGCGACGCGGAGCGCGGGATGGCGGAGGTTTCCTCAGTAGCGCAGGCCTCTCGCCGTGACGGCTGGCAATCAGCCGGAATAAGCCTTGGCGAAATCTCCCTCCTGGCGAACCTGATCGAGTTTAGGAAAGCTGGGCTGCCATGACGGCGCGCACGTCTTGGTCAGGCTGGACAGACTGTTGAGGATGCCGACACTTTCCTGCTTCAACGCCGCCGAGACTGCCGCAAGGTCGGGGAAGTGTGTGCGTACCGCATCCAGCCAAATGGTGCGGCCGGCCAGGAAGCCGCCGGCGCCGGCAGCATAGGCGTATTCTAGCACCCGCTCGAACTTGTCCCGCGAGGCACCTCCCGACAGCAGCACCCAGGGGATGCCATGTTGCCGGCAGATTTCACCGACGGCGTCGAACTCATTCTGCGCCGCCTTGGCCGCAGCGCTGCCGTCGCGGGGCGGCAGACCGTTGGCCGCCAACGGGCTCTCGAGCTTCAACAGGTCGACACGATATTCCGGCTTGGCGAATTCCCGCACGCTGTCGATCACCAGCGCTGGCAGCTTGCCCGGTGATTCCACGTAATCGGCTGTATGATTAGCGCTGCCGAGAAAGGGATAGACCAGAAGCTCGAGCACGTAGGGAATGTCGTTGCGCGCGCATTGCTCGCCGATATCGCGCACAAATTTCTGCTGGTGGGCGTTTACAGCGGCATCGGCGTCCGGCCGGTACCATGCCAGCACCTTGACGGCGTCGCCTCCCATGGCGCGGATCTTAGCCACGCTCCAGTTGTCGATGACGCGCGACTTGCGGCCGCCCGGCGTTTCCTCGACCCGATGCTCCTCCAGCGTCATGATCAGCCCGCAGCGGGCCGGTAACAGGTCGATCGCGGCCGGGACCGCGAAATTCGGATCGAATAGCATCGAGCTGCAATGCGGCGCCAGCGCCTCGACCAGCAACCGCTTGGCGGCGGTGACGTCGGCATAAGTGACCTGGTCGCGGGTGATCTTCTTCGCCTGCGCGATCGCATCGAACATCGGCGGCCGCTGGTCGAGCGCGACCATGCGGAAATGGCCCTCCGTATCTGCCAGCCGCGCCAGGCCGCGCGTTTTCCCGATGGTTCTCATTGGCCGTTCCTTTGAAATGTAAGACAATCTTCTAGCGTTGGGATGCCGGCGCGCCCGCCCGGGCGGGTGCATTTGAGGGCCGCCGCCGCCGCCGCGAACGACATCGCGTCGGCGGTCTCGAGCCCCGCTCCGATGGCGAAGGCGTAAGCGCCGTGAAACACGTCGCCGGCTCCGGTGGTATCGACGGCGTCAACCGCATAGGCCGGTTGCCGCCGGATGACGTCGTCCGCAAGCCAGCTGACGCCGTCAGCACCGCGCGTGACGGCGGACACCGTGCAGCCGAAGCCTGCGACCACGGCAAGCGCGTCGTCGCCCGCCGAGCCGGCGAAACCCGACAGTGCTGGTTCGGAAAACACCGCGTGGTCTGTCAGCGGCAGCAGCGTCTCGAACACGCCCGTATCGGCGACATCGGCGTCGAGAACGGTCGGGATTGCCTTGCCCCGCGCGGCCTGGAACAGGGCGACCGCGCCGTCAACCCAGCGCGGATCGGCCAGTACCGCTGCGGCGCTTTCGATCTCGCGCAACGGCAGCCAGTCAGCCACCTCCGGGAATTTACCGCGAAAATTCACGATCTGCCGCTCGCCGGTGGCATCGACGAGAATTCCCGAAACTGACGATTGGCCGTCCGGAAACAGCCGAAACCGGCTGACGTCGACCCCCTCGCGTGACAGCATGGCGTGCATCTCGCGGCCGGGCGCATCGTCGCCGCCGCGGCCCCAGAACGCGGCAATGCCGCCGAGCCGGGCCACTGCGACCGAGGCGGTCGCGGCCATTCCGCCGCCTAGGGTGCCGTATTCCAGGCTCCTGATCTTCTGGCTTCCGCCCGAGAAGAACGCCGGCACCCGCCAGATCTGGTCGAGCGCAGAGAGACCAAGACAGATCACGCGGGTCTTGCCGGCGCCCGTCATCAGCATGCCAGCGGAAGCATGTTGCGTCTCGATCCCCGGCAGCGAGCCTCCGCTCATGGCAACACCCGACCGTTCGCGGCATCGAACAGATGGATCTTTCCCGGCTGCGGCTTGAGAAACAGCCGCTCGCCCGGTTTCGGCTTCAGCGATGGATCGACGCGCGCGATCGCCGCCGCGCCCGCGACTTCGAAATGAATCAGGGTATCCGACCCTAGCGGCTCGACCAGTTTGATCTGGACCGGGATGCCGGAAGCGTTCGCCGACACGACCTGGAAATGCTCGGGCCGCACGCCCGCGACGGCCTTTCCCGCCGCCGCCCTCAGGCGCGCGCCAAGCGCGTCATCCAGCGGCGCCGGCGTGGCGTCGGCCGCGAATACGGCGGCGTCACCCCGCCATTCGACCGCAAAGAAATTCATGGTCGGCGACCCGATGAAGCCGGCCACGAACTGGTTGGCCGGCCGCTCATAGACCACCTCGGGCGTGTCGTATTGCTGCACCACCCCGCCCTGCAGCACGACGATCCGGTCGGCCATGGTCATGGCCTCGATCTGATCGTGGGTGACGAACACCATGGTGGTGCGCAGCTGTTGCGACAGCGCCTTGATCTCCGCCCTCACCTGCGCGCGCAATTTGGCGTCGAGATTGGACAGCGGCTCGTCGAACAGAAACACCTGCGGGTTGCGCACGATGGCCCGGCCCATGGCGACGCGCTGGCGCTGGCCGCCGGAGAGTTCCTTTGGCTTGCGATCGAGATAGGCCTCGATATGCAGCATCGCGGCCGCCTGCCGCACCCTGCTATCGATATCGGATTTCGGCATGCCGCGGAGCTGGAGCGCGAACGCCATGTTGTCGTAGACGCGCATGTGCGGATAAAGCGCGTAGTCTTGGAACACCATCGCGATATCACGTTGCGCGGCCGGCACGCCGTTGACGCGTTTGTCGCCGATGTACAACTCGCCGCTGGTGATCGGCTCCAGCCCAGCGATGATCCGCAGCAAGGTCGACTTGCCGCAGCCCGATGGCCCGACGAAGACGACGAATTCGTGGTCCGCGATTTCCAGGCTGAGATCCGGAACCACCGTGAAGCTGCCGTAGCTCTTGACCAGATTGCGGATTGAAATGCCAGCCATCAGCTTCGTTCCAGCGCCAGGACCGGCTTGATCAACTTGCCCTCGGCGAAACGCGCGAAGTTCTGCGGCAAGTCCCGCAGTCCGAACTCGCCGTCGACGAGAACACGGTATTCATCCTTGTAGCACCGCAGCAGCGCGATGTTCGGCTCGAAATCGCCAAGCGGGAAATAGAAGGTGCGGATCATGTAGAAGTCCTTGCGGCGAAACACCTTGCCCTCCTCGATGGTCCATGGCATCGCGTTTTCGCCGACCAGCACAAGCGCGCCGCGCGGCAACACCACCTCGATGCCGAGATTGCGCGCGGCATGCGCGCCGGAGCACTCCATGATCAGCGCAAAGCGCTTACCGGTATCGCCGACCGGATGGCTCATCGCACCGAACGCTTCCGCGATCCGCAGCCGCCAGGCATTGGGATCGGAAACGTGAATGTCGCTATAGCCGGCGTCCTTCAGCGCCAGGATGACGCCGAGCCCGACCGGGCCGGCACCGGTGACCAGCACGGGCCCGGCTTCCTGCGGCGGCACCACTCGGCTGACGAAGCGGACCGCGTGCGCGGAGGTGCCGATGGTATCGAGCAGCAGCGGCGCAAGGCTGTCCTCGATATCGTCGGGCACCGGGAGCAGGCAGTTCTCCGGCACCGGCAGGTATTCGGCGTAGCCGCCCGGCCGGTTCCAGCCGATCAGACTCGAGACTTCCAGGCACATCTGGGTATCGCCGCGAAGGCAGGCGGCGCAATGGCCGCAGTGAATGGGGATGTAGACGGCGCAGCGGCGGCCGTGCATGCGGTGGCCCGGCTGCTCCACCACCCCGAAGATCTCGTGGCCGGCGGTGAATTCGGCACCCTTGTGCCAGAGCTTGAAATCCGAACCGCAAAGCGCCGTGCGGGATACCCGTACCAGCACTTCACCGGCGCCGACGTCGGGAATCCTGATGCGCTCGATGGTGATGCGCTCGTGGCCGTGAAACACTGCCGCTTCCATCATCGCATTGGTTCGATCGAGCACTGTCATTTCGATACCTGCCATTAGCCTTTCACCGCGCCGAGCGTCAGTCCAGACACCAGCCAGCGCTGCACGATCGCGGCAAGCACGAGCGGAGGAAGCGCGATCAGCGTCGCGGCCGCCATCAGCGCGCCCCATTGGGTTGAGCCCTCGCCGACGAAATTGAACGCCGCCGCGATCAGCGTCTTGCTGTCGCCGTTCGACAGCACCAGCGCGAACAGGAAATAGTTCCACGAGAACACGAAGGACAGGATCGCCGCCACCGCGATACCGGATCCCACCAGCGGCAGCGCGATCTTCCACAGCACCCGCGTGATGCTGCAGCCATCGACCTGCGCTGCCTCGAAGATGCTGCGCGGGATGTTGTCAAAAGACGGCAGCAGCACCCAGATCACGATCGGCAGCGTGATCACGGCGTGGCTGAGGATCAGCGCCGTATAGGAGCCGATCATCCCGACCTGACGGAACATCACGTACCATGGCAGCAGGAACAGCGTTCCCGGCGCCATTCGCGCCGCCAGCGCCAGCACCGCCGGCCAGGAAATACGGGTCCACGACACGGCGAACGCCGCGGGAATTCCGAACAACAGCCCGAGCCCCGCCGAGCCCAGCGTCACGACCAGGCTGTTGACGGCGTAGGAGAAGAACGGCGTGGTCTGCATCAACTCGACGTAATTCTCCAGCGTCGGCGAGAACACCAGCGTCGGCGGATAGGCGGTGACCTCGAACGACGGCTTGAACGACGACAGCACCATCCAGGCGGTCGGCGACATGATCAAGATGCCGGCCAGCACCAGCTGCGCGGTGTTGAGCCTTCGGATCAGGGTTTCGCTGAGCAGGGTGCTATTCACGCGATCACCATGCTACCGCGCCGCGGAGGCGGTTGAAGGCGAGCACGACGCCGAACACGATCGCCGTCAGCGTCAGCATCAACGCGCTGGCATAACCGATGTTGAAGAACTCGAAGCCGACGCGAAAGCCGTAGATATTGAGCGTGTTGGAGGCATTGCCGGGGCCGCCCTGCGTGGTGATGTAGATGATGTCGAAGAACCGCAGCAGGTCGACGCTGCGCAGGATCGTCGCGGTGACGATGGTCGGCAGCAACAGCGGCAAGGTGATGCGCCGGAAGGTGGTCAGCGGCGAAGCGCCGTCGATCTGTGCGGCTTCGTAGACGCTCGGCGGCAGCGACTGCAGCCCTCCGAGCACGATCAGCGCGACATAGGGCGCCCATTGCCAGGTGTCGATCATCGCAATCGTCGGAATCACCCACAGCGGCGACGCCAGCCAGTCGGAGGGCGGAAGCCCCACTCTGGTCAGGAGATAATTGGCGGCGCCGATCGAGGGATCGAGAATCACCAGCCACATCAACCCGGCAACCACCGGCGGCATCATGAAGGGCGAGATGAACAGCGACCGGACGATGCCGGGCAACCGCTTGGCGTGAAACAACAATAGCGCCAGCCATATCCCCAGCACCAGCTGCAGGGCGAGCGAAAGCACATAGAGCGCCAGCGTCACCCACAGCCCGTGCCAGAACTCGTGGTCGGCGACCAGCCTGGAATAATTGCCGACCCCCGAGAACGACTGCCGGCCGGTCGAGGAGAACGTGTGGAAGCCGAGCCAAACCGTATAGACGACGGGGAATGCGATCATCGCCAGTGTGAACAGCACGGCGGGCGCCGACAGCGTGGCGAGTTCGGCGCGCTGTCGGTCCGGCGTTACTGCATAGGCAGCATATGTCACGGCGGTACTATCCGAGTTTCAAATTGGCGACAGCCGGTCGGCCGCCTGCCGGCTATTTCTGCGCGATCAGCGCGTCGAGGCCCTTGTCGGCGTCGGCGCAGGCCTGATCCAAGGTCTTTTGCTTGAGGATCAGATCCTGCACGGCCTGACCGATGAAGTCGCGGGATTCCGGATTGGCGGCTATGGGATAGCCGACTTCCGACGAGCCCCTTGACGCCAGCACGTCGAGCGCCGCCTGCCACTGCTGGCGCACCGGCTGCTCATCGATCCACTTGCGATACTCCGGATCGTTGGCGACCGCCGGGCGCGGCGGCGCGATGCCCTGCACCGCCATGCGCTTCTGGATGTCGGGGCTGGTCGCCCATTGCACGAAGTACCAGGCGGCATCGGGCTGCTTGCTAAAGGCGGACACCGCCATGCCCCAGCCGATCGCTGTCGGCACCTGCCCAGCTTCGCCGGCCGGGAACGGCGCGAGGCCGGTGTCCTTGAGCCGCTCGCCGCCCTCCATCATGGTGCGCAATTCGTTGGAGGATTCAAATGACATCGCGGCGCGGCCGGTTCGGTATAGCGCCGAGATCTGCTGGAAGCTGTAATTGACGACGCCGGGCGGACCATAGTCGCGCAACAGGCGGCTGTAGGTATCGAGCGCCTCCTTGCCCTTCGGCGAGCACAGGTTCGACTTTCCGTCGGCCATGTAGCTGCCGCCGATATTGTGCAGCATGTTGCTGAAGGTGTAGGCGACCGCCGGCTTCAGGCCGCGCGATACGAACGGCGTGATGGCGCTGTCGCACGCCTTGATCTTTTCCGCAGCGGCTTCGACCTCCTTGATGGTCTTGGGCGGCTCGACCCCGCACTTTTTCAGGATATCGGTGCGGTAATAAAGGATCGGTCCCTCGATATTCATCGGCATGCTGGTCAGCTTGCCATTGAAAGTCGCGGCCTTGAGCAATGCCCGGCTGAGGCCGGCAAGATCATAGTCTGCCGCCGCCTCGCTCTTCGACATCGCCGAGAGATCGCCATACCAGCCGGCCGCGGCGAACTGCTCACCCTCGCGCGAGGGCAGCGACATGAATACATCGACCTCGTCGCTGTGTGCATTCATCACCGTGACCAGCCGCTGGCGCATCTGCTGCTCCTGGTAGCCATCGACCTTGAGCGTGATGCCGGTCAGCTTCTCGAAATCGGCCTTGTAGGTCAAAAGCGCCGCCGACACAGGGTTGTTGTTGGCGAGAAACGTGACGGTCTTGCCCTGAAACTTCTTCCAGTCAAAATCGGCGGCACTGGCCGCCGTCGTGATGGCCCCCAGCGCCACGGCTGTCACTGCGACCCGCGTCGCCAATGCGTTTTTGGACATGCGTTTCTCCCTGTTGCACTTGACGTCTGGTTCGACCAGATCGCATTTGTAAACGGTTACAAATTACGCGCCAAGCCGAGGTTGTCAAGCCAACCAGCCCTTGCCTTATCGACGCTTCCTGCTCGAATCGGTTGCGGACCGACTAGACAAGCTTGAGGATCCGCTTCATCATCCCATGTAACGTTACATATCCTCGAGCGGGGACCGCAGTGGAGACAATTTCTGGGAGGCCGCCGAAACAAGGCATTCGCGCTGTCGCCGCGCGCGCGGGCGTTTCGACGGCATCGGTGTCGCGCGCGCTCAACAGCCCTGATTCCGTCAGCGCCGATCTGCGCGCCCGCATCGCCGAAGCGGTGCAATCGGTCGGCTATATCCCGCATGCCTCGGCCCGCGCGCTGTCGTCGCGGCGAACCCGCACGCTCGGGGCGATCATCCCGACCATCGACAACACCATGTTCGCGCGCGGCATTGCCGCGCTGCAGAAATATCTTTCCTCGGTCGGCTATATGCTGCTGCTGACGACCAGCGGCTATGATCTTGATGCCGAGCTCGAGCAGGCCCGCAACCTCGTCAGCCGCGGCGTCGACGGCCTGGTGCTGCGCGGCGACAGCCATCATGGCGCGCTGCGCAAGATGCTTGCGGACAACGCGATTCCCTTCATCAATGTCGGGGTCTACCGGCCCGATCGCCCTTATCCCTGCGTCGGCACCGACAACGAGGCGGCGGCGTATCGTGCGGCGATGCACGTCATCGAACTCGGCCACCGCCGGATCGGGATCGTCTCGGCGCTGCAGCGGAACAATGACCGCGCCAGCGCGCGCGTCGACGGCTTTCGCCGCGCGCTCGCGGAACACTCGATCGAACTGCCGCCGCAATGGCACGTCGAGGTACCCTATACGCTCGACGACGCGCGCGAAGCGGCGCGGTATCTGGTCGGTTTGCCCGAACGGCCAACCGCGCTGGTGTGCGGCAATGACGTGATCGCCTACGGCGTGCTGCTGGAAGCCGAACGCAGCGGCTATTCGATCCCGCGCGACCTTTCGGTGGTCGGATTCGACGACCTCGACTGGAGCCGACATCTGCGGCCGAGCCTCACCACCATCCAGGTCCCGACCGGCGCCACCTGGCAACGCGCGGGCGAATATCTGGTCCGGCATCTCGCCGGCGAGCAAACCATCATGCATCACGAAATCGATTATTCCCTGATTGTCAGGGAATCGACCGCGCCGCCGTCCGCCTGACGCGGCCCGCTGCAAGGAACTAGTCCCATGACATCTCCGTTTTCGCTGCCTTCGGGATTTCATGCCGCCGTGATCGGCGGCGCGGGCGATATCGGCGCGGCGATCAGCAACCTGTTTTGCGACCTCGGCGCGTCCGTCACCGCCACTGGCATCGACGACGACGCGATCTCGCGCTCTAAACTTCGCCCGCGCACGGGCCTTTCGGCCGAGCCGCTCGACGTAACCGATGACGGGGCAGTCGAGGCTTTCGCCAGAGGTCACGAGAACGTCGACGCGCTGGTCAATTGCGCAGGAATTCTCGCCCGCGACAAGGAATTCGAGATCGCCACCTTCATCAAAGTACTCGACGTCAATTTGACCGGCACGTTTCGGACATGCATGGCGTTCCGCGGCGCGTTGGCGCGGCGCAAGGGCGCGATCGTCAATATCGCATCGATGAATGCGACGCTCGCGTTGCCCCGCATTCCCGCCTATTGCGCCAGTAAGGGCGGCGTTGTCATGTTGACTAAGGCGCTGGCGCTGGCCTGGGCGGCGGACGGCATCCGCGTCAACGCGGTCGCGCCGGGCTATATCGAAACCAGCATCAACGAGACCGGGCGACAGGACCAGCTGCACTATAATCGCATCGCCGATCGCACCGCATTCAAGCGTTGGGGTCAGCCCGAGGATGTTGCCGGCGCGGTAGCGTTCCTGTGTATGCCGGCGTCAAGCTACGCCACCGGCACCGTCGTCGCCGTCGATGGTGGATTTCTGGCTGGCTAAAAGATAGTTCACCGCGCAGCGCTAGGCGTGGACCAAATGTTTCTGATCCTCCAAGGCCAGAATTCTTGAGCTTCCGCCTATTTTTTGGTGACTTGCTGAACGACCGCTTCCCGCCATTCTGAGGTTGCCCGACGGGCAACGGCAAATCGTTGGGCCGCCAATTCGTCCAATACCTCGAATGCCCGCTTCGCGCCAGAAGCAGTCATTCGAGCTTTGGCTAAGGTCTATCATCGGGGTCGCGGCGTAATCGCAAAAATACGCGCCGACCATTTAGCCCTCGCGCGAAACTCTATCTCGCCATCGAAGAGCATTTTACGTGAGGAGGGAGCATCGCTTGCGTATCACAATTCTAATAGCGACGGCTTACGGTAACGCTACGGTAACGGCGCGATCACTCAAGTATCTAATAACATTAGCAA
>PLTE01000282.1 GCA_003164375.1 Hyphomicrobiales bacterium | reverse complement strand
CGACCCAATCGAGGCTCAGCACGACGTCGATATTCTTTAAGCCCTCGACGCTCTCAAGCGTGACCGCGCGCGGCGCGCCGACATAAAGCGGATGGTCGGTCGGAAAGCTCGCGCCGATCTTGAGGTCGGTGACGACGCGGGCGTTGAGCGCTTCGGCGAGCGCGACGCGCGCATTCCAGGCCGCCGGATCGCGCGACGCGCGGCCGGCGAGCAGCAGCACCTGCTTGGCGTCCCTGAGCAGCGCCGCCGCTTGGCGCACGAGGTCGCCGGGCGCGGCGGTCGAAACCTGTGGCATGTAGCGGGCAATGTCGATCGCCGGCAGCGGTTCGGAGACTTTCGCTTCCTGCAGCTCGGCATCGAAATTGATATAGACTGGTCCCTGCGGCACAGTATTGGCGATCCAGGTGCCGCGTAAAATCGCCTCGCGCGCGGCTCCGGGCGACGACGGCTGGTCGTCCCATTTGGTGTATTCGCGCACCAACGCACCTTGATCGCGCGCGGTGTGAATCCAGTCGATCCAGGGCCGGCGCTTGACGGCATCGACCGGGCCGGTGGCACCGAGCACCACGACCNNTCACCTTGGCATAGCCGTGGGCGATGGCGACGGCGGCTTCCTCATGCAGGCAGAGCAACATTTGCGGCTTCGCATTGCCGAGATAATTGACGATGCTGTCATGCAGCCCGCGGTAGCTCGCGCCAGGTGTCAGCGCGATATAGGGAATATCGAGCGAGCGCAGCGCGTCGGCGATCACGTCCGAACCGAAGCCCGGCGCATTGGCGCCGGCCGGCGTCGGACGTTCAATCTTGGCGACGGCGGGGTCGGCGTCGGTGCTATTGGCGCGTGCGGTCGCGGCGGGCGGCGGCGTCATGACGGGCGTTTCCTCGTCTTGCGAATTGGGCAGTGTCGGCGGCCCGCATCCAACCGGATCACGAGCCAGATCACAAGCAGGTTAGGGTGCTTGGCGCAACCGGGCGAGCCGGCCCGTGCCGGCACGGCTGTCGGGCGGTTCGATGCCGGTCACGCGCTGATCACTGCGACGCTGAAATATTTCCAGAAATCTTCGATGAATTCGGGTTGGCTGCGGATTGCCTCAAGCCCCGTTGTGTCGGGATGAACCCCGCGCATGACGCGTGTGGAGGTCGCTTCCATGATGCCGTGCGCCAAGTCGTTCATGCGATCCACGGCTTTCGTTCGAATTGTCGCGATCCGCTAATCGAACGGTATGGGTTTGGTCTCGTCGCGCGCGCTCGTGCCGCTCGGCACGAACAGGCTCGCAAAGGCGCCGGCTGTGGCCTTTAATGCGGCGCGTCTCGCAAAGCTCGGCGCTGGCGGACTTTTGCTCACTGTGGGATTCGTTCTTCTGCGGCGGGACGATTGCATCTAACAGCGCGACTTTTGATGCTTGGTCGTCCTTTGACGCGATTAGCGCCGCGGCAGTCGGTTCGGTGCTCGGCACCGCCGGTGGGCTGACGGCTTGGGTCGGTGTGGCGCGTTCTTCGATCGAAGCCGGGTCCAAGGGCTCCGTCAATTCGTCCGCTTGCAGCTCAACTGCGGGCGCGCCGGTCGCGGCCGCAATCTGCTCCGGGTGCTGCAATTTCGCGACCAACTCGTCGAGGCTCTTGGCAAAGCCTTCAATATCGAAATTCAGGGGATCGTCGTGGCCGTTGGGAATGTCGGCGTCAAGCGCGGCGTGAAAGGCCGGAATGAGCCAGCGGTCGGCGCGCACGCTCGCGATCACATAAAGCAATGCCAGCCGATCGTATTGTGCGGCGGTGAAAGCGGGATCCGGCGATCGTGCATCGTTGCTGCGTCCGTGCCCGGGCGCGCTGCGCCGCGGCTGAACCAGCTCGTTATGCAGGAACAGCCCCTGCAGCGCGCCGCCGAATTCGGCGGCTTGCTCGAACTTGGTTTCGCGCCAAGCAATTGAGTAATCGTGCGCGACCAGCATCTGACCGGCGCGGTTGATGAAGATGTGGGCTCGGCCCCAGCCGTCGGAGCAAGCAAAGTTAGCCAGGTTGTTGAAGCCGGCACTGCTATTGATGTCGTCCGGCAGCGAGCGGTGTCCGAAATTTGGCCCGCTGGTGTCGTGGATCACGAAATAGCGCGCCATCGGTGCATCCGGATCGTCGTCGCGCGCGCGCGACACCGGCTGCCAGAGATAGGCGGCGAAGGTCCATTCCAGGCCCTCTTTGGAGAGCAAGCTCGACAGCGCCTGGCGCGACGGCAACCCGGTGGTTTGGCCGACGCGGCTTGCCAGCGCCGCCGGCAGCTTCTCGAGTGGCGCCGCGAGATTGCGCGTCGCATCCATGCCGCGCATCAGGCACATGGCCTGTTCGACCGGCGTGCCGGCGAAGCTCAGCGTCTGCGCATCGAACGCGCAGGCGCCCATGCTCTTGATGAAATAGGGCGCTCGGAAGTGGCCCGGCTTGCAGTTTACGCTCAGTGCCGCTTGCACCGAGCCAAGCAGCATCGCGCAACCGATCCCGGTTGCCATCAGTCTGCTGCCAAGCTTGGCCGAAGGGCGCACGACGAAAATCCCAAAACGCGACTGCATACTATCGCTGTCAACGCGCATCATGCCAAGGAGTGCCGTAGCGAGCCAAGCGAGAGCCGCTCATGCGGCACGTTGCACAATGAATAAACGTTCAGGGTCGATCTGGACCGCCGTTGGGTTAGGGAACCGGGCGCTTACTCGATATTGCCGCCAAATCATGGTAGTTCGGGATTCACCGCGGGATGTGGAACTCAATCGTGTCGGTAATAGGCGTCTAACGAGCAGCGATCTCACCTATCGTGTGTGACATCAGAGTGGGAATTTGTTGAGCGAGACTGCCATTCAATCGGGAACAATCGTTCGCCGGATCCGTCGGGGATTGCATGCGCCGCTAGCCCGCTCCGTTATCGCCGGCGCCGTCGTGGGTGTTTTTTCCCTACTGTTCTACCTGTCCTATGCCGCACTGATCTTCTCCGGCCCGCTTGCGCCTTGGCTCGCCTACGGCCTGACGACGACGTTTATGACCGGCGCCATCAGTGGCGCGGTGACGTCATGGCGCAGTTCGCTGCCATTTACGATCGGCGGACCCGAGGGGTCGACTTGCGCAGTCATTGCCGCGCTGGTCGGTACGCTCGCGACGCGACTTGGGCCGAATGACGCCGACGGGGCCCTCCTGACGGCTACGCTGTTGGCGCTCGCGCTCAGTTCGGCGTTGACCGGGCTCCTGCTGTACGGTCTCGGCTTGGCGCGCCTTGGCCGCGCGATCCGATTCATTCCCTATCCGGTGATCGGCGGCTTTCTCGGCGCCTCCGGGTGCCTAATGTTGATGGGCGTCGTCAAGATCGCGACCGGCTATCGCCTGAGCGTCGCGAATATCGACCATATCCTGAACGTCGACAGCGCGGAAAAACTGCTCGCAGCCGGCGCCGTCGCCGCTTTTGTCCTGATCGGGCGGCAGTATTGGAAATCGCCGTTCGCAATGCCGGCGCAGCTGTTGATCTGCATCGTCATCTTCTACATCGTCGTTATGCTCTTTGGGATTTCGCTTGCCGATGCACAGGCCCAGAGCTGGATGTTTGTGATGCCGTCGGCAAGGGCATTTGCTCCGCCTTGGTCGCTCGACCTCGCACGATTTCCCTGGTCCGGGCTGTCGGAACTGGGCGCGGATTTTGTCGCCGTCATGTTCGTGAGCACGATCAGCGTCTTGCTCAATATCACGTCGATCGAGATCGCGACCAAACACGAGGCCAACCTCGATCGCGAACTCAGGGTGCAGGGCGGCGCCAATCTGCTATGCGCGGCGTTCGGCGGCTACGTTGCGTGCATCTCGAGCAGTCGGACGAAATTAAACTTTATCCTCGGCAACAACCGTATCTCCGGATTGATTGTCGCGGCAATGTCCTCGGCGTCGCTATTCATCAATCCCGAATTTCTCGAATATATGCCGAAATGCGTACTCGGCGGTCTCCTGGTCACGATGGGCTACGATACCATCAGTCGCTGGATCGTCGGTACCGCGCGCCAGCTCGCGCGACTCGAATATGTGTCCCTTTTGGCGATTGCCTTCATTATTATTTGGTGGGGCTTTTTGCCCGGAGTGTCGATCGGGGTCATATTCGGCTGCGCCACGTTTGCGTTGAGCGCAAGCCGCATCAACGCCATCAAGTTCGCTTTCGACGGTTCCGAATATCGCAGCTCGCTCGATCGCGGCGCGCAGGAGCTTTCGTTGCTCGCGGCTCACGGCCGTGAATTGCAGGGCTTGCGGCTGCAGAGCTACCTGTTCTTCGGCTCCGCTAACCGGCTCTACGAACATGTCAAGGCGTTGCTGGCGCAACGGCCGGAATGTCGCTTTCTCCTGTTCGACTTTCGGCTCGTCACCGGCATCGATTCGTCGGCCGTCCATAGCTTCAGCCAGATCAAGCAGGCGGCGACCGCGCTTGGCGCACGGCTGGTGCTGGTCAACCTTACGCCGTCAATCGAGAAGACGTTCGCCGACAATCAATTCATTTCCGAGGATGTCATGGTCGTTCCGGAAATCGACCGGGCCCTTGAGCTTTGTGAGAGCGCGATCATCGCCGCTCACAGCGCGGCCGGCGACGAAGCGCGTTCGCTGCGCGATTGGCTCGGGGAAGCGTTTGGCAATGCCGAGTTCGCCGACCGGCTTGCCACGCAATGCCAGCGCTACGATTTTGCCGCCGGCGACATCATTGCGCAGCAGGGCGCGCCTTCCGATTCCATGCACTTCATAGTTGAAGGCCGCGTCGGAATCGTCGTTCACTTGGAAGGAGGCGGTTCGGTTCGCGTGCGCAGTCTCGGGCGACATACCACCATCGGCGAGATGGGTCTGCTCACCGGCCGTCCGCGCAGCGCCACCGTGCAGGCCGAAATCGCGACCGTCGCCTACGAATTGCGCGCCGACGCGTTTGAGCGCCTCAAGGTCGAGCACCCCTCTCTGGTGCAGGCCTTGCTCACTTATGTGATCGGTCTGATGGCTGAGCGGCTGAGTTTTGCCAGTCGGGTCATCGGCGTGCTGCAACGCTGAAGCGCGGCGAGGAGCCGCGCAACGGCCAAGCCCGGCGGGGGAAGGTCAGTCCTTCGCCCGCTCGACGTAGCTGCCGTCGGCGGTCATCACCACGATTTTGGTTCCGGTCGTGACGAAAGGCGGCACCATGGTGCGCACGCCGTTCGACAGCACCGCGGGCTTGTAGGACGACGCCGCCGTTTGGCTCTTGATCGAAGGCTCGGTTTCAACCACTTCCAGCACCGCCTTAGGCGGCAGCTCGATCGCCACCGGCGTGTCGTCGTGCATGCTGATCGTTACTTCCATCTCGGGCTGCAGATAGGGCGCCTGGTCGCCGATGATGTCGGCCGGCAATGCGACCTGGTCGTAGCTTTCCATGTTCATGAAATGGAAGCCTTCGCCGTCCTCGTACATAAACTGGTGCTTGCGGTCCTCGACGAAGGCCCGCTCGACCTGGTCCGTGGTCTTGTAGCGCAGTGAGACCTTCACGCCGTCGGCGATCCGGCGCACATCCATCTGGGTGACCGGCGTGCCCTTGCCGGGATGGATGTTCTCGATGGCCATGATGACCCCGAGTTTGCCGTCGAGATCGACGATATTGCCTTTTCGCAACGAGCTAGCGATGACTCTCACGGGACGAATTCCTTGGGTTCTGGCGCTTCGATTCGAGGCGCAACATAACGATCCTGAGGCTGACCGCTAGTTATTTCCTCGCCTGGCCCGGTACAAGGACATTTGAGAGTAGGACTATGCCGGACGTTCCCCACGCTCCGCCCCGTTCCTCGCCGTTTTGGGCCCCCCATGTTCATGCCGACCGCCGGCCGGCCCTGCTGGCCCGCGGCCGGATCGTGGCGGCGCTGCGCGCCTGGTTCGCCGGCCACGACTTCGTTGAGGTCGAGACCGGGGCGCTGGCGCGCTCGCCCGGCAACGAGACCCATCTGCATGCCTTTGCGACGATGCTTGCCGCCCCGGATGGCTCGCCGTCGGCGCGGCTTTATCTGCGGACTTCGCCGGAATTCGCCTGCAAAAAGCTGTTGGCGGCCGGCGAGCGGCGTATCGTCGAATTCGCAAAAGTGTTTCGCAACCGCGAGCGCGGTGCGCTGCACCATCCTGAGTTCACCCTGGTCGAATGGTATCGCGCCGGCGAGCCGTACGGGATGCTGATGGGCGATTGCGCCGCTCTCCTGCGCGAGGCGGCGCAGGCGGCGGGAACTCGGCAGTTTGTTTTCCGCGGCCGCTCGGCCGATGCTTTCGCCGAGCCCGAGCGGACTACCGTCGCGGCGGCGTTTGGGCGCTTCGCCGGCATCGATCTGTTGGCGACCCTCTCCGACGGCGAACCCGACCGCAAGCGTTTTGCCGCCGCCGCCCGGAATGCCGGCATTCGCATCGCCGACGATGACCGCTGGGGCGATATATTCAGCCGCATCTTGGTGGAGCGGGTTGAAGGCAATCTCGGCATCGGCAGGGCCACCATTCTCGACGAATACCCGGTGGCGCTTTCGGCGCTGGCGCGTCCGGGGCACGATCGGCGTGTCGCCGAACGCTTCGAGCTTTACGTCTGTGGCGTCGAGCTCGCTAACGGCTTCGGCGAGCTGAACGACGGCGCCGAACAGCGCCGCCGGCTGGAAGGCGAAATGGCCGAGAAGGAACGTATCTACGGCGAGCGTTATCCGATCGACGAGGATTTTATTGCGGCGGTTAGCGAGATGCCGCAGGCGTCGGGTATCGCGCTCGGCCTCGATCGCCTGGTCATGCTGGCGACGGGTGCGTCGCGAATCGATCAGGTGTTATGGACGCCCATTCAGGAGTCACCGGAATGACAGCTGTCACCTCGACACGAACTTCCTCCGCGCGCACCCATGCGCCGTTCGTCGGCCGCGATCGGCTGGCGGCGCTGGAACAGGTCGCCGCGCGCTATGCGGTCGCGATCACGCCGGCTGTTGCAGAATTAATCGACGCCACCGATGCACACGATCCGATCGCGCGGCAATTCGTCCCCGATGCGCGCGAGCTTGATAGGCGCGACGAAGAAAACGGCGATCCGATCGGCGACGCGGCACATACGCCCGTCGAAGGCGTGGTTCACCGCTATCCCGACCGTGTCTTGCTGAAGGTCGTCAATGCCTGCGCGGTCTATTGTCGGTTCTGCTTTCGTCGCGAGATGGTCGGGCCGGGGCGGGGTGCGCTGTCGGGCGCGGCTTTAGCCACGGCGCTCGACTACATCCGGCGCAATTCCCAAATCTGGGAAGTGATCTTGACCGGCGGCGACCCGTTGGTGTTGTCGCCGCGGCGTATCAGCCATGTGATGGCGGCGCTTGCCGCGATCGACCACGTCAAAGTCATTCGCGTGCACACGCGACTGCCGGTCGCAGCGCCGGAAAAAATCTCGGCCGCTTTGGTGCGGGCGCTGCGCACCGACAAGGCGACCTTTGTCGTGTTGCACGCCAATCACCCGCGCGAGCTCGGCAAAAAGGCGCGCGCGGCCTGCGCGCGATTGGTCGACGCCGGCATTCCGATGCTGTCGCAATCGGTGCTGTTGCGCGGCGTCAACGACGATGTCGAGACGCTCGGCGCGCTGATGCGGGCCTTGGCCGAATGCCGGATCAAGCCGTATTATCTGCATCACGCCGATCTGGCGCCGGGCACGGCGCATTTCCGCACCACGATTGCCGAGGGCCAGGATTTGATGCGGGCGCTGCACGGCCGGTATTCGGGCCTCTGCCAGCCGTGTTATGTGCTCGACATTCCAGGCGGTTTCGGCAAATCGCCAGTTGGCCCGCGTTATCTGGGCGCGGACGGGCGCACGATCGAGGATTTCAACGGGCGGCAGCACGACTATCTGCCGCCGCAATGACCGCGGGCGTTCGACCAAAACGCTGTGTGTACCACGCGGCGCTTATTCCGCCGCGGCAAAGAACACCGCGGTCTCGAAGCCGTAACCGCAAGCGTCGCACGACCACGTGTGTCGCACGCAGCGATCGTTGAGATATTCCGACCAGTCGGGCGCGAGCAGCCATTCGCGGCATTGTGGACAATTATTCTTGCCGTAGGTGACCAAGCGCATAGCGTTCTCGGCGTCGGCCTGCAGAGCCATGATGCTTCCTCCCTGAACCACCTCTCCGCCCAAGTGAGACGCTAAGTCCACTCTGTGGCGCCGGCGTGACCAAGCTACGTCGCCGACAAGGATGTCGCGAGGTAAAATTCTGGTTGCGACGCAACAGATCCGTGACTTTTATGTTGCGCTGCGAAGTGCTGTTTGTTTGTAAGTTTCTCCGACAGCCCAGCGCGCTGTGGCTGAATATGGACACCAATTCATTTGCCGGCAATCTGCTCCCCATGCCGACCCAGTTAGTCTTGCAGCCAGCGTTCGGGGATTCTCCTCGGCCTCGTGCTGACAAATAAGGAGCGTGCCATGAAATCGCTTATTCCCTCCGCAATGATCGTTGTCTCGCTCGCATTTTCTGCAAATGCGTTTGCTGCCGACAGCCACGCCGGTACCGGAACGACGACCGCGCATGCACGTGTCGCAACTCACGCGGCCGCCAAACATGTCGTTACTAGAAATGTCGTTGCTAAGCATATCTTGCCGCACAGGACTTATGCGGTCGCCCCGCAGCCGGCCAATCTCGGCCAGATCATCCAAGCCCTGTTCGGTGGCGGCTTTGCGGTGCAGGTCGCGCGCGGCACCGCGGGCGCGTCGGAGGTGACGCCATCCGACGACTATTCAACAACAACTGTTACCAGCCCGGCATTTGACGCCGCCCAGGCCTCTGTCGACGCATCGGACGAAAACGAAGCCATCCAGTCAATGAATGACTCCAACGCGCTGAATGCGTCGATGGCTGCTGCAGAAGAACAAAACGACGCTGCGAATGCAGCGACGTTGCAGACTGAGATCAATGCCGGCATGTGATGGATCGATTTGATCCGCCGGGCGATCAGTTGCTGAGGGCGCCGGGTTCACCCGGCGCCCTTTAGCTGTCAGAATTCCGTTGCACATGTAGGACGCGTCAGCGCGTGTTCGGACCGATGCAAAGCAAAGAAGCCGATCGATCCTTCCCCACTCACGAAGCCGAGAAGCGCGTGACAATCTCGGCAAGCGGTGGCCGCGGCCGATCCTCGGGCCGGCCGGGCGGCCTGCCGATGTGGACGAATCCGGCGATGCGTTCGTGCGGGGCAAGCCCAAGCGCATCAAGCACCGAACGATCATAGGCGTACCATTCGGTGATCCAGCTTGCGCCGTAGCCAAGAGCATGCGCGGCCAGGACGAGATTCATGGCGGCGGCTCCGGCCGAAAGCACTTGCTCCCATTCCGGGATTTTCACATGCGGGCCGGCGCGGCTGATCACGGCAACGACCAGCGGCGCGCGCGCCAGCCGCTCGCGCTCGGCTTCGACATGTTCGGCTTTGGCATCGGGATATCTGGCGCGGTATGCGGTCGCGATCGCGTCGCCGGCGGCGCGTCGCGCCTCTCCTTCGAACACGATAAATCGCCACGGCGCGAGCTTGCCGTGATCCGGCACCCGCGATGCTACGGTGAGGAGCGTATCGATTTCGGCCGCGGACGGGGCAGGGCCGGAAAGTTCGATCGGCTTGAATGAGCGCCGGGTGGTGAGGAGTTCGAGCGCGTCGGACATGGGGGCTTGTCTCGTCAGTTCATTCCACGATCGCTTGTCGGCACATATTAGCCAAGTGCTGATAGCTCATGTGTCCACGAGCGAAGCGTTGGCGAGCCGCCAAGGTATTGATTAATTGGCGCGCCNNTCGAACCCGTGTTACCGCCGTGAAAGGGCGGTGTCCTAGACCGCTAGACGAAGGGCGCTACCGAGCGCAAATGCGCGCTCTTATGGAGGCGCGCGACGTATAAAGGGGTTTGCGTTAGAGCGCAAATCGCCTCAGATTAAAGCGATTTTGGCTCTACCGTTTTGATCGCGCAGGACCTTTTCGGAAAGCCGGCTGCCACTTTTCCGGGTCATGCTGGCGCAGCACACAAGCTTTCCCGCTCACCATTTCCCGGTGTTGGGCATCGACAGCCAAGGTTCCTTGGGCGGTAGCGCCTCGCCCTTCTGCAGCAATTCGATCGAATGCTTGTCGGGCGAGCGGACGAAAGCCATGGTGCCGTCGCGCGGCGGCCGGTTGATGGTCACCCCCGCCTTCATCAGTTTCTCGCAGAGCGCATAAATGTCGTCGACCTCATAGGCGAGGTGGCCGAAATAGCGCGCCTCGCCATAGTCCTCGGTGTCCCAATTATAAGTGAGTTCGACCAGCGGTTCCTCACGACCCTTGGGTCCCTTGCCGACAATGTCCATGTCGCCCGGCGCCGCCAGGAACACCAGCGTGTACTTGGCCTTGTCGTCCTCCCTGCGGCGAATCTCGCTGAGGCCGAGCTTGTTGCAGTAGAAGTCCAGCGACGCGTCGAGGTCGCGCACGCGGACCATGGTGTGCAGGTATTTCATGCCAGG
>PLTE01000056.1 GCA_003164375.1 Hyphomicrobiales bacterium | reverse complement strand
GCGGCACGTTCCAGGTCGGATTGACGGTGATGTATTTCATGTCGGCCGTCATGATCGGCGTCGGCTTGTCCGGCTTGCCGTCGACGATCTTGGTGGTCCAGACGGCCTTGCCGTCGTGCATCACGCGCAGCGTGAAATCCGGCAGATTGACGATGACGTAAGTGGCTGGGAAGTGATGTGGTGCCCAACGCCAGCGTTCCATATTGGCGAGAATGATGTCGGAGGCGCGATCGGGCGTTTTGCCGTTAAGCGCTTCGACGGTCGCTGCGGTCAGCGTGCCGGTGGCGGCGATCTGGTGCTGTTCCTGGAATTTTTTCACCGCCTCGGCGAGCGGTTTATCGTAGCTTGTGCCACCATCGCCGAGGATGCCGAGCCGTTCGCGCAGCGCCGGCACCCGGTCGTCCTGCATACCGGCTTTGAGCACTGCTCCGTTCGGGATCGGTGCGCCGGTTTTGTCGGTCTTGCCGGCGCGGATGTCGGCAAGCTTTGACTTGAGCCCGAGATAGCCCGGCGTCTGCGGCTCGTAGGCGTCGAGCGCCGCGGCCACGTCGCTCGCCGCGGCAAGCGTGGAGAGAACCTCGCCCGGCTCCGGCGCCGTCGTGGTGTATTCGATGTCGGCCGACACGCGCGACCAGTGCACCCGGCCGACGCTGGCGTGGTGCGCGTAAGTGATGACGTCGAGCGTGAGCTTGAGCTCGGCGGCGGCGAGTTCGGCCGGCGTCGATGCGGCGGCAAAATTCGGCGCCGGGTAGTCGGCCGGATCGAGCCCGTCCGCATCGACATGGCCGAGATAGGCGACCGCCGCATTGGCGCGGGCATTCGCCTTGCCGTCGGTGATCCACAGCGGCGCATAATTGCGGCCGGCATAGAACGCATCGATCTGGATGCGGTCCTTCTTGTTGCTGATGACGTGATCAAAGCCGCCACTGGCAAGGTTGTGCAGTTGGTCAGCGATGGGCGCATCGGCCGACGCGACCGCCGGTGCCGCTGTGTCGGGCGTCGCCGCCGCCGCAGCAGGCGCTGCGGGTGCCGGTGTCGCAGCCGCAGCGGGTGTCGGAGTTTCGGGCGCTGCAATCGTCGCCGGCGTGGCAACGACCGCCGGACTTGCCGTCGGCTCGCTTGTGGTTGCGGTCGGTTGCGGCGTTGCGGCTACCGCGGGTGTCGGCGTCGCTATCTCAGCGGCCGGCGTCGGCGCTGCCGTAACAGGCTGATCCGTCGCAACGGGGCTTGCCGCTTGCGCGGGCGGCGCAGTTTTATCGTGTTCGGTTGTGGTCGCGTCCGGCGTCGCGGGTGCGGCATTGACCGCGCTATCCGGAATGTCGGCCTTCAGCGGATCCGCGAGCGCGCCGCCGGCAGCAGTCGAGAGAACAAGTAAGACGGCAGTTGAAGCGAGAAACCGGTCGAAGCGCATCCCGGGCATTGCAACTTCTCCTCCAGAGCCGGCCCCGAAAGGCCGCAAAGCTCCTACGTTTTGGGGGCCTTAGCCTCCAATTGCCGCATTGGCGACGGACTATGACACCTGATTATGGCACCGCACCCGCTAAACCTTACGTGAGCCGTCGGGCTTTGTCCCTGTGGTCAATGGGGAGAATCGGTCGGATCGCGGAGATTTTTCAGGGCTGTCGCTCTACGGCCACGGGGTCGGCCCCGGATTCACGCTGGTCCGCACCATCCGTTTCGGCCCGATCGCTATGGAGCCCCAGCGCTTCGAGCTTGCGGTACAGCGTCGAACGGCCGATCCGCAGCCGGCGCGCGACCTCCGACATCTGGCCCCGGTAATGGTCGATGGCGTAACGGATGAGTTCGGATTCTATTTCATCCAGCGGTCGCACCTCGCCATCGGCATCAAGCAGAAGTAGCGAGTCCGCGGCCGGGAGCTGCGGCACGAAGCTCGGCGAGGCGGGCTCCTCGTCGTCCAGAGCGAGGGCGATGAGGGCCGGCTCGAATTCCTGCGTCAATTCCTGAGCCACGCCGGAATCCGCCGCGGCCGCTTGGCCGGCGACCGTTGCTTGATTGCCGACTTGCGCCGCGATTTGCGGAAATTCTTCGAGACCCAGTGTATCGCTGTCCGCGAGCACCACGGCGCGGAACACCGCGTTTTCCAGCTGGCGGATATTGCCGGGCCACTGGAACGTGGTGAGCACGCGTAGCGCCTCTGGCGTCAGCACGCGAATGCGCTTGCCCTCTTCAGCTGAGAACCGCGCCAGGAAATGCCGGGCCAGCGCCGGAATATCGGCGGGGCGGGCGCGCAACGGCGGCACCGTGATCGGAAAAACGTGCAGCCGGTAGAACAGATCTTCGCGGAAGCGGCCAGCTTTGACGTCGGCGATCAGATCGCGATTGGTGGCGGAGATCAGCCGCACGTCGACCTTGATCGGTTTCCTCGCACCCACCGGCTCGACTTCGCCTTCCTGGAGCGCGCGCAAAAGTTTCACCTGTGCGGCGGCCGGCAATTCGCCGACCTCGTCGAGAAACAAAGTGCCGCCGGAGGCCTCGACGAATTTGCCGACGTGGCGCTCGGTGGCGCCGGTGAACGAGCCCCTCTCGTGGCCGAACAGGATCGACTCGACGAGATTTTCCGGCATGGCGCCGCAATTCACCGCGATGAACGGCTTCGTTCGGCGCTCGCCGGAGCCGTGAATGGCGCGTGCGATCAGTTCTTTGCCGACGCCGGATTCGCCCGAGACCAGCACAGGAATGGTGGAGGCCGACGCCTTTTCCGCCATGCGCAGCACCGGGTGCATGGCGGCGCTCTTGGTGACGATGTCTTTGAAGCCGAGCGTGCCGGAGCGGCTCTTCTTCATGCGCTGCAATTCGCCTTCGAGCGCGCTGGCGTTGAGCGCGTTGCGCACGCTGACATGCAGGCGCTCGGCGCCGACCGGCTTGACCACGAAATCGACCGCGCCGGCACGCATCGCCGAGACGACGTTGTCGATGCCGCCATGCGCGGTCTGTACGATCACCGGCACGTTGATCGAAGCCTGGCGCATTTTGGCAAGCACGCCGAGCCCATCGAGGTTCGGCATCACCAGATCGAGGATCACACAATCGATCTGCGCCCCGTCCGGCCCGGCCAGAACCGACAGCGCGCCGTCGCCGGAGTCGCGCGTGATGGTTTCGTATTCGAATTTGTGCAGCATGCCCTCAAGGAGCCGGCACAGCACCGGATCGTCATCGACAATGAGAATGGTCATGGCTGCCCCGGCGGCTCGGTTAGCGCACGCTGTGCCGTTTCGGGGCAGTCTGCGGCAGGAGGTTTAACGGGGTGTTAAGTCTCAAAACGCGCCGCAACCCGGCTTGCGCAAGCGAACACCCTCTCCCCGGCGGGGAGAGGGTGAAACTCGCTAGCCGACGTGCGCTGGTTCCAGCTTCTTCGCCGCAGGAGCCTTCACCTTGCGGTCGTCCGCTTTCGGCCCGATGAAGTCGAGCACCACGCGGCCCGCCACTTTGCCGTGCTCGAGCCTATTGAAGATGTCGTTGATCGCCGACAGCGGTTGCAGTTCGATGTCCGCCTTGACCTTGCCCTCGGCCGCGAAGGCGA
>PLTE01000196.1 GCA_003164375.1 Hyphomicrobiales bacterium | reverse complement strand
ATACAAAGATAATCAGGATAAATTCCATGGGAAGCCTCCATTGATGGTGCTGGCCTTATTTGCCGCGCACTGCATCTTTCAATCCGCCGACTGCGTTTTGCACCCTGCCGGCGGCTTTGTCGGTCTTGCCTTCAGTTTCCAGTTTCTTGTCGCCAAACAGTTTTCCTGCTGTTTCCTTCACGGCTCCCTTGGCCTGCTCTGCCGACCCGTTGATGCGATCTTTATCCATTGCCGTCTCCTCGTTGTTTGTTCGTTCTAAGATAACGGCCATGTCGACGTATCGTTCCGGATAACGTGAGGCGCATACCGGACACCCCTTCGGCCGTCGTGAATGGCTCACGGACCGCATGGGGGGAGCGGGTTAGATTCAATTGGTGGGGGATAATTCAAAAAAGCTGAGCGGGTGAGCACTTGGATACAGTCTGCCGGTTCCAGCAGATCCAGACTCAGAAGCTAGGGAGACGCCAGAAGGGGTCCCCAGTCAGGAGGCTGTCATGAGTGAGGCAGACCTGTTTCGGCAGTATGCTATGGAGGCCATGCGCGAGTCCTCCAAAACCACAAGCGAGAATGAGAAGCGGACTCTCATCAACCTTGCCTGCATTTGGTCGCAAGCGGCGTTGATGAGTGACAGGGTGTTAGGGTCAAGCTTTGTTTCGTCGCCGCCCGACGCTGGCGAAGCCGCATCGCCTGCTGGTACTTGATCCACTGGCTTTGGTCTATGCCCCGCAACACGTGCGCAGCATAGAATTGGGAATAGTCGGCTTCTCGGTGACAGTCGCCGCAGCCCACATATTCGTTTTGAAGATGGCGCAACGGGCGCATTAAGACCGTAGGAAACTGGCGGCCGTCGTTGGGACGGGCGTCCTGGGTCAAATCCTGCTGCGCGAGCCGGCCACAGGCGCGGCAAGCACATGCGATCACGCATCGCCGGCAATTGATTCACCCTGACCGGCAAATACGCACTTGTGCGAATCGACGAAGTTGGCGGCGCTTCCGTTATGTCTTCAGGCGCAATGAACGCCACCGCTGCTCCGATAACGGGGCATAGCGGAAACTGCGAAGCTTCGTATTCGCGCCAGACACGGACCGCGGCGGCCCGGTCCAACACAAGCGCCAGGGCATTTGGTTTTCGGGTGCATGCGTCGACGCCGCCCGAACATGGAGGATACTATGAAAACGCAATCAAGGAACATCGTATCGAAGATATTTGCCGTAACGGCGGTGCTCGGACTCGTGGCTGTATCGCTTGCTCAGGCCTGTACCGGAATCGAACTCATTGCCGTCGACGGAACCGTCGTTCACGCCCGGACTTTGGAGTTCGGCATCGATCTGAAGTCCAATGTCATCATGGTGCCGCGGGGCTATTCGCGCACGGCAACGACGCCCGACGGCAAACCCGGCAAGACGTGGACCTCGAAATACGCAACGCTGGGCGCCAATGCGCTGGGCATGCCGATCCTGATCGATGGGCTGAACGAACGCGGCCTTGCGGTCGGGCTGTTCTATTTCCCGACCTCGGCGAAATATCAGCCCTACGCCGCGAGCGACGCGGACAGGACCGTCGCGCCATGGGAGCTTGGCTCCTACATCCTCGAGAATTTTGCGAATGTCGACGAAGTGCGGGCCAATCTTGCGAACATCGTCGTGCCCGGCGTGGTTCTTGAGGCGTGGAAGTTCTCTCCGCCGGCGCATTATGTCGTGCACGATGCCACCGGCAAGAGCATTGCCGTTGAATATACCGACGGCAAACTCAACATTTACGACAATCCGTTGGGCGTCATGACCAACTCTCCGGGTTTCGATTGGCAAATGACCAATCTGAGGAATTACGTGAACTTTTCTCTCAAAGACCTGCCGCCGGTTAAGGTGGGCAGCGTCACGCTCGTGCCGTTCGGCCAAGGCTCCGGAATGCTCGGACTGCCTGGAGATTTCACGCCGCCGTCACGGTTCGTGCGCGCCGTCGCTTTCAGCCAGTCGGTGTTGCCCTCGCAAACCGGATACGACGCCATCCTGCAGGCGTTTCACATCCTCAATGACTTCGACATTCCCAAAGGCGCTTCACGCGCGCCCGAAAAAGACTCGCACGGAAATATTGTCGCCGATCACACGATCTGGACCAGTGCCAGCGATTTGAAGGCCAAGCGGTTCTATTTCCGCTCCTATGAGAACAGCGAAATTCGCATGGTCGATCTCACGAAGCAAAAATTGGATGGCAAGGACATCGTCACGTGGTCGATGAAGGGCGATGAAGTGGTGAGAGAATTGGGGACGCCGTCACAATAGTGAGAGCATGGCCGATGCGGTTCGGGGAGGCCGATGGCCGATCTGTTCTCGCTGTTAAATTGCGTAGCCCGTCCCGGGTTGGTCGCCGCGACTGAGATTCGGCGGGTCGGCGGCACGCGACAAAAATCTACCTTCGCACCGGCGCAAGTAACGGTGGCACCATGTCAGGAGCCCGCTGCCAGATCGTTCCGCGGTCGAATTGAAGCGTGAACCCGTCGGGCGAAAAAATTGCGCCTTGGTTGGCTCTTGCTAGCCAGATATGGCCCGGATAATCGATCCATGCTCTCGATGGCTCGCCTACGTCGTTGAGCACGTTGAGATCCCAGCCGTTTTGCGTGATGAAGGCGTAGCCGCCGGGCGAACCAAGACACAGCGCCATGCATTGCCAGCGACCGCTCAGGTTTGCGCTCTGGGCAGACGCATCGACCGAGAAAAGCGCGGCGAAGATGACAACAGCGCTCAATATGACTCTCATTCTACACTCCGTTCGCCCCCGGTGGGTGAAGCCTGTTTCGCATGCCGGCGAAAGTCCGATGAACTAAAACGCGCTTATGCGGCGGAGTCTGATCAGAATTGATCACGCCATTAATAGCAGGGCGAGTTGGGGTAATATCCGCATACGACATTGTTGTAATAGCGCGGCGCCACGATTGCTGCCCCGACGGCAGCCGCACCAACGCCTACGCCCACCCCGACGCCGCGACCGACATAGCCGCCCCGATAGGCGCCGCCGCGATGAACGCCGCCGACGCGGACACCGCCCGCGCGAACGCCGCCCCGATACGCCAAGGCATCAGTCGAAACGCACGCGATGCCAAGCATGGCGGCTGCAGCGATGGAAATGACGGTTCGATACGACATCAGATTTTCCTTTTCTTGCAAATTGTTCCGTTGGCTTATTTCGTTTCCAATCTTAGCCGCACATTTTTTCTCGATAGCGATGCGCCGCCATGAAAGGTAGCTGTCGGTTATTGTTCGATGCTCTCCAGGGATTTGTCGTGCGGAATCCGCATCTTCCGGACGTCTCTCGCCATCTCAAGACAAGTGATCAGATCCGTATAGCTTGCCTCACCGCCCATGGTCGCTTCGCGCGTGCAATGGACCTTGTCCGCCGATACAAAGGTCGACCACACTTTGACCAGCTCGCCGCGAACCTCTTGCTCGCTGGCAACGCACTGCGACATGGCCAAATCGGGTCCACCCGTTTCGGACGGATCCATTCCCTGTTGGGCGATGCCGCGACAGACCTGTTGCACGTTGAGAACGGGAACCTCGTCCGATCGCGCGGCAATAATCGGCGTCATAAGTAAAGCTGCCGAAACGCACGCCACCAATACGCCGCGCATTGCAAATGTTCCTTACCCTGCCGCAGGGAATTCAGAGACAGATGCGATGAAACAAACTAACAAGATGGCGCGCTTCTCGATCGCAATCGCTTCAGATTGAATCCTTCGGTGCTTCGATCGTGGCTCCGTTAGAAACGGGTACTGAGCGGCCCGTTGCACTGGTTGCGCGGTTCAATTCGGGTTTGTCCTCGGCGCGCTCAGGCTCGTGGCCATACTTTCCGCTCATAAACGGGCAGATCACATCGAAATGTGATCCATTTTGAACAGATTAATCCCTAAAAAGCCGCAGATTGGCTCGCGGTCGATTCGACTGAGAGTCATCATGGCAGTTCGCAATAACAACAAATCCGAAGAATACCGGCGATATGCGCGGCAGTGCTTGGAATCTGTGAGGATCGCGACCAGCCAGAACGCTCGCATCATTCAACGCGAGATGGCCGCCGAATGGCTCAAACTGGCAGACCTCGCTTGGCGCCCATCGCGTCAAGACCAGATGAAGTGATGGTGGCCGCCGACTTGGCGGCCTTCTGTCTCTTGGCGGCCTTCTCTTTTGTGATCTGGCCAGCGACGCGCGGCTTGAAACGAAGCGGAACTATCGGGCTTTTCACCGCGTTGAGTTTGCGGTCTATCCACAGGAAACAATTTGATGTTCGATTTTTGGCAATTTGGCTTAGACATTCATCAGGTCATGACCGCACGCATATTTGACATGATGACGGGCGAACTTACCGCCGGCGAAGCGCGGCGTATGATCGCCGAGAAGCAGACGGCATACTCACACGCGCAGATATCCGGTACACGCGCACTGTTGACCGGCGGTCCCGTGGAAGCCGGCCTTGAAATGTTCGGTGTTTACCGGCGCGCCGTCCGCGCCAATTGCAACAGGCTCGCCAAAGCGCGCTGAAGATCGCAAAAATAACGGCATCGATCTGGTGACTCTGCGTGAGGCGCAGCGTTTATGCCGGGGGCACTTCATCCGCCCAGACGCGAAAGCCCGACAAGGTCCCTGGCCCGAAGGTGTGGGTCAGCGGCACGTCGGCGGCGTCGCGGCCTTGCGCGATGAGGATGCGGCCGATCATCGGCTTGTTGTTGCGCGGATCGAAGGTGTGCCAACGGCCGCCGAGATAGACCTCGATCCAGGCCGCGAAATCGTTCGGCGGGTAGGGCAGCGGCATGCCCACATCGGTGAGGTAGCCCGTGCAATAGCGCGCCGGGATATTCAAGCCGCGACAAAAAGTGATGGCCAGATGAGCGTAGTCGCGGCACACGCCGTTGCGCTCGCCGAACGCTTCGAATGCCGTTCTGGTTGCACGCGAATGCTCGTAACCGAATGTTATGTGATTGTGGACGAAGTCGCAGACGGCCTGAACCCGCGGCCAGCCAGGCTGCGTGTTGCCGAACAGCCGCCAAGCTTCGTCGGCGAGACGATCGGTCTCGCAGTATCGGCTGCCCAGCAAAAACAGTATGACTTCCGCCGGCAAGTCCTGAACCTGGTGCTGCAGGGCGTCGAGAACGATCGGGTCCGGCAGACCTGAGTCGCGAATAACCGCATCGGTGCCGAGGCTGAAGTGGCCGCCGGGTGCGACGAGGCGGGCGCACCAATTGCCGAAGCTGTCGCGGTAGGCTTCGACGGGTACCGACGGGTTTGTTATCAGGTAATCCGGACGCTCCAGTTCGGAGACGCGCGAAAAGTGCACGTTCAACGTCACGATCATAGGCGTTACTTGCGGGAACTCGAAGTGAAGCTCGCAGCCGAGATAGATACGCATGAGATCACGCCACCCGCCTGATTTCCTTGCTGTCGACCCCATTGCAGGAAGGGCAGACGAAAATGTGCTGTTCCGGACGCACGCCAAGTGTTGCGATCGTACGGCAGTGCTTCATGGTGTCGCCGCAGCACAGGCACACCATGGTATGGACTCCCGTCGCGTAGAGCAGCGAACGTTCGACGACGAAAGTTGACGGCGCGTAATGTGACATAGCGACTCCGCTCTACAGGCGGGAGTGCTACTGGACTCTCAGCCATCGACGCCTGGCACGGGGCCGCTGTCGATGATGACTGATATGTAAGCTTGATCGAAACAATTGCGAGGGTAAGTTTTAGACAGAAGGCTCGCAATTAGGCAGTACCAGGGCCGGCATTCAAAAGGAAGACGGCCGAGCTCGCGGGCGGCGGTGTGCCGCTTCCTCTTCGCCGATTTGACGCTATCCCCCCACAACGCTAATGGGCTAGACGCTTGATGCGGTACGAGAATGCAAAAACGCCGATTTGCGGCGCGGGCGGTGCCGCGCAGGGTCGGGGATGGGTGTCGTAACCCGGGATAATGGATAACCTATGAAACAACGGCGTCACGGACCACCGCTGACCAAGGCGGAGCTTCGCGCCCAAGGCGATCTGGCCATGGCCGCGGCGACCCGACCTATTGTGAAGCTGCCGACCAAGCTGGTGCGGCAGTGCGGTCGCTGCGGCGAGTTGAATTCGGTGATGGTGGAGCCCGGCGAGGCGCCGCCCGAATTCAAATGTAAAGTCTGCGACCGGCCTTCAAAGTAAGGCTGATTCACTCGATCTCGCGGTTCGCTCGTGAGCGAAGACTCAGGGCTTCGCCGCCTTCGCTCGGGCGTCGGCGATCACGGCTTTGAAGCCGGCCGTCGTCAGCATGCCCGGCACCCGGAACGTGCCGACGATGAAGGCCGGCGTCGCCGGAAATCCGAAAGCCTCCGCCTGGGCGTTATTGCGGGCCAACAGATCGTCGATCGCCTGGTGATGCGTTTGCAGGTCTGCCTCCGCCTTCGCGACATCCACGCCAGCCTTGGCGAGCAGGTCGCGGACACTCGACTCGGTAAGTTTTGTCTTGGCGCCGATCAAGGCGTCGTGGGCTTGCGCGTATTTGTCCTGGTATTTGGCCGCCAGGACCAGTTTGGCGGCGGCCGTTGAAATTTCGCCGAAAATCGGCCAATCCTTCAAGACAATCCTGACGTTGCCGTCTTCCTTGGCCACTTGCGCGAGCTCCGGCGCAACCTTTTTGCAATACGGGCACTGATAGTCGAAAAACTCGACGATGGTCAGGTCGCCCTTCGGGTTGCCCAAGGGCGGAATTTCCGGATCGCGCAGCACGCTTGCCCGACTGAGAATGTCGTCGTCGGCTTGTTGGGCGACCGCTGCGGTCGACAGCGAAACAACAACGACCGCGGCCGCACAGAGAAAAGCGAGGAATGCGGGGACCTTGCGGCTTCCGGAAGGTCGCTCACTCATGGCGGTTTGCTGACGCATGGCAGATTGCTTACGCATGAACTGCGATCTCGCTTTCATGGACGCCGATTGGTTTCGGCCGACTGCGGCTCCGTGGAACGGTTGGCCGGCCGGCCCACGCCGCGAGGCCGAGATATACCAATTTATCCAGGGCGAGCAGTCACAAAATCATGGCGAGGAGGAAAATGCCCGCAACGCGGGCCTGCGATCGTGCTTCTTAAGCGTGTATCGAGACGTTCCCGCCCATCGCGGCGCCGGCGGGACCGCAGCCTTAGCCTGACGGCTTCGTCACCAGTAGAACAAGGCTAGGACAGACGACAACCCCACCATGGCTAAAATAGCCGCCATGATCAAACGCTCGTCCAGGCTGCCGTGCAGCCAATGGCCGTTATAATCGCTTCGCGATGCCATCGGGCATCTCCATTAGGTTTTCTATCGCCATGGAAACAGCCGGGGCGCTCTCGATGCTTTGATTCAAATCAAGCCGCCGCGGAAAATCGGCCGCTGCCTAATTTAAAAGCAGCGCGATGCCATGATCCGTTATCTTGTCGCCGACTGTATCGCCCGCCAGATCTTCTCCGGCGTCACCGGCATTTCGATATGGGTGACGCCGAATTCGGCCAGCGCGTCGACCACGGCATTGACCACGGCGCCGAGCGCGCCGGTGGTGCCGCCTTCGCCGGCGCCGCGCACGCCGAGCCGGTTGGTCGGAGTGAGCACCTGACTGATGTCGGTGGTGAACGACGGCAAAAGGTCGGCGCGCGGCATGACGTAATCCATGAACGAGCCGGACAGGAACTGCCCCTGCGCATCGTAGACGCAAAGCTCCCACAATGCCTGGCCGATGCCCTGCGCGGCGCCGCCGTGGGTCTGACCGTCGACGATCAGCGGATTGATGGCACGGCCGACATCGTCGACCGCGGTATAGCGCACCAGTGCGAGCGCGCCGGTTTGCGGATCGATTTCGACCTCGCAGACATGCGCGCCGTAGGGAAAGCCGAGCTGCAGGATGGTTTCGTCGCAAGTCGCCTCGAGCGGGCCACGTAAATCTTCCGGCACGCTGTCGCCGTTCGCCGCCGCCGCGGCCGTCTCGAAGATTCCGACCGAACGGTCGGTGCCTTTGACGGTGAAATGGCCGGCTGCGAAAGCGATGTCGTCTTCGGCGGTTTCGAGCAGGTGGGCAGCGATTTTTTTGCCTTTCTCGATGACGGCTTCGGAAGCCTTGCCCATGACAATGCCGGCAAACCGCATCGAGCGGGCGGAATGCGAGCCGCCACCTTCCTTGACCACGTCGGTGTCGTTTTCAAAGACGTAGACGTCGTCGAACGGTACGCCGAGCCATTGCGCCACGCATTGCGCGAAAGTGGTCTCGTGGCTCTGCCCGCTCGACAGGGTGCCGACCACGACATCGACCCGGCCGTGCGGATGCACGGTGATGTCGGCGCGCTCGCGCGGATGNNAGCAGCAAAGCCCGATGCCGCGCAGCCGCTTGCGTTTGCGCGCCTCGGCGCGGCGGCGCCGAAAACCCCGCCAATCGCCGAGCTCCATCGCGCGCTCCATCACGGCGCGATAGGTGCCATTGTCGTAGGTAATGCCTTGCGGATTCTTATAGGGAAAAGCCCGTGGCGGAATGAGATTACGCCGCCGCAGCGCGACGCGATCGAAACCGTGCTCCTGCGCGGCTTTGTCGATCAGCCGCTCGATGACATAGATGACCTCCGGCCGCCCGGCGCTGCGATAGGGCGTGGTGCACATCGTGGTCGACAGCACGGCGCGCGCGCGGATATGCGCGGTCGAATGCGGTAGCCGGCGGTCACCAGCCCCACGCCTTTGACCAGCGGCACGTAGGAGCCTGAATGGGCGCCGACATTGCTGAGATTCGATGTGCGCAAGGCGAGGAAGTGGCCGTCGGCATCGAGCGCGAGTTCGGCGGATACCGTGAGATCGCGGCCCATATAGTCGCTGATGAATGCCTCGTGGCGTTCGGCGGTCCATTTGAGCGGCCGTCCGACCCGCCGCGAGCCCCAGGCGACCAGCGCGAATTCGGGAAAGAAGCTATTGCGCGTGCCGAAATTGCCGCCGATCTCGCGGGCGATGACGCGCACGGCGTCCTCCGAGACGCTGAGAATCCGCGCCAGCTCGCGCTTCTGGCGCACGATGCCGCCCGAGCCGGCATAGAGCGTGTAGCGGCCACTCACCGGGTCGTAGTTGCCGACGGCGGCGCGCGGCTCCAGCGGCACGCCGGTGACGCGATTGATCCAGGTCTCAAGCCGCGTGACGTGGGCGGCCCGCGCGAACGCTGCCGCGACGGCTGCGGCGTCGCCGACTTCGGCGTCGATCACAAGATTCGGGATGTCGTCGTAAAGCCGCGGCGCGTCTGGCCGAACTGCAGCTTTCGCATCGGTTACGGCCGGCAGCGGTTCGTAGTCGACGACGATGCGCTCCGCGGCATCTTTTGCCTCAGCGATGGTTTCCGCGATGACGAAGGCTACCGCGGTGCCGACATGGCGCACGCGATCGCTCGGCAGCACATCATGCGGCGCTACCGGCACTGCCGAGCCGTCGCGGTTTTTCAGCACAAGATCAGGCGGCGCGCCAGGACCGGCGAGATGCGGGATGACATTGAGCCCGTCGGCGCGCGCGTCTGCCCCGGTCAGCACCGCGATCACGCCAGGCATGGCGCGCGCAGCCGCGGTATCGATCGCGCGGATCAAGGCATGGGCGTGCGGCGATCGCAACGCCGCGCCGTAAGCTTGGTCCGGAAAACTGAAATCGTCGCTGTAGCAGCCGCGGCCGGTGAGGAGGCGCAAATCCTCCTTGCGACGTACCGCGTCTCCGATGCCTGTCTGCATGATGGCGGTCGAGTTAGAGGGCGCGACGGGGTTCTTGGATGTGACGGGTTCGACGATCTGATGGGGGATAGTCTCACGGCACGGCCGGTGCGGCTAGTATGGCCGACGCGCCGACGCGGGCGTTGCCGTCAGCCCCACAGACCCAACAGACCGGAGTAGACGCCAAAAACCACGGTCGCCAAGACCACGACGGCAACGAGCGCTGCATAGGGTCCTTGCAGCCGATAGGCTTGCGGCAGGCGTCGCGCCAACAAATACAAGAACGCCAGCACAATCGGCAGCAACAGCGCGTTCATCACCTGGACGCCGACGCTGAGGCTGACCAGGTTGGTGCCGGAGACGACGAGCAGCGCTCCGACGACGAGCGTCGCCGTATAGATGCCGTAAAACCACGGCGCTTCGTGCGGCTCGTGCTCCAGATAATGCTTGGCGCCGAGCACTTCAGAGAGCGTCCTGGCGGCGGTCAGCGTCACGACGATGGTCGCCACCATGGCGGCGCCAGACAGCCCGAGAGCGAACAAAAGCCTGCCGGCGGTATTGCCGAGGTAGGGCGTGATCGCTTCGGCGATTTGTTGCACGGTATTCAACGAATTCGCCTGTGCAGTGCCGTCGAGTGTCGCCGCGGTCACGATCAGCACCGCGGCCATGATAATCTGCGTCACCGTGGCGCCGACCGCGGTGTCGAGGCGAGCCGCCGGCAAGTCGGCCAATGTCAGCTTTTTCTCCACCACGGCGGATTGCTGGTAGAACACCATCCACGGCATGATCACNNATGATCACCGCGCCGATATTGGCGGCGACGAGATAAAGATATCCCGGCTCGCGCCACGGGATATCGATAGAGCCTAGCGCAAGAGCGGTAAGATCGGGCTTGGCCTGGAAGGCGACCGCTACGAAAACCAGCTCGAAGGCGCCGACCGCGATCGCGATGCGTTCGACCGACAGATAGGAGCCCTTGTAGGCCATGAAAACCAGGGCGGTCACGACCAAGATCATCGTGACGGGCGCCGGTACGCCGAACAGTAGTCCGACCCCGGCGAGGCCGCTCAACTCGCTCAGCAACGCGCCCAAGCAGGCGATAATCAATGTAGCGACCGATAGCCAAGCCCAGCCTCGGCCAAAGTGCTCTTTGATCAGTTCCGCATGGCCCTTGCCGCTCACCACACCCAAACGGACGGTGAGCTCCTGCACGACGTAAAGGATTGGAATAAGTATGAGCTGCAATGTCAGCAGCCGATAACCCCATTCGGCGCCGCTTTGAGCGGCGGTGATGATGCTCCCGGCGTCGGTGTCCGCGAGCATCACGACAAGACCGGGGCCGATCACTCCCGCAAGGCGCCGCCAGTGATGATGGGATGGCGAGCTCAGTTTCGCCGCGGGAGGAGCACTCATGGAGTTTGCTTAGGCGATCTTTTATCGGAATGTAAGACGCAAAATTTCTCGATTACTTTAGAAATACAAGAGTTCCAATCGGTGCGCCGTGCCGCTGGCTGGCTCGCCCGCCGTTTTGGCAAGGGTATCGCTGCGGGCGTGGCGAAATGAACCAGGGTGCTCCGCCGGACCGCCGATATTAAGCCCGAGTAGAGCTAATCCGGCAAAGCCGCGCTGGCGCATCTGGACTGTTGTCGCCAACGGCCTCCCGTGACACCATCGGCGCGGTGATCTGTTACCGGTTTCGAGCGCCAGGTTCGTAGCACCATGCCGCGTAGGAAATATGCCTGGGCGACCTTGTCCGACGAGGACTTGCTCAAGGTCCGGCTCAAGGATCTTAAAGTTACGGTCGAGGGCACCTGGCTCGAGAACTGCGTGCGCACTCTCTATGACGAGCTCGCCGAACACGAAATCCGGGTGCGGCCCCATGCCTGGATTTCGAGCGAGTGGTTTTCGCCCGAGAATACGCCCGGCATCGCTATTCCATTCTATCTGGCGCATCCGCGGCTGATGCGGCTGGAAAAGAAGATGATCCTCGACGTCGAGGGCGGCACCTGGTCGGAATGCATGAGCATTCTGCGTCACGAGGCCGGTCACGTCGTGACCCACGCCTATCAGCTTTATCGCCGCCGCCGCTGGCAGCAATTGTTCGGACCGTCGTCGCGACGCTATCCGCGCTATTACCGGCCGAATCCGGCCAGCCGCAATCATGTCCAGCATCTGCGGCTGTGGTATGCGCAAAGCCATCCGGACGAGGATTTCGCCGAGACTTTCGCGGTGTGGCTGCGGCCGCGCTCGAATTGGCGAAGCCGCTATGCCGGATGGCCGGCGCTCAAGAAGCTCGAATATGTCGACGAGCTGATGGCGGAGATCGCGGGCTTACGGCCGGCGCTGACGCACCGCGAAAAAGTCGACCCGCTGGGCAAGCTCACCCAGACGCTCGGCGAGTATTATAAGAAGAAGCGCACGCTCTATGTCGTCGACACCCCGAAGACCTATGACCGGGATCTGCGCCGCCTGTTCTCGGCCGATCCGAAACATCGCCGCTCCGAGGCGGCATCGTCTTTCATCAGACGCAACCGCGCCACGGTTCGCGAACTGGTCGCGAAGTGGACCGGCGAGTATCAGCTTACCTTCGACGTCGTGCTCGACGACATGATCCAACGCTGCCGCGAACTCGGTTTGCGCGCGGTCGGTTCCGAGCGCAAACTCATCATGGAATTCACGGTGCTGTTGACCGCCAAAACCATGCATGCATTGTTTGGTCCGTCGCGACGAAGGTGGATCGCGTTATGAAGCAGCTTCGTGTCCTGGTGCTCCTCCACCCGGATCTGTTGCCCCCGGAATCGAGCAAGGGGTACAGCGAGCAGGAAATCAACGTCTGGAAAACCGAATACGACGTGGTGTCGACATTGCGCGCCGCCGGCCACGAGGTGCGGCCGCTCGGCGTGCACGACGAACTAAGACCGATCCGCGACGCGATCGACGCCTTCAAGCCGGACGTGGTGTTCACGCTGCTCGAACAGTTTCACGGCGAAGCGATCTACGACCAGAATGTCGTAAGCTATCTCGAACTGCTGCGAGTGCCCTATACCGGCTGCAATCCGCGCGGCCTCATGCTGGCGCGCGGCAAGGACTTGTCGAAGACGCTGGTGCATTACCATCGCATTCCGGTGCCGGCCTTCGCGGTGTTTCCGAAGCGCCGCAAGGTCAAGCGCCCGGCCCGGCTCGCCTTGCCGCTGATCGTCAAGAGCGTCAACGAGGACGCCTCCTACGGCATTTCGCAGGCCTCCGTCGTCGACACCGACGACAAGCTCATCGAGCGGGTCAACTTCATCCACGAGCGAATCGGCACCGCGGCCATCGCCGAGCAATATATCGAGGGCCGTGAAATCTACGTCGGCATCCTCGGCAACGAGCGTTTGCTCGTGCTGCCGGTATGGGAGCTGCAATTTCAGAATATGGCGGAGGGCGACTGGCACATCGCCACCGAGAAGGTCAAACACGATCCCGATTATCAGGAGCGCCGCGGCATCAGGCACGGTCCGGCCAAGGACCTCGCGCCGGAGCTGACCGCGCGCATCCAGCGCATGGCCAAGCGGATTTACCGGACGCTCGAACTCGACGGCTATGCCCGCATCGACTTTCGGCTCGCCGCCGACGGTACGCCGTATTTCCTCGAGGCCAATCCCAATCCCGAGATCGCGGAAAGCCAGGAGTTCGCCACCGCGGCCCGCCACGTCGGCATCGGCTATCCGGATCTGCTGCAGCGCATTGTGGCCTCCGCAATAAGACGCGGCGGGCCGAGCGCGGCGGCGGGCTGAGCGCCGCCGGTTCGTTACGCGCTTTTGCGCTTCTCGTGCGTGCCGTGCGGATGATGCTCGGCGTCGCCCTTGGCGGTGCGACGCTCGTGGCCGGCGCGGCGCTCTTCGTGGTGCTCTTTTCGCTCTTGATGCGCTTGGCGGCCGCGAGGCCGCGCATGCTCGCGCGCGCCACTATGCGCCGGCGTGTCACGCGCAGCTGGCGTATCATCGACCAGCGGCTCGTCGCGCTTTTCCCGAATGAGCTCAACTTCGTCGAGCTGCGCTTCGGCCAATTGCACCTGTTCGACATTGGCGAAGGCCGGCAGACTGCGGCAAGGCAGGTGCTGCACGAAAGTGAGCGCGTCATTGTCCACTGGCATGTTCCGCCAGGCCTCGACGGAGAGGCCGGTCACGCGCACGACATAGGTGCGGGTTTCGCGCGGCAGGCTACTCCGATGTTCGAGCCATTCGATGACGCGGCGGGCTCCGGCATTATAGGCGGCGGCGACGAAACCGAGATTGCCGAATTGCAGGCGCAGCTCGCGCAGGAATCGGGCTGACGCCGGAAGCGCCTGCATCGGGTCGAATGGATTGGCGAGACCCTTTTCGACGGCGGTCTGCGGCATGAATTGGGCGATGCCCTGGGCGCCCTTTCGGCTGACGTCGTCGGCGCGCAGCCGGCTCTCCTGCCAAATCAGGTTAGCAAAGAACGGGATCGGCAGATCGTTGTTCTGGGCCGACGTGAACAGCGCATTGCAGAGGTCGTCGAGCGAAACCTCGGTGGCGCGATTGCTGTCGGTATCGGCCGCCGCGCTCGCGGCAATGTCGGCATCGACATCCGGGCTCGCGGACGCAAATGTCAGCGGCCGGTCGGCGTTTTCGCGGCGGAAAATTTCAACGGCGAGAACGCGGGGTCGCTCGGCAAAGGTCAGCCGGTCGGCTCTCCCGGTCGACGATTCGATCTCGATCAATGCGGGAACGGCGTCGCTGTCGGCGCCAGGAAAAAAAGAATCGCCGAACAGCGAAGAATATTCCGGCTCCGGGGCGGCGCTCGAAACCCCAAAGAGCACAATCGCCAAAGCAAGTATCGGTCGCATCCGGCCCCCCGCAGAGTCGTGCTCTCGCCACGTGCGGCAGCGCACGCGCGACATGGTTAATGAGAGATTTCCCCTCGACGACTTGGCTCATGCCGGCGCAAGCGGGCGGCTTTTTGAGCGGATTATGAGTCAATCAAGGCGAATTGCGGCGTCGCCGGCAGCGTGGGAACTTGGAACTTTGGAACTTTGCTCCGGGAGCGTTCCAAGGCGGCTTGCGTCGCTGCGGAGGAAAGCGGATATTAGTTGCGGTCGGGACCAATTATTTCGCGTCTCGGCGGCGGCGGCTTTTGGGAGGTCCCCCGTGAATCAAGCAACTAAACAAACAACGAATCAAACCAAGCAAGAAACCAAACGCCGCGACGCGGCGAGCAAATCTTCCGGCGCAGATCTGGGCCTGCGTTACCAGCCGGGCTTCGGCAATCATTTCGTCTCGGAAGCAAAGCCCGGCGCACTGCCGGTCGGTCGCAATTCGCCGCAACGGCCGCCGCACGGCCTCTATGCCGAACTGATCTCGGGCACCTCGTTTACGATGGCGCGAGCGGAAAATCGCCGCACCTGGACCTACCGCATTCAGCCCTCTGTCGTGCATCGGCCCTATGCACGCATCGACAACGGCCTCATTCGCTCAGCGCCGTTCAACGACGTCGACGCCACGCCGACGCAATTGCGTTGGAGCCCGATCCCGATTCCGAAGGCGCCGACCGACTTCATCGCAGGCATCGTGACGCTCGGCGGCAATGGCGACGTGGCGACACAGGTCGGCATGGCGGTCCACATCTATGCCGCCAACCGCTCGATGACCGACCGCTTTTTTTATAATGCCGACGGCGAAATGCTCGTCGTGCCGCAGCAGGGCCGCGCCCGCTTCGTCACCGAGCTCGGCGTCATCGAGGCGTCGCCCGGCGAAATCGTCATCATTCCGCGCGGCTTGCGCTTGCGCGTCGAACTGCCCGACGGACCGTCGCGCGGCTATATCTGCGAGAACTACGGTGCCAATCTGCGGCTGCCCGAACTCGGCCCGCTCGGCTCGAACGGTCTTGCCAATGTGCGCGACTTTCTCGCGCCCGTTGCCGCTTACGAAGACACCGAAGCGCCGTGCCAGATGGTGACGAAGTTCCAGGGCAATCTATGGGCGGCGGAGATGGATCATTCGCCGCTCAACGTCGTCGCTTGGCACGGCAATTTCGTGCCTTACAAATACGATCTCGCCCGCTTTATGGTGATCGGCACGGTGAGCTTCGATCATCCCGACCCGTNNATCTTCCCGCCGCGCTGGCTGGTCGGCGAGGATACATTCCGCCCGCCCTGGTATCACCGCAACGTCATGACCGAATTCATGGGGCTGTTGCACGGGGTCTACGACGCCAAGGCGGAAGGTTTCATGCCCGGCGGCGCTAGCCTGCATAATTGCATGACCGCGCACGGCCCCGATGCCGAGACCTGGGAGCGCGCCAGCCGCGCCGATCTCAAGCCGCACAAAATCGACGACACCATGGCTTTCATGTTCGAGAGCCGGTTCGCCATGCGGCTCACCCGCTACGCCGTCGAGTCGTCTGAACTGCAGCACGACTACTTCGAAGGCTGGCAGGGGCTGGAGAAGCATTTTTTGAAGACGTGACTTCATCGTAAGCGCGAGCACAGCGGGTCGATGGCAGCGCCATTGAACATTGCAATCGTGGGGGGCGGCATCGGCGGATTGTTCGCCGCGAACGCGCTGATCGCTCATGGCTTTCAGGTCAGCGTCTATGAGAAAGCGCCGGCGCTGGGCGAGGTCGGCGCCGGCGTGTTCATCACCCCCAACAGCGTCCGGCAGCTCGAGCGCTTAGGCTTGGGCCCGGCGGTAGAGAAATACGGGGCGCGCGTCGGGCCGACTTCCCAATACTTCCGTCATGACGGCACCCCTATTGCGCCCGTCCGGGTTACGGATTCATCGGGTTGGAACGCGACGTTCGGGATGCATCGCGCCGACTTCATCGAATTTCTATCGGACGCGCTCCCGGCCGGGGTGGTGCACTGTGGCTATCGCTGCACCGGCTTCGCCGAAGATCGCGATGGCGTGCGCCTATCGTTCGCCAACGGCGCGCAAGGTGAAGCCGATCTCGTCGTCGCCGCGGACGGTATTCACTCCGTTCTGCGCCCCTGTGTGACGGCGGTGTCGACTCCGGTTTTTTCAGGCTCCGTCGCCTATCGCGGCATCGTCGCGCACGAGCGCGTGCCGCATTGGCCGAACGGGGCGTGGCAGATGTGGCTCGGCCAGGGCAAGCATTTCCTCACTTTCCCGCTGCGCGCGGGCAAGCTGATCAATTACGTCGGTTTCGTGCCGGCCGACCAGGAAATGAAGGAATCGTGGACGGCTACGGGCGATCCCGAAGCTCTGCGCCAGGAGTTCGCGGGCTGGGACCCCAAAATCGCGACGCTGCTTGCTGAAGTCCAAATGACTTTCCGCTGGGCGCTCTACGATCGCGACCCATTGCCGCTATGGACCAGAGGCAGACTGACGCTGCTCGGCGATGCCGCGCATGCGATGCTGCCGCATCTCGGTCAGGGCGCCAATCAGTCGATCGAAGATGGCATGGCGCTGGCGATCATCCTCGAGCGATACGGCCGCGGGCGCCTACCCGAGGCGCTACACGTCTACGAGAACCTGCGCAAAGCGCGCGTGGCCTCGGTGCAGCGCGGCGCCCGCGAGAACGGCATGCGTTACGATTCGGCCTATGGCGATCTGGGCGTTCGCGACGCCGAGATCGCGGCGCACGCCGATTTCCGCAGACGCCTCTACGACTACGATGTCGTGCCTGAGGCTCAATCCGCTGTGGCGGCGATCGCGTAGGCGTTGCTGTGGCGCTTCGAACTTTCAGCGCACGATCGGCTGGAATGGTCCTTGTACCTCGCCCGATTTGAAACGCGGCGGATAAAGAATGACCTGCTTGCCGGCTTGCTTAAACTGGTCGACGTCGTTGCCGACGATGCCACGGTACTGGACATAGAGCACGCGCGGCTCGGCCCATTCGCCGCGGGCGCCGAACTTGATGTCGCCGGCGACGGTCTGGAACGTTGTCTTGCCGATGTAGTCGGCGAGCTTGCCGTCGTCGATCGAATTGGTCGCCTTGATCGCGGCCTCGAGGATTTGCACTTCGGAATAGGCGAACGGCGGGATGTAAATCCCGAGCGGGTCGACGCCCGCTTGGCCGGCACGTTCGCGGTAACGAATCAGGAATTCCTCAATCCCCGGGAATTTCATGGTCGGCTCGGGCACGTAGAGGTCGTAGCACACTACGTTGTTGAGCATTGGTCCGAGCTTCTGCTTAAGCGCCGCGAACTGCAGGCCGATCATGCCGCCACCCACCAGGCGGGCGCCGAAGCCAACCTCATGAATCGAGCTGATCATGCCCGCGGAGTCGATGGGATAAGAGGCAATGAACAAAACGTCGGGATCGGCGGATTTGATCGACCGCACGATGGGCGCGAAGTCGACCTGGTTGGGCGGATAGGTGCGGTCGTAAACGATCTTGAGGCCGGCCTCCTTGGCGTTGTCGCGCGCACCTTGGAGCGCAATATTGGAATACTCGGCGTCGGCGCCGACCAGCGCGACGGTTCGCGGCTTGGGCTGCAACGACGCCGCAATTTGGAAGAAGCCTTTTGAAAGCTCGTGTTTAGCGTCCGGGCCATTCGGCTGCAGCTGGAAATAACGATCGTAATTGAATTCGTCGTTCGTCGCGAGCGCGAACAAAGAAAGGAACAGCTTCTTGCGCTGGATCACGATCGGCATGGCGGCTGCTGTCGGTACGGTGGCGTAACCGGAGAGCAGCAAGTCGACTTTGTCGACGTCGAGCAGCTTGGTGTAGATCGCCGGAACGGCTGACGGGTTGGATTGATCGTCGTAGAAGACGAGTTCGACTTGGCGACCCAGCAGTCCGCCGCGCGCATTGACGTCCTCCGCCCAGAGTTGATAGGCGAGCAAGGCGGCCTTGCCGCCGCCGGCGAGCCCGCCGGAGAGCGCCATGCTGAAGCCGATCTTGATGGATTTTGCGGACTGGGCCGCGACCGGAACCGTCAGCGCCGCGAGCGCCGTTCCGGCGATCGCCAAGCTTTCGCGTCGCGTGATCTGACCGACCATATGAAGCCTCCCTCGATTTTATGTTTTTGATGCGGACCACTCTTGATGAAGTCCAAGCCGCGCAGCACCCCCGTTGCGTCAATGCTGCATTGCACGGGCTTTTGATTTGGATCATGGACAAGGGCGAAAGTACATCCATTGCGTGCGCCCGATGCTACTGCAATTGTCGACCCGCTTGACGCTCTAAGCGGTAGCTGGTTTCTGGAGATCAAGAAATTAAGGGAGGGGAGGCTGCCATGAAGATCTATAGGTTCGTCACCAAGGTCCCGGGGGGCTTGATGGTCGTGCCGCTGTTCCTCGGCATGATCATCAACACGTTTTTCCCGAATTTGCTCAAGATCGGCGGCTTCACCGAAGCCTTGAGCGGCGCCGGCTATCCGACCGTGCTCGGAATGTATCTGTTTACTGTCGGCACTAAAATGACTCTCCGGACGGCGCCGCGCATGCTCAAGCGGGGCTTCGGCATCATGTTCGTCAAAGTGGGAGTGGCAAGCGCGATCGCGCTATCGGTAGCGAAATTCTTCGGTGGCGATCTGTTCGGTCTCAGTACGCTCGCGCTCTTGGTGGCGTTCAGCGACACCAATGGCGGCATGTTCATGGCATTGACCAGCGCCATGGGCGACAAGGAAGATGTCGGCACCTATGTTCCGCAGAGCATCGAGACCGGTCCCTTTCTGACCATGATCATTCTGGTCGGCGCGGGATTGGCCAATATTCCCTGGCTGACCATGGTTTCGGTCATCGCGCCGATCGTGGTTGGAGCCATTCTCGGCAATCTGGACCGCGAATTGCGGGACTTCTTCGCTTCCCACGAGGCGATCATCGTTCCCTTCATGGCCTTTACGCTCGGCCAGACCATCGACCTCCACAATGTGGTGGCCGGCGGCCCGATCGGTGTTGCGCTTGGCGTGTCCGTTCTGGTGATCACCGGGTTTTGCTGCATCGTCGTCGACAAGCTGTTGGGCGGGTCGGGCATCGCCGGGGCTGCCGCGTCAAGCACGGCGGGCAATTCCGCGGCGGTTCCGCGGGCCATCGCTCTCGCCGATCCGTCCTATGCCGCGATCGCTCCGATTGCCACGGTCCAAGTCGCGGCATCGGTCATCGTCACCGCGGTTCTCACCCCGTTACTGACGGCGTGGATGTTCCGCAAGGTGCAACGGGAGCGCGCCGCGCCGGACAAGCTGGCGGAGATACAAACCGAGGCCTTGGATCCATCGCAAGCCCCGGTGTAGCGGTTGCCATGCGTGCATGATCCCCAAAAAAGCCTGCCCCCGGACTTGATCCGGGGGTGGAAACCGGGTTTCCGCCGTCGCGAAGCCCGCTGCGGTGTCGAGAGCGGGGCAACGAAGCCATGACCGATTTGTCGCTCGCAGCGCTCGATATCGAGGATCTGCGCCAGATGGCGCGCCGGCGTCTGCCGAAATCTTTGTTCGATTTCATCGACCGTGGCAGCGAGGATGAAGTTGCGCTGCGCCACAATCGGGCGGCGATCGAGCGGATCAAGCTGCGCGGCCGCGTGCTCAACGACGTGTCGAGGCGTGACCCGGCCATCACGCTCCTCGGCGCGCCGCAGAAGCTGCCACTATTGATAGGGCCGACCGGACCCGCGGGCTATGTGTGGTACCGTGGCGAAATCGCGCTGGCGCGCGCCGCCGCAAAAGCGGGTATTCCATTCACGCTTGCCAGCACATCCAACACGGCAATGGAAACGGTTCTCGAGGAGGGCGGTGGGCGCCAGTGGTATCAGTTCTATGTCTGGCGCGATCTCGAAATGTCGATGAAATCGGCGCTGCGGGCGCGTGAGGCCGGCTTTGAGGGGCTGGTGCTGACCGTCGACAGTATCGTCAACTACTCGCGGAAATGGGACGTGCGCAACGGCGCGACTTTCCCGGTTCGTTTCACGCCACGCAATGTGTGGGATGCGCTTTGGCATCCGCGTTGGCTTCTTGGCACGATGGGACGTTATGTGCGGGCCGAGCGCGGTCTGCCGCGCTATGTCAATATTCCCGCGCTCGACGGCGTGCCGCTGGCGGACGCGCGCCGCCATCTGATCAAGAACGACACCATGACCTGGGATTTCCTGCGCCGGCTGCGGGACCTGTGGCCGCGCAAGCTGATCATCAAGGGCATCCTGCATCCAGCGGATGCGGTCATGGCCGCAGACTGCGGCGTCGATGCGGTCATCGTCTCCAATCACGGCGGCATCGCCAACGATGCAGCGCCCGCGCCGATCGAGGTGTTGCCTGCCGTTGTCGCTGCGGCAGCGAAGCGGCTCACGGTGATCGTCGACAGCGGGTTCCGGCGCGGCGGCGACGTGCTCAAGGGCCTCGCGCTCGGCGCCGATGCGGTCATGATCGGCCGCGCGACGCTCTTTGGAGCAGCCGCCGCCGGAGAGGCCGGCGCGACGCGCGCGCTCGAGATTCTCGACGCCGAAATCCGGCGCACCATGGGCGCGATCGGTTGCGCCGATATCGCATCGGTAACCCGTGATTGCGTTCTCCCGCATTCGGACACTGGTCCTGCCAGTCTGTCCGGTGACGCAATTTGAAATTATTCTCGTCTCGCTAAACGTCACGAATCCGGTTGACGCTGATTTGTTGCCGAGCCTACCATCATCATAAGCAAGAAAACGATCCGGCGAAGTTCGTCTTCGTCGGGTCGTCAGGGAGGATGACATGGCCAGCAGCACCATGCTCGAATTTTACGATGCCGCGCCGCTGAACAAGCGGTACTGGTTCGCATTCAGCATCATTTCGCTGGTGTTTATTCTGGAGTATTTCGACTTATACGTCGTCGGGTTTCTCGTTGCCGTTCTCGGTCCGCAATGGAAACTGACCTACGGTCAATCCGCGCTCATGCTGCTCAGCGCGGGGGTCGGTTCGATTGTCGGCAGTTTCTTCTGCGGGCATTTGTCGGATAGCTGGGGCCGCAAGGCGATGATCATCTTCGGCACGGTTGCCTGCGCCGCGGGCTCCGGTTTGATCGCGATTACTCCGGACGGAAACTGGCAGATGTTCGCTGCACTGCGGTTCGTCGTCGGTCTCGGGCTCGGCGCCGCCGTTGCGCCATCGATCACGCTCGCCGTCGAGCTCACGCCGACACGCTACCGAACATTCATGCCGGGGCTGATGATCGTTTTCGCAACCGTCGGCATACTCATCGCGTCGGGATCAGCCGCATGGCTGCTTGCTTTAATTGGATGGCGCGGCATTGCCTTCCTCGGCGTCGCTCCGCTGATCCCGGGCATCCTCACCTGGCGGGTGTCTCCGGAGTCAATGCGCTGGTTGATCAGCCGGCAGCGGACCGAGCAGGCTCGCGCCGCCATTGCACACCAGCTCGGGCTTACTCTCGAGCAGGTTCCCGCGACCGCAGGGCCGGTGCCAAAGCCGGAAAAGCCGACCCTGCGCGAGCTCTATTCCGACCCTGCTCGGTTCTGGTTCTCGGTGGTGGTCGGGCTGTGTCTGAGCACCGCGGGCTATGGCGTCTATCTCTGGGGACCCACCATCGTCGCCATGAAACTCAACATGAGCGTCAAGGACGCGGGCCAGATCTTTTTCTTCGTCGCTCTGTCGGGGGTGACGGGTAAGATCATCATGTCGATCCTGCCTCACTTCATCGGTCGCCGGCGGGTCGGAGAGATTTGCGGCTATGGCATCATGATTACGTTGGCATTGGCCGGTTGGTTCAATGCCAGCGTCTATGCCGGCCTTCCTTTGTTTGTCGTCTTTCTGTGCATCGGGGCTTTGTTCTTCGATGGCGGGCACTCGAACTGCTCGCCCTATGCCGCCGAGATTTTCCCGGTACGAAAGGCCGCCGGCGGCGTCGGCCTCTATCAGGCGGCCAACAGCGTCGGCAAGATCATTGGGCCGCTGAGCCTTGCGGTCATCGCGGGGACCGACAACCTGGTTGCCCCCAAGGCCACAGCCGAGGCCGTGTTCCCGGCATTTCTCTTTCTTGCCTTCTGCGGTCTTTGCATGGGGATAGCGTTCACGCTCTATCGGCTCGAAACACGCGGCAAGAGTTTGGCGATGGCAGAGTCGGCGTCGCCCGAAACGGGAGTCGGGGCGCAGCAGGTGCAGCCGACCTGACGAGCCCGGAATGAAATGTCTTTTACGGACGACGATGGGCGTCCACCGATCGTTTCATCGGCAACCCCGGCTGCCGCAGTCTATTCGA
>PLTE01000399.1 GCA_003164375.1 Hyphomicrobiales bacterium | reverse complement strand
CAGCTTAGAAGGCTGTTGCTCTATCCCCTGAGCTACGGGGCCACGTAGCGGTCAGTCTATATAGAATCCGACGTCAAAATGCCTGGTAAATTGCACCTGCGTCCGAGCGCCAGGAAAAGGACCATGAAAAACGAAACCCCGGGCTTGAGGCCCGGGGGTCTGCTTTGTCGAGGCCGGTTCGCCGGCTCCGCTGCGGCGACGGCCGAACGGAACTCCGATCAGTAGGTCAAGACCACGGCTTCTGGCTCGCCGCGTTCATGCCGGCAATGCGGCCAAAGATGATGCCTTCGGCCAAGTTACCGCCCGACTGGTAGACATGCTTGAAGCACGATGCGATCTCGCCCGCGGCGAATAGGCGAGGAATCGGCTTGCCTTCCCAATCGAGCACCTCGCGATTGACGTTAAAGGCCAACCCGCCTTTGGTATTCGGACCGCCGAGATAGAGCGGCAGGGCGTAGAACGGCGCTTGCGCGACTGGACCCAGGGTCTGACTGCGGCGCTTGAAGTCCTCGTCCTCGCCTTTGCCGCTGAGCTCGTTGAACCGAGCCGCGGTCTTGGCGAGTCCCGCGACATCCATCAGCGATCCATTATCGGGATGCGCCTTGATCTTGGCTGCGAGCTCTTCGATCGTATCGGCCTTGAGAATCCAGCCGCGGTTCACCGCGTCCAGGTTGTCGGGTGTCCACGGCGCAAGTCCGAAGCCGACGCCGGCGAGACCCATCATCGGCAGCGGTCGCGCGGCGCGGTACTTGTCGTCGAAAATAACCCAGCTCGGCGTGCGCAGGTAATTTGCCGTGACCGCATCGAGCAAGGCCGCGGTGGGATAGAAATGGTAGCGGGTGAGGTCGGCGGTGAGCTCTGACTCGTCGGCATAGCGGTTGCCTGTTTGGTCGACCATGAAGGCGCCGGGGTCGGCGACCACCGGTGTGCCAATGCCGAGCTTGAAGTCGGAGCCTTCCACCGGAACGCCGATCGTGAGCGAACCCGCGCACTTCGCCATCTTTTCGAGCGCCGCGCCGGCGCGGAGCGCCATCTCGACGCCGTCTCCGGTTCCCGCTGGCGTGCCCCAAAATGCCCAGCCCTTTGCGTCCGGGCCGGTGATGAAGGCATGCCGCATCCTGGCGCTCCAGGCATAGCCGCCGGTGGTCACGACGACGCCGCGGTTAGCTTTCACGGCGATCTCGGCGCCGTTGCGCGTCGCGATAACGCCTAGCACCTCGCCCTTTTCGCCGATCACAAGTCGCTTCGCCGGCGTCTCGTATTGCACGCGGATCTGGCGGGCATCGACTCCGGCCTTGATGCAGGTGAACAGCGCTTCGCCGGCGCATTTCTCGGCCTTCGGCTTATTCAAGCTGGCATTGGCGAAATCGACCTTGCCATTATAGCTGCTGATATAGGATCGGTATTTCGATGCTTCGGCGCCGGGAAACGTCTTGTAGATCGCGCCGGCGGCGCGTACCGGCTTGAAGTCGGGATCGAGAGTCTTAAGGAAGTCGAGAACGTTGACCACCTCGCGCGAATAGACCTCGGCCAGTTCCTTCGCACCCGTCAGCTCGCCTTCCAAAAATCCGGGGATGTTGCCGCCTGAGAACATGGCCTCCACATAGGCCTTGCGCGCCTCCGCATCGCCGTCCTTGTCGGGCGAATGCACGAGGCCACTCGACATGCGGGTGCTCGGATAGTGATGCACCTCCGCCTGTTTTTCCAGGATCAGCACGTTTGCTCCGGCGTCATGCGCGCCTATGGCGGTGCAGGCGCCGGCTCCGCCGAAGCCGAGAACGACGACGTCGGCGTCGAGATCCCATTTGTGCGGCAGCGGCTCGGCCGCGGCCGTGCCGACGCTACCAAATGCCACCGCACCTGCACCGGCCACTTTGACTAGATCGCGTCGACTAAAATTCTTTTTTGTATCGGAGGACATTGTGGGCACCCTTCATTGCTGATTCCGAGGACGGGCGATGAATCCGTTATCGGCTAACACGATGAAGTCTGGAGACCCTTGTCATGGATCAAATACGCTGAGATCGACTCTGCTCTGCCGGTTCTGGATACCGACGATCTAAAGCAGCGTGAACGATGTTGCCTAAGCGCTCACGAATTTCTGATAAGCATCTGGTATTCGATTAGGGATCAGCAAAATTTTAGACATGTTCCAAAAACGGCGTCTATTTATTTGATGCAGCTTCCGTCGACGCGGCATCTGCGTTATGTGGTGACGACGGTCGATGAATCGATGTGGATGTATATGAAGCGTTTATTCGCGGTCTTGTTGTTGATGGGCATCGTTGCGATCGCGCAACTCCCGACGTCGAACGCGTTCGCGCAGACTGCGCCCGGTGTCGGCCACGGCTTCGTCATCGACAAGCATCTGGGCGCGCAATTGACTTGCGCCAATTGCCATACCGAAAGCACGGCCAAGCCGCCCGAGATGGTAACCTGTCTCTCCTGTCATGGTGGTACTTACGACGCGTTGGCGAAGACAACGGAAAACGACGATCCCAATCCGCACGCTTCCCACCGCGGCGAACTGCCCTGCGCCGAATGTCATCACATCCACCAGGCGTCGGTCTTGCTGTGCAGTCAGTGTCACGATTTCGAACTGAAGGTGCCGTAAAGCGATTGAGTGCGATGATCGGCGTTTGAGTCCCGAGGTTCACGCGGGCCGATTTGCCGGCCGCTTGGCTCGCTTTTGGGTCTCGCCGCTGACCCGCAAGTGATCCGCTTTGTCGTGCGACGGGGTTATGGCGGGGCTAAGACGCCCGTTAAATTGCGCGCCGTTGCGCAGCCAAGTGGCTTGAGCCAACATCCGGTGAACCGGTGCCGCGTTGCCGACGACTAAACGCCCAGGGTTCGTCGGCGTGCGCTGTCTCGCCACGACCTCGACACGATCTTTGCCTCAAGTTCCATACTGGGCCAGAATTAAGCCCACTGGGAGGGCTGCACCGATGTTTTCCGCTTTCCGTGCCGGGCTTTTCGCCACGGCCGCAGCCGTTTGTCTTGTCATAGCATCCTTCTCCGCAAGCGCCGCGGACAAGCCCTTTACCAATGACGATCTCGCCAATAGCGCGGTCGAGCTTGAGGCCCAGATCAAATCCGACGCCGGAACGGCGACCAAGACGGTCGATCAGCTGCGGCGCGATGCCGATGGCGCTTTTGCCAAGAACGATTTTCGCTCCGGCATGACGACGCTGAGCCAGATCGTCGCTTCTGTGCCGGGTGATGCTGCAACGTGGCTCCGCCTGGCGCGCACGATCCAGCAAATCCGTCCCGCCGACGACAAAGAACGCGCGATGCTGCTCGATCGTGCCTCGACGGCCGCGTATATCGCCTATCAGCGCGCGACCGATAAGAACGGCGAGGCCAGTAGTCTGGCCTTGCTCGGCACGCTTTTGAGCCAGCGCCAGCAATGGCGGCCGGCGCTCGATGCCTTGCGGTTGTCGCTTGAAATCCACGAGGCCGCCGACGTGCGCGGCCAATACGAGCGCTTGCGCGACCAATACGGCTTCCGCGTGCTCGACTACACGGTCGACGCCGATACCGCCTCGCCGCGGGCCTGCTTTCAATTTTCCGAGGATATTCCGGCCCGCACCGATTTCTCGCCTTTCGTCGTGCTCGCCGGCACCGACAAGCCGGCGCTGTCGGTCGCCGAGAAGCAGCTTTGCGTCGAGGGCCTGCAACACGGCCAACAGTACAATGTGACGTTGCGCGCCGGCTTGCCGTCGGTAGTCCATGAGACGTTGTCGAAGTCAGCTGCGTTCGCGATCTATGTGCGCGACCGCAAGCCATTCGTGCGGTTCTCGACCTCGGCGTATGTGCTGCCGCGCACCGGCCAGCAAGGCATTCCGGTGATCAGCGTCAATACCCGCTCGGTCGCCGTCGAGATCTACCGTATCAGCGACCGCAATCTCATCGACACCATTGCCGGCGCCGGCTATTCCCGCGGCGACTTTCAGCAGAGCCTCGATCGCTCCGATATCGAGCAGCTTAAAAACTCGCGCGGCGTCGCAGTGTGGAAGGGCGATCTCGCGGTCGATGCGGCGGCGCTCAATGCCAAGCCGCTCAACGCCGAAATCACCACCGCGTTCCCGGTCGAGCAGGCGGTCGGCGATCTTAAAGCCGGCGTCTACGTCATGGTGGCGCAGCCGCAGGAATTGAAAAATCTCGACGACAATTACGATGCGCTGGCGACGCAGTGGTTCATCGTTTCCGATCTCGGGCTGACGGTGTTTTCCGCCAATGATGGCATCCACGTCTTCGTCAACTCGCTGGCATCGACGGATGTGAAGAACGGCATTGAGCTGCGCCTGATCTCGCGCGGCAACGAGGTGTTGGCGACGCGCCGCACCGATGCATCCGGCCAGGCGCTGTTCGAAACGGGGCTCGCGAGCGGGGAGGGCGGCTCCGCTCCGGCGCTGTTGGCCGCGGCCGATCCGCAAGGCGATTTCGCTTTCCTCAATCTGCGGGCGCCGGCCTTCGATCTGACCGATCGCGGCGTTGCCGGACGACCGTCGCCGAACGGGCTTGACGCCTTCGTCTATGCCGAACGCGGCGTCTATCGTTCCGGCGAGACGGTCTATCTCACCGGGCTGTTGCGCGATGCGCAGGGCTCAGCTGCGCGCGATGTGCCCCTGACATTCGTCGCCGAAAGGCCCGACGGCGTCGAGTACAAGCGCGCTCTGATCCAAGACCAGGGCCTCGGCGGCCACACTTTGACGTTGCCGATCAATGCTTCGGCGCCAACCGGCACTTGGCACGTGCGCGCCTTTACCGATCCCAAGCGCCCCCCGGTCGGCGAAACCACCTTTCTGGTCGAGGACTACGTGCCCGACCGCATCGCGTTCGATTTGACATCGCCGACCGGCCACATTGCGCAAAACATGCCGGCCGAGGTCGACGTCGCCGGCCGCTTCCTCTATGGCGCGCCGGCGGCGAATCTCGATCTTGATGGCGACATGACGATCGCGCCGGCGAAAGAGCGCGTCGGATTTTCCGGTTATCAGTTCGGACTTGCCGACGAGGAGTTCGATCCGTCCCGGCAGTCGCTCGACGATCTGCCCGCGACAGACGACGGGGGCAATGCAAAATTCTCCGTCGCGCTCGACAAGGCGCCGTTGAGCACGCATCCGCTCGAAGCCAAAATCACGGTACGCATGACCGAGCCAGGCGGCCGCTCCGTGGAGCATAAGATCACGCTGCCGGTGACGCCGAGCGGCGCCATGATCGGCGTCAAGCCTTTGTTCTCCGGTCAATCGCTCGCCGACGGCGCCAGCGCGAATTTCGATGTTGTCGTCGCCGCGCCTGACGGCAAGACGCTGGCGCAGAGTGGGCTGCGCTATCAACTGCTGCGGATCGAGACGCATTATCAGTATTACAAGCGCGACGGCGTCTGGAGTTTCGAACCGATCAAGACGACCACGCGCGTCGCCGACGGCACGATCGACACCGCGCTCGACAAAGCGGGGCGGGTTTCGCTGCCGGTGAATTTCGGCCGCTACCGGCTCGATGTCTCGACCGCCGATCCGAACGGCCCGGAGACCTCGGTCGACTTCGACGCCGGCTGGTATGTCGATGCCAATGCCGAAACCCCCGACATGCTCGAAATCGCGCTCGACAAGCCCGAATACCGGCCCGGCGACACCATGACCGTTGCCGTCACCGCGCGCAGCGCCGGCCGCGTCACCCTCAATGTCATGGGCGACAAGCTGCTGGCGAGCCAGACGGCCGACGTCAAAGAAGGCGTCGCACAGTTGAAAATGCCGGTCGGCGCCGACTGGGGTGCAGGCGCCTATATCGTCGCCACGCTGCGCCGGCCGCTCGACGCGCCGGCGCAGCGGATGCCCGGCCGCGCCATCGGCGTGCAATGGTTCTCCATCGATCGGGCAGCGAAGACGCTTAACGTCGCTCTAAATGCGCCATCCTTGCTGCGGCCGAATTCGAGCCTGCATGTTCCGATCAAGGTCGAAGGGCTTGCGTCGGGCGACGAAGCGCGGATCGTGGTCGCAGCCGTCGATGTTGGCATTCTAAACCTGACCAATTACAAGCCGCCGTCGCCCGACGATTACTATCTGAGCCAGCGTGCGCTCGCAGCCGAAATCCGTGACCTTTACGGCGACCTGATCGACGGCATGCAGGGCGCCCGCGGCCAGATCCGCAGCGGCGGCGACGAAGGCGCGCAATTGCAGGGCAGTCCGCCCACCGGACCGCCGGTCGCACTTTATTCGGGTCTCGTCAGCGTTGCCGCGGACGGCAGCGCCGAGGTCGCGTTCGATGTGCCCGATTTCGAGGGCACCATCCGCGTCATGGCGGTGGCATGGACCAAAAGCAAGGTCGGCCATGCCACGGCCGACGTAACCGTGCGCGATCCGGTGGTGCTCTCGGCCACGCTGCCGCGGTTCCTGTTGCCCGGCGACCGTTCCACCGTTCATCTCGACCTCGACAATGTCGAAGGCCAGCCGGGCGATTACACCGTGGCGCTGTCGAGTGCGGACGCCGTCATCGTCGGCGCCGGCGCGACGCAGACCGTAACACTGCGCGCCAAGGCGCGCGGCGGCATCAACGTTCCGATCACGGTCAATGCCGTTGGCAGCGGCGCCGTCAAAGTGAATGTCTCTGGCCCGGCGGGATTCGCGCTGGAGCGAACATTCGGGCTGGCGGTGCGGCCGCCGGCGCAAATCCTGGCGCGGCGTACCATAAAGCCGATCGCCAAGGGCGAGAGTCTTACGCTGTCCGGCGACATGTTCGCCGATCTTGTTGCCGGGACCGGTGCGGTGTCGGTCTCGGTCGGCGCCTCGACCGCGCTCGACGCGGCGAGCATCCTCGCCGCGCTCGACCGCTATCCGTACCGCTGCTCGGAACAGATCACGAGCCGCGCATTGCCGCTGCTCTATGTCAGCGAGCTTGCCGGCGCGGCGCATCAAACCCGCAGTGCCGCGGCCAACGCCGATACCGATCAGCGCATCCGCACCGCCGTCGACGCGTTGTTGGCCCGGCAAGCCGGCAACGGCTCGTTCGGATTGTGGAGTCCGGGCGGCGACGATGTCTGGCTTGACTCCTACGTCACCGATTTTCTCACCCGCGCCCGCGAACGCAAATTCGCCGTGCCCGAGGCCGCGTTCAAACTCGCGCTCGATCGCTTGCGCAATGCGGTCGCCGATCTCACCGACCCCGGCAAGAACGGCGGCACCGACTTGGCTTATGCGCTCTATGTGCTGGCGCGCAACGGCGCAGCGCCGATCGGCGATCTGCGCTATCTGGCCGACGCCAAGCTCGATGCGCTCACGACCCCGATCGCCAAGGCGCAGGTCGCCGCGGCGCTTGCCATGGTCGGTGACCGCACGCGTGCCGAGCGCGTCTATACGGCGGCGCTCGCCGCCATTGCGCCGCGACCCGTGCCAGATATCGCCAGCCGCGAAGATTACGGCTCGACTTTGCGCGACGCGGCCGCGCTCGTGACGCTCGCCTCCGAAGGCGGCGCCAGCCCGGCGACCGTGCAAGCCGCCGTGCAGCGGGTCGAAGCCGCGCGCGCGTCGCTGCAGCCGACTTCGACACAGGAGGACGCCTGGCTGTTGCTGGCGGCGAGCGCCATGGCGAAGAATGCTGGGAATGTGTCGCTCGACGTCAACGGCGAGGCGATCAAGGAGCCACTTTACCGCACCATCGGCGCCGGCGATTTGAAGACGCCGCTGCGCGTGACCAATACTGGCGATGACGAGGTGAAAGCGGTGGTGACGGTCTCGGGCGCGCCGCTCACGCCGGAGCCGGCGGCCGAACACGGCTTTAAGATCGAACGCCAGACTTACACGCTCGTTGGCGACGCCATCGATACGGCAAAGGTGAAGCAGAACACGCGGCTGGTCGTGGTGCTGAAAATCAGCGAGGCGCAACCGCAATTCGGCCGCGTCATGGTCGCCGATTATCTGCCGGCCGGCTTCGAAATCGACAATCCGCATTTGGTGTCGTCCGGCGATACCGGCACGCTGCCGTGGTTCACCGATGCCGCCGACCCGGTCGACACCGAATTCCGCGACGACCGCTTCAGCGCCGCCTTCGAACGCAAGAAAGACGATCCCGCGGTGTTCAGCGTGGCCTATGTCGCGCGCGCGGTCGCGCCGGGCAAATATGTACGCCCGCAAGCGAGCGTCGAGGACATGTACCGTCCGGACCGCTTCGGCCGTACCGGCAGCGACAACGTCGAGGTTGTGCCAGGGAAATGATCCGACAAAGGATACCGCGCTACGTTGTTGGTGCCGCAGCGCTCGCCTGCGTTGCGCTCGTGGCGGCGTCGGTTTGGTGGATCGTCTCGCTTGGTCCGGCGCCGGTCGGCAGGGATCTCGAATTCTCGCGGCAAGTGCTCGATCGCAACGGCCGGCTGTTGCGCGCTTATGCTACCAACGACGGCCGCTGGCGGCTGCCGGCGACGACAGCCGATGTCGATCCACGTTTCTTCGACGTTCTGTTTGCCTATGAAGACAAACGCTTTCGCGCCCATCACGGTGTCGATGCGCTGGCGCTCGCCCGCGCCGGTTTGCAACTCGTTGAGAGCGGTCGCATTCGGTCCGGGGGCTCGACGCTGACCATGCAGGTGGCGCGGCTGTTGGAGCCGCGTACTGCGCGCTCATTCTCGGCAAAGCTTCGCCAGATTACGCGCGCTATCGAGATCGAGCGCGTCTTGACCAAGGATGAGGTGCTTTCGCTTTATCTCGAGCTTGCGCCCTATGGCGGCAATATCGAGGGCATCCGCGCTGCCTCGCTCGTCTATTTCGGCAAGGAGCCGCGCCACCTGTCGCTCGCCGAAGCGGCGCTGCTGGTCGCTTTACCGCAATCGCCGGAACTGCGGCGGCCGGATCGTTCGGCCGAAATCGCGCGCGCAGCACGAGATCGCGTGCTCGACCGATTCGCCGCAACCGGCATGGTGCCGGCCGACGAAATTGCATTCGCCAAAGTAGAGCCGGTGCCCGTCGCGCGTCATCCGATGCCGATCCTGGCGCCGCACGCCGCCGATGCGGCGGTCGCGCATTTTCCGGATGAGCGCCTGCTTCGCCTCACTATCGACGCAGGTCTGCAAAATAATCTGGAGCAACTCGCCCGTGAGCGCGAGCGCACGCTCGCGGCACAGCTTTCTCCCGATATTTCGCTCGCCATTCTCGTGGTCGATAACGCGACCGGCCAAGTGCTGGCGCATGTCGGCTCGCCGGCCTATTTCGACGCGCGCCGCGCCGGTCAAGTCGACATGACGCAAGCGATGCGCTCGCCGGGATCGACGCTGAAGCCGTTCATCTATGGCCTTGGCTTCGAGGACGGCTTCATCCATCCGGATACTCTGATCGAGGATCGGCCGGTCAGTTACGGCGCCTACGCGCCGAAGGATTTCGATTTCAGCTTCAAGGGCACGGTCACGGTCCGTGAGGCGCTGCAGAACTCGCTCAACGTGCCTGCGGTCGCCGTGCTCGATCGGGTCGGCCCTGGCCGGCTGGCGGCGCGGCTGACGCAGGCCGGCGCCGTACTGACTTTGCCGCCGGACGCAGCGCCGGGTCTGGCAATCGGGCTTGGCGGTGTCGGCCTAAAACTTTCCGATCTGGTGATGCTCTATTCCGGTATTGCGCGCCTTGGCGCGGCATTGCCGCTCAACGAACGCGCGGACACAGCGGTGCCGCAAGCCAAGCGGCTGTTGGAGCCAGTTGCGGCTTGGTACGTGAGCGCGGTGCTGCTGGGCTCGCCGCCGCCGGAAAACGGCACTGTCGGACGCATCGCGTTCAAGACCGGCACCAGTTACGGCTACCGCGACGCCTGGTCGATCGGCTTCGATGGTAAGCATACGATCGGGGTCTGGGTCGGACGTCCCGACGGGGCACCGGTCGCGGGCCTTGTCGGCCGCACCGCGGCGGCGCCGATTTTGTTCGATGCCTTTGCCCGCCTCAGCGCAGGTGTGGCGCCGTTGCCGCGCGCGCCCGCGGGTGTGCTGGTCGCCGCGAATGACCGACTGCCGCCGCCGCTGCGGCGCTTCCAGCCGGGACGGCTGGCTGGCGAGACCGCCCGGCCGGCGCTGCACATCCTCTTTCCACCCGATGGGGCCGAGCTCGATCTTGGCAACACCCAAGGCAGGCCGGATCCGGTGATGCTCAAGGTCGCAGGCGCCGTCGCGCCGCTCACTGTTCTGGTCAACGGTATTCCGGTGTCAGGCGGCGGACGAGGCAGCCTGTTTTTCAATCCCGACGGTCCAGGCTTCTCGCGGGTGACGGTGATGGACGCTGCTGGAGCCGTCGACAGTATCCTCGTGCGCATAGGCGATGGCGCATCGTCGACCGCGCGGGCGCCATTGCCGGCACTAAGGGCCGCGCAATAAGCCGACGAGTGTGGCTCTCCTGCGCTTTCCCGGCAGGGAGGATTTCACTATTGTCGCCCGTCATTTGCGGCATGATCCGGGGGACCGGCGAGCGGTTTTCAGGCAAAATCATGCGTCACCACTAAGTCCGATACCAGCATGAGCACGACCAACAGCTTGGCGTCGCGGTCCTATCGATCCGCAAAAGGCTTCGCCGCGCTCTTCGATTATGCCGCCGGCTCGAACCGGCGGGCGCCGGCCGTGCTCGTCGTTGTTTCGCTGCTCGCGTTCCTGCCAGGCTTTTTTCAGATTCCGCCGGTCGATCGCGACGAGGCCTATTTCGCCCAAGCCACCAAGCAGATGATCGAAACCCATGACTATGTCGACATCCGCTATCAGGACGATGTGCGCTACCGCAAACCGGTGGGCATCTACTGGCTGCAGGCGGCGGTGGTGAATACGGCGAGCGCGCTCGGCCTGCCTCATGCGCGCACGACCATCTGGCTTTACCGCGTGCCGTCGCTGATCGGGGCGGTCGGGGCGGTGCTGGCGACCTACTGGTGCGCGCTCGCCTTCGTCAGCCGGCGCGGCGCCTTGCTGGCCGCCTTGATGATGACTGCCTCGACATTGCTCGGCGTCGAAGCCCGTCTCGCCAAGACCGACGCAATGCTGCTATTCACCGTGGTCGCCGCGATGAGCGTGTTGGCGCGGGTCTACCTGTCGCCGCGCCGCGGTGACGGCAATCTCGCGCAGATCGGCTGGGGCCCGGTGGCAGTGTTCTGGACCGCGCTTGCGGTCAGCATCCTGGTCAAAGGGCCGCTCATCCTCANNGGCTCACGGTGGCGACGCTGTCGATCATCGATCGCTCGGCGCGCTGGCTGTTGGCGTTGCGGCCGCTGCCGGGCATCGCCTGGCTCTTGCTGCTGGTCCTGCCGTGGTTCATCGCCATCTACGCGCGGGTCGGTAGACAATTCCTGATCGGCTCGGTCGGCGAGGACATGTTGGCCAAGGTCGCAAGTTCCCAGGAAACGCACGGCGCGCCGCCGGGGCTTTATGTTCTTTTGTTCTTCGCCACTTTCTTCCCGGCTTCGATGCTGGCCGGATTGGCGGCGCCGGCGGTGTGGGCGGTGCGCCGGGAACCTGCGGCCCGCTTTCTATTGGCGTGGCTGGTGCCCTCCTGGATCGTGTTCGAAGCGGTCGTGACCAAATTGCCGCATTACGTGCTGCCGCTCTATCCGGCGATCGCCATTCTGATTGCCGGCGCGGTTGAATCAAAGGTGTTGTCACGGCGGGTCTGGCTGGTTCGCGGCGTCATGTGGTGGTTCCTGGTCCCGATCATCGTCAGCATTGTCGCGGTGACCGGCGCCGTCATTGTCGAACATGATCTTGCGCTGTTGGCCTGGCCGTTCTTCGCCGGCGCGGTGGTCTGCGGTTTGTTGGCCTGGCAATTATACGATGAGGACGGCGCCGAGCGCGCTTTCGTGCGCGCTACCGCCGCCGCGGTCTTGATGGCCTTCGGAATCTACGCCGTGATCGTGCCCTCGCTCGAGCCGGCCTTCCCGAGCGTCGCGCTTGCGCAAGTGTTGCACGACGCCGATTGCCAGCATCCAGTCGCTGCCTCCGTCGGCTACGAAGAACCGAGTCTGGTGTTTCTCGCCGGCACCACGACGCGCTTCACCTCCGCCGCGGGCGCCGCCGATTTCCTGATGGAAGGCGACTGTCACTTTGCGTTCGTCGATGCGCGGCAGGAGCGCGCCTTCGCGTTGCGCGCCGAGGCGATTGGCCTGCGCTATAACCGCGGCCCGCGCATCGATGGCTATAACATCAGCATCGGCCGGCCGATTACGCTCGCGGTTTTCCAATCGGTGGGCGGGTCGTGAATGTGCCGAAGGCGCCTTCCGACCCGGTGAATTCAGCGGCGCGCAACGCGCTGCACAATCTCGCTCAATGGGGCTTGGTCGTTGTCGGTGCGCCGCGTGCGCGGCCGCCACGGTTATCTGTCGGCATTGGCGTCGCATTGGCGCTGACGCTGATCGCCGCGGTCGTGTCGATGTTTGTTCTCGATACCGCGGCAAGCAGTTGGGCGCGCGCCTTGCCGTCCTGGTTCAACGGTGCGTTTGAGCGAATCACCGATTTCGGCCTGTCCGGCTGGTTCCTGTTTCCGTTCGGATTCCTTCTGCTCGGTCTTGCCGTCGTGAAATCGCCGGCGCTGCCGCGTTTGACTCAAGGGGTATTAGGGCAACTTGCGGCACGAACGGGCTTTCTGTTCCTCGCAATTGCGCTGCCCGGTTTGTTCGACACCATCGTCAAGCGCCTGATCGGGCGGGCGCGGCCCTATGTCGGCAGTCACGACGATCCGTTCGCCTATCTGCCTTTCATCTGGCGCTCGGAATATGCCAGCATGCCGTCCGGCCATGCCACGACTGCCGCCGCCGCGGCGGTTGCCATCGCTGCGGTCTGGCCGCGCGCGCGCTTGGTCATGTGGTTCTATGCGCTCACCATCATGGCGAGCCGGGTGATCGTGCTTGCCCACCATCCGAGCGATGTCCTTGCCGGCGCGGTCGTCGGCACAGCCGGCGCCTTGATGGTGCGCCGCTGGTTCGCGGCGCGGCGGCTTGTCTTCAGCGCGCGGGACTTGCGGGCCTTTCCCGGGCCGTCATGGCGGCGGATCGGGGCGGCTTTGCGCCAGGCTGTCGCTGGGGTCCCGGCATCCCACTGAAATCCCAGGATTTTCCGTCGCATTGAACCGGATCGGGATGCGCTCTAGAAGCTTGCGGCATGGGGTCAGGTAATGGGCGCGCCGGCGCTCCCGCAATATCCGTGGTGGTGCCGGTGCGCAACGAAGCCGGCAATATCGCGCCGTTGGTTGCTGAGATCGCGCAGGCCCTGCAGGGTCGCGCGTTCGAGATCGTCTATGTCAATGACGGCTCGAGCGACGGCACCGAGCAGGAATTGCGCGGCCTGATGGCGCAGCAGCCGTGGCTGCGGCAGATCCGGCACGAACAATCCTGCGGCCAGTCGGCGGCGATACGCAGCGGGGTCGCGGCGGCGCAGGCGCCGATTGTGGCGACGCTCGACGGCGACGGCCAGAACGACCCGGCCTTCATCCCCGCACTGGTCGCTAAGCTCGAAGCTGGCGCACCGCGGCTCGGTCTCGTTGCCGGCCAGCGCGTCGGACGCAAGGCGACCGGATTCAAAAAATTGCAATCGCGCATCGCCAATGCCGTGCGCAGCGCCGTCCTCAAGGACGGCACCCGCGATACCGGTTGCGGACTCAAAGCGTTCCATCGCGATGTTTTCCTGGCGCTGCCTTATTTCGACGGGCTGCACCGCTTTCTGCCGGCGCTGGTTCGCCGCGAAGGCTTCGCCATCGGCTATGTCGACGTGGTCGACCGGCCGCGCGGTCACGGCACATCGAATTACGGCTTCTTCGATCGGCTCTGGGTCGGCATTCTCGATTTGGCCGGAGTCTGGTGGCTCATTCGCCGCAAGAGACGCGTTCCGCAAGCGCAGGAGATAACCCTTGCTCATTGATATGTCGCACGCGGTCGGCAATTATTTTGTGGACGTGTTCTTCACAAGGCTCGATTGGTGGGTGGCCCTTGGCATTGTGGCGCAGCTGTTGTTCACGGCGCGCTTCGTCATCCAATGGATCGCCAGTGAGCGCGCCGGCCACAGCGTCATTCCGGTGGCGTTCTGGATTTTCTCGATCTTGGGCGGGTTGCTTCTGTTGGTCTATGCGCTCTACCGCAAGGACGCGGTGTTTATCGCGGGGCAAGCGTTCGGCGTGTTTGTTTATTTGCGCAATCTCTATTTCGTCATGCGCGATCGGAAGGCCGCACCGTCGGCGGCGTGATTGAAATCGTTTCTAAGCCGCCGCCGCCAGCGCCGCAAAACCGTCCTCCAGATCGGCGATAAGGTCTTCCACTGCCTCTAGCCCGATATGAAAGCGCACCGTCGGGCCGCCCGGCTCCCAGCGCGAAGCGGTGCGGATCGGGGCGCAATCGAACGGGATGGCGAGGCTCTCATAGCCGCCCCATGAGGCGCCGATGCCGAACAGCTCCAGCGTGTCGAGGAAGGCGTAATAGGCCTTTTGCGGCACCGGTTTGAGCACCATGCTGAACAGGCCCGAGGCGCCGGTGAAATCGCGCTTCCACAGCGCGTGGCCCGGATCGCTCGGCAGCGCCGGATGCAAGAGGCGCAAAACTTCAGGCCGCTGTTCGAGCCAGCGCGCGACGGCAATGCCGGACGCGTGATGCCGGTCGAGCCGCACGCCCAGCGTGCGCAAGCCGCGCAAGCCCAGATAGGTGTCGTCGGGGGCTTCATGAAGTCCGGTCAAGCGCACGGTCTGCTTGAGTGCCGCGACGGTCGCGGCATTGGCCGACACCGTGCCGAGCATGAGGTCGGAATGGCCGCCGATATATTTGGTGCCGGCCTGGATCGCGAGATCGACGCCGTGGTCAAGCGGGCGAAAATAAAGCGGGGTCGCCCAGGTGTTGTCCATCAGAACGAGCGCGCCCTCGGCATGCGCGGCTTTGGCGATGGCGCTGGTATCCTGCATCTCGAAGCTCAGCGAACCCGGCGATTCGAGATAGACAAGCCGCGTATTCGGTCGCAGCAACGCGCCGATGCCCGCGCCGACGAGCGGATCGTAATAGGTCGTGGCGACGCCAAGGCGGGTGAGCACCTGGTCGCAAAAGGCTCGCGTCGGACCATAGGCGCTGTCGGTGACAAGCACGTGATCGCCGGCCTTTACCACCGCCAATAAGGCTGTGGCGATTGCGGCAAGCCCGGATGGCAATAGCGCGACGCCGGCGCATTGCGGTCCTTCGAGCTCCTGCAGGGCAAGCTCCAGCGCCTCGGTGGTCGGCGTCCCGCGGCGGCCATATTGATAACGCGCGCGGTGCGCGAGAAAATCCTCGGCACTCGCATAAAGCACCGTCGAGGCGTGATAGACCGGCGGATTGACGAAGCCGTGGTAAGATGCCGGATCGCGGCCTGCGGTCACCAGTTTAGTCGCGGTGCGCCGCGCTTTCGGGCGCGTGTCGTTGCCTTTGTCGTTCATATCGGGTGTCCCGTCTGCCTCTTTGTGGTCGTCACCGCGGGGCCGGATGCGCATCGGCGCGGCCCGAACCTCGGCATAGCACGCCCAACCCCTTGACCTCAAAGCGTGATCGTTCTCAGATGCGCGCCGATGGGCGACAAGCCTTCTGCGCGCCTCATTGTGGGGGCTTCTGGCGCGCGCCTCCTGCTGAAAGGCCTGGTCATGAAACGTTTTGCTAGGGCGTTGGGCTTTGCAATGGGGCTGGCGATTCTGCTTGGCTTCGGCACGCAGGCGGCATCGTCGCAGACGCTTAAGGCGGTCCAGGACCGCGGTCAGCTCATCTGCGGCGCGAATGGAACGCTGGCCGGGTTTGGGCTGCCCGATCCGCAGGGCAATTGGACAGGCTTCGACGTCGATTTCTGCCGCGCCATTGCGGCCGCGATATTCAACGATCCGACCAAGGTCAAATTCGTGCCCTTGACCGCGGCCAACCGCTTCACCGCTTTGCAATCCGGCGAGGTCGACGTGTTGGCGCGCAACACCACCTGGACGATGTCGCGCGATACTTCGCTCGGCATCGATTTTGCCGCCGTCAATTATTACGACGGCCAGGGCTTCATGGTGCGCAAATCGCTGAAGGTGAACTCCGCCTTGGAGCTCAACGATGCCGCGGTCTGCGTGCAGCAGGGCACCACGACCGAGCTTAATCTCGCCGATTACTTCCGCTCCAACAATATGTCGTTGAAAACCGTGACGTTTGCGACGGCGGACGAAGCGGTCAAGGCTTACGACTCCAGCCGCTGCGACTCCTACACCACCGATTCCTCGGCGCTTTACGGCGAACGGCTCCGGCTGGCCGATCCGGGCGCGCATATCGTGTTGCCGGAGATTATCTCCAAGGAGCCGCTCAGCCCCGCCGTGCGCCAGGGCGACGATACTTGGGAAGATATAGTGCGTTGGGTGCATCACGCCATGATCAATGCCGAAGAGCTTGGGGTGAACCAAAAGAACGTCGACGATATGCTTAAATCGAGCGCGCCGGACATTCGCCGCCTGCTCGGCGTCGAGGGCCAGTTCGGCGAGCCGTTGGGACTCAGCAATGATTGGGCCTATCGCATCATCAAAGCGGTCGGCAATTACGGCGAAAGTTTCGAGCGCAATGTCGGCCAGGGCTCGCCGCTCAAGATCGCGCGCGGTCTCAATGCGCTGTGGACCAAAGGCGGGCTGCAATACGGACTACCGGTGCGCTGAGCGCCGTGCGCGCCCGCCTCTGCCGCCGCGGGTCGGGCCGCGGGGCCGGCTATGAGTGATATCGCCCAACCACCGTCACGCAAGGCGCGGCGCTTCGGCAATATCGCGCTGCAGGCCGGGCTGGTCGCGATCGTTGGCGGCATCGCCTACGCGGCGATGGTCAACGCGGCGCAAAATCTGGCGCAAGCCCACATCGCATCTGGCTTCGGCTTCTGGAACAATACCGCCGGCTTCGACATCAGCCAGACGCTGATCGCCTATTCGTCGAGCACCTCGACGTTCGGGCGCGCCTTCTGGGTCGGTCTTCTCAACACGCTGCTGGTCGCCGGCATCGGTATTGCGCTCGCGACCGTGCTCGGCTTTATCGTCGGGCTTGGCCGGCTGTCGCGCAATTGGCTGGTCGCCAAACTAGCGGCCGGCTATGTCGAACTGATCCGCAACGTACCGCTGCTCCTCCAGATTCTGTTCTGGTACAACGCCGTCCTCAAATCGCTGCCGGAATTGCGCGACAGCGTCGCGTTTTCGGGCGGCATCATTCTCAACAATCGGGGACTGTTTTTGCCGCGGCCGGAATTCGCCGCAAGCTTTCGCTATGTGCTGATCACGCTCTTCGTTGCGGTCGCAGCCGCCATCGCGCTGCGCGTTTGGGCGCGCCGCCGCCAGGAGCAAACCGGCCAGCGCGCCCCGCTGCTGTGGATTGCGCTCGCCCTGATCATCGGCTTGCCGCTCGGGTTCACGCTGCTGACGGATTTGCCGATCCGCTTTAGCTATCCGCAGTCCGGCCGCTTCAACGTGCTGGGCGGCATCGAAATCCTGCCGGAGTTCGCAGCGCTGCTTGCCGCGCTGTCGATCTATACCGCGGCCTTCATCGCCGAGGTTGTCCGTGCCGGCGTGCTGGCGGTGTCGCCCGGCCAGACCGAAGCCGCGCAGGCGTTGGGCTTGCGGCCGGGCACGACGCTGCGGCTCGTCGTCGTACCGCAGGCGATGCGGGTCATCGTGCCGCCCTTGACAAGCCAATACCTCAATCTGATCAAGAATTCGTCGCTCGCGGTCGCTATCGGCTATCCCGATCTGGTCCAGGTCTTCGCCGGCAGCGTGCTCAACATCACCGGCCAGGCCGTCGAAGTGATTGCCATCACCATGGCGGTCTATCTTGCCATCAGTCTGGTCACATCGCTCATCATGAATCTTTACGGGCATGCGATCGCCGTCGTGGAGCGCTGAGGACCATGGCAGCGACCGCCGACAGTTTCTATCTCCGCACCGTGCCGGCGCAACGGTTGCCGCCGCCGCCGGCGCGCGCCGGCGCGATCGGTTGGCTGCGCGCGAATCTTCTGTCGTCGCCCGGCAATATCGCGCTGACCGCGATCTGCGTGGTGTCCGTCTGCTGGGTGGTGCCGCAACTGTTACGATTTTTCCTGCTCGATGCGGTGTGGTCGGGGCATGACCGCGAGGCGTGCCTCGCGTCGCCGGTGAATCCTGAGCCCGGCGCCTGCTGGGCCTTCGTGCGAGTCTGGCTGAACTATTTCATCTATGGCTTCTATCCGATCGGTGAGCGCTGGCGGGTCGATCTATTCTTCCTGGCGCTGGCATTCGGCATCGTATGGCTGGCGTGGCTTGCGGCGCCGCGCCGCGACATCGGCGCGTTTTATTTTTTCATCGTGCTGCCGATCCTGTCCTTCGTTCTGCTGAGCGGCGTGCCGATGTTCGGTCTGTCCCAAGTCTCGACTTCGCTGTGGGGCGGCATCCTCGTCACCATTGTCGTCGCCACGGTCGGCATCGTGGTGTCCTTGCCGCTTGGGATTCTGCTGGCGCTAGGGCGGCGGTCCGAAATCGCGGTGGTGCGGTTGTGCTCGGTGACCTTCATCGAATTCGTCCGCGGCGTGCCGCTGATCACCGTTCTGTTCATGGCAAGCGTCATGCTGCCGCTGTTCGTGCCGGAGCGCTTTGCGCCGGATAAGCTTTTACGCGCGCTGATCGGCGTTGCGCTGTTCGCCTCCGCCTATATGGCGGAAGTGGTGCGGGGAGGGCTCGCCGCGGTGCCGCGGGGCCAGTACGAGGCGGCCCGGGCGCTGGGGTTGCCTTACTGGCGCATGATGGCTCTTGTCGTCCTGCCGCAGGCGTTGCGGGTGACGCTGCCGAATATCGTCAATACTTTTATCGGTCTGTTCAAGGATACCACGCTGGTTTTTGTCGTCGGCATTTTCGATTTCTTGCGCACGATCGAGGCCGCGCGCGCCGATCCGCACTGGGCGACGCCGGTCACCAGCGTTACCGGCTATGTTTTTGCCGCGATGTTTTACTTTGCCTGCTGCTACGGCATGTCGCGCTACGCGCGCAGTGTCGAGACGCGGTTGGCGCGCGCGCAACGGCGCTGAAAGGGCTTTGATGGAACAGCGTCCGGACCAACCGGTTTCGCCGCGCGCCGGACCGGCCGTCGAAATCACCGGCTTGCATAAGTGGTATGGCGAGTTCCACGTGTTGCGCGACATCAATCTGACCGTCGCGCGCGGTGAGCGCATCGTCATCTGCGGTCCGTCGGGCGGCGGCAAGTCGACGCTCTTGCGCTGTATCAATCGGCTGGAAGACTGGCAGCGCGGCCGCATCGTCGTCGACGGCATCGAATTGACAGACGATCCCAAACATATCGTCGCGGTGCGCCGCGACGTCGGCATGGTGTTTCAGCATTTCAATCTGTTTCCGCATCTCACCGTGCTCGAAAACTGCACGCTGGCGCCGATTTGGGTCCGGCGGATGCCGAAGAAAGAGGCCGAGGAGCTCGCCATGAGCTATCTGGCCCGCGTGAAAATTCCGGAACAGGCGCAAAAATATCCGGCGCGCCTGTCCGGTGGCCAACAGCAGCGCGTCGCCATCGCGCGGGCCTTGTGCATGAGCCCCAGCATCATGCTGTTCGACGAACCGACGTCTGCGCTCGATCCGGAAATGGTGAAAGAAGTGCTCGACACCATGGTGGAGCTGGCGACCGATGGCATCACCATGCTGGTGGTGTCGCACGAAATGGGCTTCGCGCGCCAGGTCGCCGACCGCGTGATCCTGATGGCCGATGGACAGATCGTCGAGATCAACGAGCCCAACGGCTTCTTCGATGCTCCGCAGCACGAACGCACGCGGCTGTTTCTGCGCCAGGTGTTGCGCTGAGCGAGCGCAGAGAATGCGGCGGCGCTCTGTGCGATCGCGGCGAAAAATTATCTGATCCACCGATACCACGAAAGTACCGCAGAGTTTTTTGCTTTGGAAATATTACGGGCTTGTAATCCCATCAAGGCGAACCTGTCGAAAGATTAACTTGTCTCATCATCGGGTTGGTCTTTTAGTTCGGGAAACCTTCCGAGGAGGATTACATGATCAAGTCGACCGGGTTTAAAATGGCGTTAGCCGCGACGGCATTTCTTGCTCTCGCCGGTTCCACTTTCGTCTACGCGCAGCAGGGTTTTGGCGGGCATGGTTTCGGTGATCACGGCGGTCTCCGTGACGGCGGCCCCGGCGCGGAGCATCGGCATCGGCCGAGCGTGGCCGATGTTAACGCATTCGCCGACGCACGGATCGCCGCGCTCAAGGCCGGTCTCGAACTCACGCCCGACCAGACGAAGAATTGGCCGCCGTTCGAGCAAGCGCTACGCGATCGGGTGCAGTTGCGCATCCAGCGCATGCAAGCCCGCGAGGCGCGTCAGGCCGCCGATCAATCGGCGCCGCCGGCGTCGCCGTTCGATCGGCTGGCGCGACGCGCGGACACTATGGCCAAGGCCAGTGCGGCGCTGAAGAAGCTCGCCGATACCGGCACGCCGTTGTATGCGAGCCTCACGGACGAGCAAAAGGGCCGCTTCACGGCGCTCGCCCACATCTTACGGCCGCATCATCGCCTGCACGCCTTCAACGAGTACGGCCGTGGTGACGCTCATGGCGATCACGGCTGGGGACACAATGGCGGCCGCTTCGGGTCAGACGGTCATGGCGGTCCTGGCGACAGGTTTCAGGACCGGCTCGGCGGAGACGGCGATCAGGGCTCGAAACTCTAAGACCAATTTACTGGCGCACGCTGAATTCCGCTCTCCCCGCAGCGGGCGCAACTACGCAAAGCCGCAGGACACGCTCCTGCGGCTTTCGCGCATTTCAGTCTCGCCCTTAAACGTAACTTTTCAGACCCCGACGCTTGCTTTCGCGGCGAGGTTCTTCGATGTTGCGACCGCGCAAACGGCAGCCGGTTCACGGCCACTCGGCGACGCAGGAGGACCCATCCATGACGACGCGCCGCGAATTTTTACGGGTTGCCATGGCGGCGCTCGCTTGCCCGCTTCCCCTTGGCAGCGTATCGGCCGAGCCGAATTGGCCCTCGCGACCTCTTCGCGCCATCGTCCCTTTTTCGGCGGGCAGCAGCATCGACATTGTCGGGCGTGTCGTGCTCGACCCGTTGTCGGCGCGGCTTGGCCAGCCAATTGTGGTGGAAGACCGTGGCGGAGCGGGCGGCACGATCGGCTGCGCCGTCGTCGCTCAAGCGCCGCCGGACGGTTACACTCTCCTCGTCAATGCATCGGCGCATTCCGCGGCGCCAGCCATCTATCCGGACGCGCCGTACGACGTGACGCGCGACTTTTCCGCTGTCATCCCATTCGGAACTGTTCCCAATGTTGTCATCATCGCCCCCTCGAAGGGTATCAAGACGCTCAGCCAATTCGTGAGCGCGGCAAAATCCGAGAACATGACCTTCGGCTCGGCGGGAATCGGCAGCGCGACGCATTTGGCCGCGGAACGACTTCGCTTGAGCGCCGGGTTCAACGCCACCCACGTGCCGTTCAAAGGCGGCCTTGAAGCAATCACCGAAGTCATGACAGGGCGGGTCGATTTTGCCTGCATGGGAGTGCCGTCCGCGCTGCCCTTCATCGCCGACGGTAAGCTCGTCGCGCTCGCGGTCTGTACGCCAAAACGATCGACATCGCTGCCGAACGTGCCGACCACGATCGAGGCCGGCTACGCGGATTCCGATTACAATTACTGGATGGGCCTGTTCGTGCCCGCCCACACCGATCGCGCCATTGTCGAGCGCCTGCGCCAGGAAACGCAACAGGCGATGGCCGAACCGGCGGTGATGGACAAGCTTAAACCGCAAGGCATCGAACCGATGCCGCTATCGCCCGCGGAATTCGATGCGCTCATCAAAAAGGAAGTTGCGGCGAATATCGTGCTGGCGAAGGCGGCGGGTATTAAGATCAATTGAGCAGGGTTTCTATCCGTGCTCGACCGGCAGATCGGGGTGCGAGCACCATTCCGTTCAGGAGCCGTCATAGAGGTCCTTCGGCTCTTTGCCGATCGATTTGAGCGCGAGCCAAATCTGGAGGCGGCCTAATGTCGTATGAGAATTCGAACCTACGTTGTCGCAATTGCAAGTTTTGGTGGCCGTTAGCGGACGATCAGCCGGAGACGCATCTGCGCCAGCACGCGAAGCGCGGCGAATGCCGGCGGCATGCACCGGCGCCGTCGTCGTCGACCGTCCAGGAATGGGCAATCGTTCAGAACGACGGTTGGTGCGGGGAACACAGCCATGTCGGCATGGATGATGGGTGACGACACCCAGTATTTTCCGACATGACATAGCTCCTCTCGCGAGCAGGCGCGATGGCCTCAGGTCTTATAACCCCCAGGTCCTATTAGCCCCAGGTCAGCCGCGCTCGACCGGAAGATCGGGGCGCGAGCCCCATTCCGCCCAGGAGCCGTCGTAAAGGCCCTTCGGTTCTTTGCCGATCGATTCGAGCGCGAAGGTCAGGATCGCGGCGGTGACGCCTGAGCCGCAGCTGGTGATGATAGGCTGGTCGAGATCGACGCCCGCGGAGGTAAACGCCGCCACGACGCGCTCGCGCGAGGCCAGCCGACCGTTCTCAAGCAAGCGGTCGTAAGGCACGTTGAAGGACCGCGGTATGTGACCCGACCGTAATCCCGGCCGCGGCTCCGGCATCTTGCCGGCAAAGCGTTCCGCCGAGCGGGCGTCGACGATCTGCGTTGAATCGCTGGCTTGCGCGAGCCGCACCTCGTCAAGGGTGGCGACGGCGGCGACATTCATTTGTGCAGTGAATGTTTTGGTCGCCCGCGGTCTGACATCGCCGGCCTCAATCTGGCGGCCCTCGGCTTTCCATTTCGGCAAGCCGCCGTCGAGAATATAGGCCGATTTCGAGCCGAACAGGCGGAACGTCCACCACACGCGCGCCGCGGAAAGCAGTCCGACGCTGTCGTAGACGACGACCGTGTCGCCGTCGCCGATGCCGAGAGCGCCGACGGCCGCGCCGAATTGCGTCGGGCCGGGCAGCATGTGCGGCAAGTCGGTCGAGTGATCGCTGACCGCCTCGATATCGAAGAACACGGCGCCGGGGATATGGCCGCTGCGGTATTCGGCATGGGCGTCGCGGTTTTGCGTCGGCAAAAAATAGGAAGCGTCGACCGCAACGACGTTGGCATCGCGCAGATGCTCGGCCAGCCAATCGGTCGACACCAGCCAGCGGCTCGTGGGCGAGGGGGCAGAAGTATTATCGGTTCGCAACATGATTGCTCTCAATGGCTAACGCCGGCGTGACCGTGAAGTTCATTCATAGGGAACCTTGATGCTCGACTTGCGCTCGAGCCACGGCGGCACCGGCAGGTTTTTCTCGCGCAGGAATTGCGGATTGAACAGCTTCGACTGGTAGCGCGTCCCGTAATCGGCAAGCACGGTCACCACAGTATGGCCGGGCCCGAGCTCCTTGGCGAGGCGAACCGCGCCGGCAATGTTGATCCCAGAAGAGCCGCCGAGGCAGAGGCCTTCGTGTTCGAGCAGGTCGAAGATGATCGACACCGCTTCGGCATCGGGAATCTGGTAGGCCGTGTCGATCGGCGCGTCTTCGAGATTTTTGGTAATGCGGCCCTGGCCGATGCCCTCGGTGATCGAGGAGCCTTCGGATTTCAGCACGCCGGTCGTGTAGTAGCTGAAAAGCGCAGCCCCCATCGGATCGGCAAGCGCAATGCGCACCGCTTTGTCGGCTGCTGCCTTGAGCGCCAAAGCTTTGAGTGCAATGGCGGTGCCGGCAAGCGTGCCACCGGTGCCGACCGCGCAAACGAAGCCATCGACCGTGCCGTCGGTCTGCTGCCAGATCTCCGGTCC
>PLTE01000047.1 GCA_003164375.1 Hyphomicrobiales bacterium | reverse complement strand
GGTATGGGTGCCCATCGGGGTGTGGGTCGGGCTGCGCCCGGCCTGGGCGGAGCGGGTGCAGCCGGTGGCGCAGTTCCTCGCCGCCTTCCCGGCCAACCTGCTGTTCCCGATCTTCGTCGTTCTCATCGTGCGTTTCCATCTCACCCCGGACATCTGGCTGACGCCGTTGATGATCCTGGGGACGCAATGGTACATTCTGTTCAACGTCGTCGCCGGTGCCAGCGCTTTCCCGACTGACTTCAAGGAGGCGGCGGCGACGTTCCGGATTCGCGGGTGGCACTGGTGGCGCGATGTCATACTTCCGGGCGTCCTTCCGTATTACGTAACGGGCGCCATCACCGCGTCGGGCGGAGCTTGGAACGCAAGCATTGTCTCGGAGGCGGTCAGTTGGGGCCCGACCAAGCTCGATGGGTCGGGTTTGGGTGCATACATCGCGCGAATGACGGTAGCCGGCGATTTTCCGCGGATTGCGCTCGGAATTGCGGTTATGTCCGTGCTTGTGGTGGGGATGAATCGTCTGCTGTGGCGGCCGCTGTATGCCTATGCCGAACGCCGGACGCGGCTCGATTGAGGATAGCGAATTATGGCCGATGATCAGAGCGCCATCATCGACCTGCGCAAGGTGTGCATGGCCTTTCCGAAGCGCTCGGGCGAGCCGCTTTTGGTCTTGGACAACATCAACGTGTCAATCCAGGCCGGCGAGATTCTCGGGCTCCTAGGCCGCTCGGGGTCGGGCAAATCGACCTTGCTGCGGATTGCGGGCGGCCTCATCAGACCTACCTCCGGCGAAGTCCGCTACCGAGGTGCGCCGCTGACCGAACCCGCCGAAGGCATTGCCATCGTGTTTCAGACTTTCGCGCTGTTTCCATGGCTGACGGTGCTTGAAAATGTCGAGGCCGGACTGGACGCGCTTGGCTTACCGCGCGCGGAGGCCCGGCAGCGCGCGGAGGATGCCATCGATCTGATCGGCCTTGATGGATTCCAGTCCGCCTATCCACGTGAGCTTTCCGGCGGCATGCGGCAACGCGTAGGCTTTGCCAGGGCGACGGCGACGCGGCCCGATTTGCTGTTGATGGATGAGCCGTTTTCGGCGCTCGATATATTGACCTCCGAGACATTGCGTACGGATTTTCTCGATCTATGGGTGGAACACCAGCTGCCGACCAAGTCAGTGCTCATGGTGACGCATAACATCGAGGAAGCGGTGCTGATGTGCGATCGCTTGGTCGTGCTGTCGACAAATCCGGCGCGGATCGCCGCCGAGATTCCGGTCACGCTGCCGCGACCGCGCAACCGGCTCGACGACGAATTCGGCGATATCGTGGATCATGTCTATTCGGTGCTGACGGCGCGGGCGATCGCTTCGCTGGGCGCATCAAAGCAAACGCATAACGGAGCGGCCCAGCCCTTGCCGCGGGCTTCCGTCAATCGGATGAGCGGATTGATCGAGATCCTCGCGGCCGCGCCCTATAGCGGCCATGCGGATCTCGATACGCTGGCGAGCTCGCTTACGCTGGAAATCAACGATCTCTTCCCGATCGCCGAAGGCCTGCATATTTTAGAATTTGCCGAGCTCAAAGATGGCGCTTTGAAGCTTACGACCGCGGGACAGGTCTTCGCACGCAGCAACACAGACGATCGCAAACGGCTGTTCAAGGAACATCTGCTGCGGTTTGTGCCGTTGGCGGCACATATCTGCCGTATCCTTCACGAGCGAGAAGCGCGCGGGGCACCGCGGATGCGATTCGAGATGGAGCTTGAAGATCATTTGAGCCACCTCGACGCGGAACGAACCTTGCGCGCTGCGACGGCGTGGGGCCGTTACGCCGAACTGTTCGTCTATGACGACAAGGCGCGCGCGTTCTCCCCGATTGGCACGTGAAGTTTAGAGCGCGAGGCCGACGGCAAGCAGCGTGGCATAGACGAACCAGAGCAGCGCCGCCAAAGGCGTCATCGGCAGCAAGGTGTCGTGGTCATCGCTGGTCCACACGTTTCGTGCGATCATGGCGGCGAACGGCAGCGTGATAAGCGGCAACAATACCCAAATCCCGAATCCCCAACGCAGCCAGAACCAGAATGGAACGAGGTAGGCGAAGCCTACCATGAAAAGATATTCCACACGGCTCCAGGTCATCCCGAAACGGATCGGCCCTGTACGCCAGCCTTTCGCCGCATCGAAATGGCGGTCCCTCACGTCGTCGATGATCAGAACCATGACCGAAAACGCGCCAAGCGGCAGGCCAACGATCAGGGTTCGCAGCGGCATGTCATGAAACAACACGGACCATCCCGACACCGCCTCGTGGTAGGCGGCGAGCTGGACATAATAAGCGGCCGCGGGGGCGAAAACGCCGAACATTATAAAGAAGTGTAGATCGGAAACGCCATACTTGCCGATGGGGAAGGGCCCCGCCGAATAGCCCAGGCTTCCCGCCATGCCTAGGATGCCGATCGCGATGACCGGCGGGCCCGCGACTTCGAGCAGATACGGACCGGTCCCCAGCGCCGCAAGCGCCAGGCAGATCATGATCGCGAGCCGCATCCCGCTAAGCGTCAGCGTCCCATTCTTGATCGCGTCGAGCAATTCGGGATGCTCGTTGACGGTCGGGTGTCGCGCGACGAGCTCATAATTGTCGGTGAACAGTCCGGCAATGTGGATCAGCCAACTAGCGAAGAAGGCTGCCAGCGCTGGCATCGGCGCGAAAACGTGGTCGTGAATGGCGAGCCCGCTTGCCACCAGGACGGGCGCCGCAGCAGTCGGTAAAGAGTGCCCGGGGTAGATCAGCCAATGGATCCAAAGATCGCGCCGGGACGGCGGTGCAAAGTCGCGCATGGGACCTCAGGCTGGGCCGCGTCCGAGCCAATAATCGAAGCCGGAGCTATAATCGAGCGGTCGCCGCCGGTCTAGCTTCGGTTTGCAATCGGCTTTATGCGGCCGGGGCAGGGATCGGTGCAAGCTCGCGCGCGTTGTTGCGCCAGCGCTCGATCTCCGCAAGCTCTTCGTCCGGACGATCGAAAACGACCCGGCCGCGGCCGAGATAGATAGTGCCTGTTTCGCCGTCGACCGAAAGCCAATCGCCCTCTTTGACGGTCGCCGTCGGCAGTCGGGCACAGCGGGCGGCGGCGTCCACCGCAAGCGCGGCGCAGCCGACGACGCAAGGCTTATCCATCTGCCGCGCCACCAGCGCCGCGTGTGCCGTGCGGCCGCCGATCGCCGTGACTATCCCCGACGCCACCGCGAAGCCGGCGACATCGGCGGTATCGGTATCGGGCCGAACCAAAATCACGGGATCGCCGTTGGCGGCGAGCCGCGCCGCGCTGTCGGAATCGAAAACCGCGCGACCGACGGCGATGCCAATGGACGCGCCGACACCGCGTAAGGCGGCTTCGCCGATATCCGCAAGTCGTGCGTGCGCGAGCCTATTCAAGTTGACGCGGTGCAAACGTCGTAACGCTTCCGCGGGCGTGATCCGACCTTGCTTCACCAAGCCGATCGCGAAACGCAACGCCGCAAGCGGCGACCGCTTCGCGGAACGCGTCTGCAATATCCACAGCTTGCCGTCCTCGATAGTGAATTCGACATCCTGAACATCGCCAAACTCGCCCTCGAGAAGCGACAGCGCATCGCGCAATTGCACGGCAACATCCGGCAGCCGGCGAATAATCGCTTCCTCGGTTTCCGGGCTATGCCGTCCCGACACAACGTCTTCGCCTTGCGCGTCGAACATGACTTCGATGACGGGCGTGTCGGCGCCGGTCGAAGGATCACGCGAGAACGCAACGCCTGCGCCGGACAACAACCCGCTGTTGCCGAAGACCATGGCTTGAACCGTTACTGCCGTGCCCCGCAAATCCTCGAGATGTTCGAGTTTTCGATAGGTCAGCGCGCGATCGCTGCCCCACGAGCGGTAGACCGCTTCGGCGGCGGCGCGCAATTGCTCCATCGGCGTTTCCGCAAGGACGTAGCGTTCGTCGTCGATCGCATTTTGATAGGACGCCCCAAGCCGTTCGAGCGCTTCGCCGTCGAGCGCCTGTTCGCCGGCGACGCCTTCGCTGCGCACTAACTCGTCGCGCAGCGTCTTGAAGACCGCTGGCGCGACGCCGAGCACTACAGTCGCGTAACTTTCCAGAAAGCGCCGGCGGCAGTCGAAGGCGAAGCGTGGACGACCGGTAATCCGCACCAGGCCGCGCACCGCCGTCGCCGTACAGCCGACATTGAGAACGGTATCCAACATGCCTGGCATCGAACGCGCGGCGCCGGAGCGTACCGATACCAGCAGCGGAGCGCGCCGGTCGCCGAATTTTCGGCCGGTGGCAGTTTCGAGAAATTCAATACCTTCGGTGAGACCGTCGTCGAGTCGTTGGCGCGCCTTGATATCTCCGTCAACGATCGCGGCACACAGCTCGACAGGCAGTACGAAGGCAGGCGGCACCGGAAGGCCGAGCGCTGCGACACGGGCAAGATTTGCCGCTTTGGCGCCAACGATCTCGACGGACGGCCGTTCGGTCGATCCGGCGCCGATGGGCACGATTTGCATTTGCATCCTCTCGGTTATCCGGCAAGCTCGGCGAGCACGTGTTCGCGCAGCGCATGCCCGAAAGCCGCCAGCCGATCGGTCGCACGTTCCAGCGCGCGGGCCAGTTCGACGACGGACAACGAGGTTCTCAGATCATATTCGCCGCTGAGTATATTGGTGGTTACCTTACGTTCCGCAGCGTCGGCCTGGTGCTCGGCATCGATCAGCCGACCGACCGCGGCAAGCGCGTCCTCGGAATCGACGCGATGGCCCTCGGGAACCTCGGCGGCGGCGGCAATTCCGATTGCCGCGGCTTCGGTGCCGGAAATGACCGCCGAACAAAGTTCGCGCAGCGGACCGATCAACTCAGTGGCGAGCGCGTGCGGGGCGAGCGAAGCGATAAAGGCCGCCTGCTCGAGCTCGTCGATTGCATTTTCGATCTGATCGACGAGGCGTTGGATGTTGCGGTCAGCATCCAATCGCGCGATCTCGCTGCGCGTCTCCATCGCAATCCGATCGGCCTTCTCCTCGATCAGCCGCGCATTCTTCGCCAGCACCTCACCATCGAACTGGCGATGCAGCCGGCGTTCGTCGAGAAAATGGGCAATGCCGGCGCCGATTTCGCGTGCCAGTCCGGCCTGCCGGATCACGATCGCCAACAATGCGATATCGACGCGTTGCAAGTGCCGCACGAGGTCGGCCTCGATGCGATCACGGGCTTGCCGGACCGAATTGCCTTGCAGCAACGCCTCGGCGGCGACACGCAGCACCGTCTTGAGAAAATCGATGGCGGCGTCGCGCCCCAGCACGCGGTCCAACTGTTCGCCAAATCCGATCCGGGTCGAGGCTGCGTGGCGCACCGCCTCCGCCACGAATTCGCCGCCGCCGAGCTCTAGGAAGCCGCGGTGGCCGCAGCGGTGGCGTGCCGCCCAATCGAGGATATGGATGGCGTCGTTTTTGGAAACCCACGCCCGCAACACTTTGCGAGCCTTGTTCCAGTCGATCAGGAAGACCAGCGATGCGCCGAGAGCTTCAAGAAATAAGTCTCGGCTGTCGTCATTTGCGGTTCGATAGCGGCCTGTGATGAGAAAGAACACGCCATCCTCGGCAAGTCCCGCCGCGCTTTTGCGTTCAAGCCCGCTCCATTCCACTGCGAAGCCCTTAAACAGTCCGGCGAAAAATCTGGCGCGAATGAGATGAACGTCAGTGTAGGTGACAGTCACCACGTCGGGCTCGACGGCAATGACGACGACGTGCGCATCGGTCTCGCCGATATCGTTCTGGATGGTGAGCCGCGTGTCGGCGCGCGCCGCCGTTGTCGTCAGTCCTGGGTGGCCGAATTTCAACGGTGCGGTTGCCGCGATGCCGCGCATAAAAGCTTCGATCGCGGGGCGATCCTGCGGTAGAAGTCCATAGACATGCGCGCCGTCGATCACGTGTTCTGCGTGACTTGCGGCTAGTCCATTGAGCAATTTGTGCAAATCCATCACAAGCTGATGGAGGCTGTCGCCAGCCGTATCGGCAATCGCGGTCAGCCTGACGACTTGCTCGGGCGCGACGTCATCGTGCGACCCGAGTTGCAGCGCCTTTTCGAGCGCCGAAAGGCGTTGCAGCGCGAGATCGCCGGCCGCCTTATCGCCGGCCTTGACCGCGCGCGCCATCGTCGCCACGTCGCCCCAAATCGCGGTCTTGAGGTCGCCGAGGCCGGGTGCGTGCATACCGCCGTCGGCGGAAGGGCTCGCGCGATTGACGAGCAGTTCCATGGTTACGGGGTCGATGCCCGCAGCGCGGCATTCGCCGCCAAGTTCGAACCGCCTGGCGTTGGAGTCGCGAGCGTGACCGGCTGCGGCCTGCAGCACGCTCAAGCGCACCTTTACTTTATCGTTTGCCGCCAAGCCCTCGGTAATGCGGGCCGGCAGCAGCAGATCGGATTGCCCAAGTTCCTGGATGATCTCGGATTTCACGGGTTGGCACCGTCGATTGCGATGCCAATACAGCACCATCGGCCCGTGCAGTTATTGAGCTATATCATTCACAGATATGTCATATTGGTCTATGCGCTGACCGATGCTTTCCGGTCCGCAGTGAAGCACACGCCAGTCATCGTCCATATTGATCAGATCGAGGCGGTTGCAACTGCTTGCATATATCCAATGCCATCAGCAAATCCGCGGCAGCGGATCATCCTCAAGTTCATTCAGCAACCGTTCGCCTCCGATCTCGGTCTGCATGACGACCTGAGCGCCGATCCCGCTCAGTTGTCCGATGATCGCGGCTGCTTCGCCGCCGGGCAACGCGCGCCAAATGTCGCAGGCGCGCGCGGCCGCTTCTTCTGAGACCACGGCGACGACGCGGCCCTCGCAGGCGAGATAGAGCGGATCGTAACCCAGTATGTCGCACACGCCGCGCACCGGTGCGTGAACCGGGATGGCATTTTCCTCAAGACGCACGGTGAGGCCCGTTGCGTGCGCGATGTCATGCATCACCGTGACGAGACCGCCACGGGTCGGATCGCGGGTAAACCGCAAGCCCGGTTGATCCCATAGCGCTTGCGCCAAAACAAAGACACTGGCCGAGTCAGAGGCGAGATCGCCGCTGAGGCCGAATTCCTCTCGCGCAAGCAATACCGCGGTGCCGTGATCGCCCACCGGTCCGCTCACCAAAATCTTGTCGCCGGCACATATCCGATCAACGCCCAAGCGCAGCCCAGGTCGCCGTATTCCAATGCCCGTTGTCGCCAAATAGAGGCCGCCGCCCTCGCCGCGGCGCAGAACTTTTGTGTCGCCCGCAACGACGTTCACGCCGCAGGATTGGGCTGCGTGCGCCATGCTTTGTATCAAGCGGTCGAGCTGGGAGATCTCCAGTCCCTCTTCGATGAAAGTGTTTAGCGTCAGATAGAGTGGGGTAGCGCCGGCAACGGCGAGGTCGTTGACGGTGCCGTGCACCGCGAGCGAGCCGATGTCGCCGCCCGGAAACTCTAGTGGCTCCACTGTAAAACCGTCGGTCGTGATCATGAGGTCGCCCGGCGGCATCGCTAGGTAAACGGCGTCGGCCGCGACGTCGAGTTGTGGGTTGGCAAGGTGACGAACGAAAATCCCGGCGATTAGCTCCCGCATGTAGCGGCCGCCATTGCCATGTGCGAGCGTCACGAACTGGTCTTCCATGATCAGCCTGCCCCTGCCTCGACAATTTGCCCGAAGCTGAGGCCGGCGTCGTTGCACGGCAACCGTTCCGGATGGTAAACGGAGAAACCTTCATTTTGCGCTGCGGATCGAACCCGCTCGCATAAGACTCGGTTCTGAAAAACGCCGCCCGTCAGACCCAATCGATCGACGCCGTATCGGGCCCGCACGGCGCGGGCCTGTGTCAGCAAAAGCTCAGCGAGCGTGGCATGAAATACGCCGGCCCTGTCGGCCACGCTATGCCGCGAATTCTGCAAGATATCGAGCAGGGGCGTCCAGTCGCTCTCCCACACACCGTCCGAGCGCCGGGATAACGGCAGTGCAATCGGTTCGGCGGTATCGTCACAGATGGCTTCCACGTGACTTGCAGCCTGTCCTTCATAGCTGCTCCGGGACAGAAGACCGAGCAAGGCGGCGGCGCCATCGAATAGCCTGCCAATCGAGGACGTTTGCGGACAATTGAGGCGGCGCGACCACGCATGATGCAATAACGCAGTATCCTTACCGGCGATCTGCCATTCCTTTCCGACTTCCCAGCACAGCGCCAGTGCTATTCTCCAGGGATCCAGCGCAGCTCGATCGCCGCCCAGCAACGCAAACGGCCGCACTGTCGCGACGCGTCGCCACCGGCCTGGTCGTCCCAGCATGGCCTCGCCGCCCCAGATCGTTCCGTCACGACCAAAACCTGCACCGTCCCAGGTAAAGACCAGACAGTCCCCGGCCTGCCCGAATTCGCCGATTAGCGCTGAAGCATGCGCCTCGTGGTGAAAAATCTTGCGCACCGGGAGTCCAAGCTGCGGCGCCAAGCGCGTGGTCGCATAGCCCGGATGGGAATCGCAAAGAACCGCCTGGGCAGCGACGCCGTAGAGCGTCTGCAGGTCGGCGGCGACGGTCTTTAGCAGCGCAAGGCCGCGCGGCGTGTCCATGTCACCGAGGTGCGTCGAGACGACGACCCGGTTTCCCCAACCGAGCGCCACGGTGTTTTTGAGCTGACCGCCCAGCGCCAACAGCGGGCTCGGGAGGGAAAACGGCAATTCGATCTCGAGCGGGGCATTGCCGCGTCCCAGCCGTATCGGTCGCGGCGCGTCGGCAATAATCCGATAGACCGGATCGTCCGCTGGCCGCACGATCGGCCGATCGTGATGGAGAAACCCGTCGGCGATGGCATCGAGGCGCGCGGTAGCCGTCTCATTCTCGGTCAAGACGGGTTCGCCACTGATATTGGCGGAGGTCGCGACGAGCGGTGCGCCGAACTCTTCGATCAAAAGATGATGCAGCGGACTGTAGGGAAGCATGGCGCCGATTTCGGCGCAGCCGGGCGCAATCTCCGACGCCAGATTGCACTGCGTCTGTTTTGGCACCAGCACTATCGGGCGCATAGGATTGCGCAACATGTCTTCATGGGCGGCAAGCGGTCGAACCGCGCGGCGCAGCGCCGCGAGGTCGCTCTGCAGCGGAAACATGACCGCAAAAGGTTTATCCGGCCTGTTTTTGCGCGTGCGCAGTGTGCTAACTGCCGCAGAATTGCGGGCGTCACAGAGCAGATGATAGCCGCCGATCCCCTTGACGGCGACAATCTTGCTTGATCGGAGCGCAAGCAAAGCAGCGGCAAAGGCCGCCGGACCAAAGAGCGCATCGTTGCCCGATGCACAAAACTCAAGGCGCGGGCCGCAATCGGGGCAGGCGAGGGGCTCGGCATGAAATCGCCGGTCGCCGGGGTCGGCATATTCCGCCGCGCAGCGCGGACAGAAATGAAACCGCGCCATGGAGGTATTTGCGCGATCGTAGGGTAGTCGCTCGATCAAGGTGTAGCGTGGCCCGCATTGGGTGCAATTGATGAACGGATATTGGAAGCGTCGGTCGCGGGGATCGTTGAACTCGGCCAAGCAGTCGTCGCACGCAAACTGATCGGGCGGGATGTGCACCTGCGCCGATAGCGCACTTTCGCTTTGGCGGATTTGAAAATCGGCAAGCCGTTGCGTCTTGATCGCTTGCTCGGTGAGGACCTCAGGGCGCGCCAGCGGAGGCGCTTCGGTCATCAGCGTGTGCCGGAATAGCTGCAGCATTTCGGGCGCACCCTGCGCCAAAACTTCGACCACGCCGGACCGGTTTCGTACCCAGCCGCGAACACCGCAACGTTGTGCCGTGCGATAGACGAAGGGACGGAATCCGACACCCTGGACGCGACCGCCGAATATCAGTTTTTGCGCATAGACGCGGACGCGACGCTTTCTTCGAAGGGGCACAGTCATAAACCACGTATTGGACAAGAGCTCTGATCCGATTTCACGCTTTCGCCCTAACTGTATGCGGGAGCAGGAGCCGTTTCGCGCGGCGTCCTGACGCCGTTTGACCACCAGATACGGCAGGCGCCTTCATCCGATACCATGCACGGCCCGATCGGCGTGCGCGGTGTGCAGGCACGGCCATAGAGCACACACTGATCGGGGTAAATGCTGCCGAGCACGACACGCGCGCAATCGCAGCCGGGTGGCATTTGTCCGGCGTGTTTGCGCATGGCTTCGTCGTGGATGGGATACAGCCGCGTTGCATCGTGCCTGGCGAAATCTTGCCGTAAGGCATAGCCGGACGCCGGGATCATGCCGATGCCGCGCCAATCGGCGTCCACTACGTCCATCGTGGTCGCGAGCTGGCGTTGCGCGACGGAGTTGCCGCCGGGTCTGACAACTTCGGGATAGCAATTATCGAGAAAGCAGCGCTTTTCAACGAGCTGCCTCAGCACTGAATAGAGGGCTGCAATTAGACTTTCGGCGGTGAAGCCGCCCACCGCCGCGGGTATGCCATGCGTTTCCGGCACGAAGGCCCACTCTTCGGGACCCATGACGGTCGATACATGCCCAGGTGCGACGAGCGCATCGAAACCCGGCGTTTCACTACCAAGTAACATGGCAACAGCCGGCCAGGTGCGGCGTCCCGCGAGCAGCAGAGATAGGTTCTCCGGGATGCCTTCAGCGATCATGGCGGCGACCGGTGCTATCGTGGTCTCGAAGCCCGCGGCGAAGAAAACGACGCGGCGATTCGCATTGTCGCGCGCAATGCGAACGGCATCGAGCGGTGAGGCAATCGGCACGATCTCGGCTCCGGCGGCACGAGCCTGTTCAAGCGAGCGCACCTCGCCCTTTCGCACATTCACGGGCACACGCAGCATATCGCCGAAAGCCACCAGGATGACTTTCTCCTGAAGCGCAAGCTGGATGGCCTGGTACACGATCTCTTCCGGACAAATGCAAATTGGACAACCCGGACCAGGCACCAGTTCGACATTGGCTGGCAGCGCTTTTCGCAGGCCGCTCATGGCGATCGTTCGCTCGTGACCGCCGCACACGTTCATCACTTTGAACCGGCGCGGCAGGGCGAGTCGGTGGAGACGATTAAGCCATTGCTGGGCGGTGGTGGCCATGGTTGGCCTCGCGCGTGCCGCTCCGGCGGTCATGTCCGGCGCGAATTGTCGTCACTTCGCCCCGCAACCATGCGGTCCAGGTTACGAGAGTCATGGCTTGGCGCGCCGACAGGGCGACGACAGGCGCGGCATTGGCAAGATTGCGGACCGCATCTTCCGCGCGCTGTGTGTCGAAATCATCCATGACGGGAGCGAGATCCATCTTTGTCAGCAAGACAATATCCGCAGTGCGGAACATGACCGGGTATTTCGCCGGCTTGTCATCGCCTTCCGTCACGGACAACAGCACCACGTTGCGATGCTGTCCGAGATCGAAACTTGCCGGACAGACGAGGTTGCCGACGTTCTCGATGAAAACAATATCAAGTTCCGCAAGCGCCAGGTCATGCAGAGCGGCATGCACCATGGACGCGTCGAGATGGCATGCGCTTCCTGTCGTGATCTGAACCGCTGGAATACCGCGCGCACGGATCCTCCTCGCATCATTTTCCGTCGCGAGATCGCCTTCGATGACCGCAATGCGGTATTCCGACCTGAGCGCGTCAATGGTCGTCTCGAGAAGTGCGGTTTTGCCGGCTCCTGGCGCCGACATAAGATTGAATGCAACAACGTGGTGACTGTTGAAATGCGCGCGATTATGCGCCGCGGTCCGATCGTTGGCGTCGAGCAAGCGGCCTAATATCTCGACGGTTTCGGTGTCGTTGACGCCAAGCGATGTCGCGCCGCAGCCGCAAGCCTCACACACGGGCAAGCTCCTCTTTTTGGTCGGCGATTTCGAGCTCGACGCTTAACAATAACAGCTCGTCGCCGGAAATGAGCGCGGTCCGCCAATCCCCGCACGCGGTGCAGGTCAGATGATTGGGAGCCACCACGGAGTCGATGCCGCAGCTACGGCAGCGAACCCGCAGCTCGGTGTGTTCGATTTCAAGCCGCGAGCCTTCTGCGCGCGTACCCGCGCAGGCCAGCGGGTAGGCGCTTTGCAGCAATTGCCATTCGACGCCGGAAAGCGGCCCGACGCCGATTCGAACCTGACGGACCGACGAGGCGGCGCGCTCCTGTGCGAGCGTTAGGACTTGCGAAACGAGAGCTTGGCAGATCGACAGCTCATGCATAATCGTCGGCGCCTTCAGCCGCGAGCGCCGCATCGAAGAGCTCCCAGGAAGATCGTGCTTGCTGCGGCGTCATTTTTTGGATTGCGTAGCCGACATGCACCAAGACGAAATCGCCGATGCTAACAGGCTCGTCCGGCAGCATGAACAGACTGACCTCGCGTTCTACTCCCTGAGCGGAGCAACGGGCCCGATAACCATCAAGGGCGATGACTTCCATGGGAATGCCAAGGCACATCGCTTTGTCTCCGCTCCGGTCTATACGTGTCGTACCAAAACCTATGACACAAAAACTCGCGGCAGCGCAGCCTATCGCGGCGCTTGGGTCATTCCAATTGACATATATCAACGCGACCACACGAGGTTTTGTGATTTATTAGGACAGCGCTCGGCCTCGCTGTTCTCGATGCAGCGCTCGTCATGTTGCTTCTACCCGTATAGATGCTACCATATGCGCGTGGCGTTGTGAATGCAGGCTGTACATCAACGGCTTCCCCGTTGAGGCGGAAGAGCGGCGGTACACAATGAACGCCCCGGGGCTTGCTCAGCGACTCGAACGAAGCGGACTTTCTCGCCGCGACTTCCTCAGTTTTTGCGCTTCGATGGCGGCCGTCCTTGGGCTGCCGGATACGGCTGGCCAGGCGATTGCCGCGGCAGTTGAAAACGAAGCAAAGCCAATCTTGATCTGGCTGGAGTTCCAGGACTGCGCGGGCAATTCAGAATCGCTCTTGCGGGCCGGCCATCCGACCGTTGCCGATCTCATTCTCGACGAAATATCGCTTAGTTATCACGAAATGCTGATGGCGGCCGCCGGCAGCCAAGCCGAGCAGGTGCTGAGCGAGACGGTCCGCGACAATGCGGGAAAATATATCGTCTTGGTGGAAGGCTCGATTCCCGCGGGCGCCGACGGGGCCTATTGTACGATTGGCGGTAAATCGGCCCTGCAAATCGCCCGCGATATCTGCGGCAAAGCCGCAGCGACTATCGCGGTCGGCACCTGTGCGGCATTCGGCGGTATCCCGGCGGCAAGGCCTAATCCGACGGGAGCGATGTCGGTCGGCGACGCGGTACCGGGGGTCGCGAATCTCATCAACATGTCGGCGTGTCCGGCGAATGCCGAGAATATCACCGCTCTAATTATTTATTACATGACGATGAAGCGCTGGCCGCCGCTCGATCAGTATCGGCGTCCACTGTTTGCCTACGGCAAGTCCATCCACGACAGCTGCGAGCGGCGCGCCCATTTCGATGCCGGCCAATACGTCGAGGAATGGGGCGACGACGCGCATCGCCACGGTCATTGCCTTTATAAGATGGGGTGCAAGGGACCGGCCACGTCGCAAAATTGCCCAATCGTGAAATGGAACGAAGGCACCAATTGGCCCATCGGATGCGGCCACCCGTGCATCGGCTGCGCCGAGCCCAACTTTTGGGACACTATGACGCCGTTCTATCAGCGGCTACCCAATGTGGCGGGCTTTGACGTTGGCAACTGGGTCGACCCTGTCGGCCTCGGCCTCACGGGATTGGTTACGGCAGCCGTGGCAATGCACGGCATTGGCGAAGTCGTGCGCCATCGCGCCGGTGAGAAGTCTTCGGACAATAGCGGGTCGGAGAACGAGTAATAATGGTGCACATTGTCGTCGATCCGGTCACGCGCATCGAGGGGCATCTTCGTGTCGAAGCGGAGGTCGACGGCGGCGTCGTCACGGAGGCGTTGTCATCCTCGACAATGTTCCGCGGCATCGAGTTAATTCTGCGCGGTCGTGATCCGCGGGATGCTTGGGCCTTCGCCCAGCGCATCTGCGGGGTCTGCACCACGGTTCACGCCATCGCATCAATTCGTGCCGTCGAGAAAGCGATCGGCGCCGTGCCGCCGCCGAATGCCCGGTTGCTGCGCAACCTCATTATGTCAGCACAGGTCGTGCACGACCATGTGGTCCATTTCTATCATCTTCATGCGTTGGACTGGGTCGACCTCGTCAATGCACTCACCGCCGATCCGGCTAAGACCTCGTCGCTTGCGCAGTCGATTTCCGAATGGCCGCTGTCGAGCACGAGCTACTTTGCCGGCGTGCGCGACCGTATGAAGGCCTTCGTCGAGCGCGGGCAGCTTGGAATTTTCGCCAATGCGTATTGGGGGCATCCGGCATATCGATTGCCGCCTGAAGCCAACCTGCTGGCGGTGTCCCATTATCTTGAAGCGCTCGACTTTCAGCGGCGCTTCATCAAGATCCACGCCATTCTCGGCGGTAAGAACCCCCACCCGCAGAGTTTCCTTGTTGGCGGCATGGCGACGCCGGTCGATCCCGATTCGCAATCCGCGCTCAACATGGACACCATCGCGGCGCTCGAAAAGCTGGTGGCCGACGGCATGGACTTCGTCAGCCGGGTCTATCTGCCGGACGTGCTCGCGATCGCGTCCTACTACAAGGATTGGACGTCAATCGGTACCGGCATAGGCAATTACATGGCCTATGGCGATTATCCTGAGGACGACAACGAGAACCCCGCGCTACTCCTCCCGACGGGCGTCATCCACGGTCGCGACCTTGGCAAGATCGACGCGGTTGACCACGCGAAGATAACCGAGCAAATCGCCCATTCTTGGTACGATTATTCCGGCGGTGACGGTCAGGCGCTCAATCCATTTAAAGGGGAGACTACCCCGCACTATACCGGACCCAAACCGCCTTATGAGCGGTTGGACGTCACCCAGAAATATAGCTGGATCAAATCGCCGCGCTATGGCGACGAACCGATGGAAGTCGGACCGTTGGCCCGCATGCTGGTCGCCTACAGCTCGGGGCGCCCGGCCCGCGTCAAGCAGTTGGTCGACAAGGTATTGTCGACGCTGGGCGTCGGTCCGGATGCGCTATATTCGACCCTCGGGCGCATTGCCGCGCGCGCGATCGAGACGCAGGTACTGGTCGAGTCGATGGGTCGGTGGGTGCGCGACTTGGCGGAAAACATGGCCCGCCGCGACTTCCGCGTTCAGGACAATTCCAAATGGGAGCCGTCGAGTTGGCCGAACGATTGCTTCGGCGCCGGCTTCCTTGAGGCGCCGCGCGGCGCGCTCGGCCATTGGGTTCACATCAGCAACGGTTCGATTGCCAATTATCAATGCGTCGTGCCCTCCACCTGGAATGCCGGTCCGCGCGACGCCACCGGACGGCCCGGTCCTTACGAGGCGGCGCTCGTTGGAACGCCCGTCGCCAATCCGGCGCAACCTTTGGAAATCTTGCGCACGTTGCATTCCTTCGATCCGTGCATGGCTTGTGGCGTTCACGTCGTCGATGCAACAAAACGTGAATTGGCGCGCGTCAAGGTCGCATGAGCCCATGACCAGACCGTGTTCCGAAAATACGCCTATGCACCGGGTCTACGTTTGGGAATTACCAATCCGGCTGACGCACTGGCTGATTTTTGTCGCGACGATCGTGCTGGCCGCGACCGGCTATTATATCGGTCATCCCTTTATCAGCGTTTCCGGTCCGGCCCGCGATCATTTCGTGATGGGCTACGCCCGGTCGATTCACATGTATGCCGCAATCGTATTCGCTATGGCGGTTTTCGTGCGGCTGTACTGGTTGTTTGCCGGCAATCAATATGCACGGCTGACCGAATTGGTCCCTTTGTCCGGCCGGCGTTTTCGAAGTCTCTTTCATGCGATTCTGTTCTACGCGTTCCTGCGCCGCGAGCCGGATGAATATCCCGGCCACAACGCGATGGCGGGTTCGAGTTATGCCATGATCTTTTCGGTCTATGTTGTGATGATTGCGACCGGCCTTGCGCTTTACGCGGTCGGCACCGCTCCTGGCTCGCCGTTTCACATCTTCAACAACGAGGCGCCGTGGCTTTACGGGCTGCAAATGGCGCGATTGATCCATCATATCGGCATGTGGATCATCTTTATATTTGTCGTTCTTCATCTACATTTTATTTTACTTTCGTCGCTCATCGATCGTACTGGGGCGCTCGATTCAATGTTTTCCGGTTATAAATTCATGCCGAACAAAGAGGGCACGGCTCGTGACTGAGCTGGACCCGCAAGATCGCCCGGAAAAAACTATCGGCGTCCTCGTTTTGGGATTGGGAAACGTGCTGCTCGCCGACGACGGACTTGGTGCTGCAGTGATAGGTCGCCTTGAACGCGACTATCAAATTCCACCAGGCGTCCACCTGGTGGACGGCGGTACGCTTGGCCTTTCGCTGTTAGGATTAATTGCGGAAGCGCAACACGCAATCATCGTCGATGCGGTTCGCGCCGACAATCGGCCCGGAACGTTGATACGTCTCGTCGGCGAAGACGTCGCCGATGCAGTCCGCGACCGGCTTTCCCCGCATCAGGTCGGCGTCGCTGATTTGCTGGACACGGCACGTCTTATCGATCGCTATCCGTCGACAGTTACACTGCTCGGCCTCGTACCCGAATCGTTCGATCTGACGTTGTCGCGTTCGAACGCCGTTGAGAGCGGCCTTGATGAACTGGTAAATGCGGTTGTGCGCGAGGTACAGAGTCTTGGCTATACGCTGGCTACCGGACCGGAGGACGCAGGTCAGTGTCGCCCTGTTCACAATCTCGCTCGCTATTTCGGGATGTGACCGCGACTCGCCGATAATGCCGGCCGGCCTGCTGGTGTCGCGGCAGGCCCGAGAAGCCGGCAGCGCAAGCTTTGCGACGAACTGTGCCATCTGCCACGGCGTCAACGGGGATGGCAGCGGCCAGCGACGAGAAGCGATGCGCCCGCCCCCGGCAAACCTGACGCTGCCGCCGTGGTCAGAGCAAACAAATGCGGTGCGAACCTATCTCGCCATTCGCGATGGGGTGCCCGGAACGGCAATGCCGGCGTGGCGAATGCTTGGCGATCAGAAAATCTGGGAGCTGGTCGCTTATATCACGTCGCTTGCAAGTCGGTAGGTTTGTCCGAGAGTCAGGGGCCAGTTCACCGGCCAGCCGGGCGAACGAGAAGCGGCGTTTCGGCTGATCTCAAGCCTCAGGATACACGCCAGCCTTGGATGCAGCGGGCTTCGTGGAGCGGTCCCGCAAGGCGGCGAACGACCGCGATTGGACCCTACGGTCCGATTTGCCGTGGTCGGTGCGGTTAGCCTATTGTCGCGTGCGGCTTGATCGGCGTGCCGGCGCGCGGTCAAATCGCTTGATCGCACACGACTTGGCATAAAAATAGCTTGGCTTAAAAGTAGCAACGCGGATGTCTCGGCACTGAAAGGCATGTCAACCCAAGGATGACGTTCATGAAAATGACAACCATCGTTCCAGCTGCTGCGCTCGCGCTTTTCGTGGGGCCTGTGGTCGCGCAGGCCCAACAGCAGACGGTCAAGATCGGCTTCATTTCGACATTCAGCGGTCCTCCCGCCGCGATCGGCAACGACATGAAAAATGCATTTGAGCTTGGCTTGGACCATCACGGCCGCAAGCTCGGCGGGCTGCCGGTCGAGGTCATCTATGAGGACGATCAGCTCAAGCCGGAGGTCGGCGTGCAAAAGACGCAAAAACTGATCGAATCCGACCATGTCGATTTTGTCGTCGGATATATCTGGTCGAATGTGCTGCTCGCTTCGCTCAAGCCCTTGGTCGATAGCAAAACCATGACCATCGTCACCAATGCCGGCGCCTCGCAGCTCGCCGGCGAACAGTGCTCGCCTTATGTCTTCTCGACCTCTTGGAACAACGATCAGACGCCGGCGTCGCTCGGGCTCTATATGAACCAGAAGGGCGTGAAAACGGTGTTTCTGCTGGGCCCGAATTACGCCGCGGGCAAAGACATGCTGGCCGGCGTGCAATCCACCTTCACGGGCCAGATCGTCGGTCAGGAACTCACGCGCTGGCCCGATCAGATCGATTTCTCCGCCGAACTGTCGAAGGCGCGCGAAGCCAAGCCCGACGCGATCTTCGCGTTCTATCCGGGCGGCATCGGCGCTCAGTTCGTCACGCAATATGCGCAAGCCGGCCTCAAGGGCCATATCCCGCTCTACACCGCGTTTATCATCGACGATTTGTCGCTGCCGCGGCTGAAGGATCTTGCGGTCGGCATTGCCAGCGCGCAGGAATGGGTGAGCGATCTGCCGAATGCTGCCAATCAGAAATTCGTCGCCGACTACAAGGCCAAATATAGTTCCTCGCCGTCGTTCTACGGTGCACAAACCTATGACGCCGTGGCGCTGCTCGATACCGCCGTTACCGCGGTCAAGGGCGATCTCTCCGATAAGGAGGGCATGCGCAAGGAGATGGAAAAAGCCGACTTCGCCTCCGTGCGCGGCGGCTTCAAATTCGGCAACAACCACATCCCGATCCAAAATTTCTACCTCGACGAGGCAGTCAAGAACGCCGACGGCAGCTATGCGCTTCGCACTGTCACCACCATCGTCAAGGACGACCAGGATAAGTTCCACGATAAATGCCCGATGAAGTAAGCAATCGGCCGGCTGGGTGACGGAAGAGTGCTGTATTTCATCGAGCAATTTCTCAACGGCATTCAGCTCGGCATGCTGCTGTTCCTGCTGGCCGCGGGATTGACCCTGATCTTCGGCATCATGGATCTCGTCAATCTGGCGCATGGCTCGCTCTACATGATCGGCGCTTATTTCGCCGCCAGCTTTGCCCAGTTGACCGACAGCTTCGTGCTCGGCGCAATCCTCGCGGTTCTGGCGACGTTTGCGGTCGGCATCGTGCTCGAAGTGGTCGCGATACGGCGATTATACGCCCGCAGTCATCTCGATCACGTGCTCGGCACCTTCGGTCTGTTGCTGTTCTTCAACGAGCTGGTGCGGCTCATTTGGGGACCGGCGGGCATGACGCTGTCGCTGCCGAGTGAAATGCTCAACGCGGTCGAAATTCTGCCGGGTCTGTTCTACCCGGTCTATCGCCTCGTCATTATCGGGGTGACGCTCGCGGTGGCGGGCTTGCTCTATGGGCTCGTGATGGGCACGCGACTCGGCATGCTGATCCGCGCAGGTGCTTCGAACCGTGAAATGGTAGGCGCGCTCGGGGTCAATATAAAGGTCCTGTACACCCTGATCTTCGGCCTGGGCGCCGCGCTTGCGGGCTTTGCCGGCCTGATGCAGGCGCCGATTCTCACGGTGCAGATCGGCATGGGCGAGAATATCCTGATTGCGGCATTTGTCGTCGTCACCATCGGTGGCATCGGCTCGATCCGCGGTGCGTTTGTTGCCGCACTGCTGGTCGGGCTTGTCGACACCGTCGGCCGCGCATTCGTGCCGGACCTGCTCCGCGTCTATCTCAGCGCAAGCGCTTCGGCGAGCCTCGGTCGGTCGCTGTCATCGATGATGATCTACCTGGTGATGGCTCTGGTCCTGATCGTGCGTCCGGAAGGTCTGTTCCCGGCGGCGAGCAAATGAAGCACTTACTTGAATGTTGGCGCGGGAGCGGACTCAACCCGCGCCGTGCGGTTAATGCCGTGGTACTGGCAGGCCTCGCTTTGATGCCGGTCTATGCCGCGTTGACCGGCGATGCTTTCTTGATGACGCTGCTCACACGCGTCGTCATTCTGGCGCTGGCGGCGCTGAGCCTCAACTTGATCATGGGGTTCGGGGGCATGGTGAGCTTCGGCCACGCGGCTTATCTCGGCATTGGCGGCTACGCGGTCGGCATTCTGGCGAAGGAGGGCATCGGCTCCGGTTTCGTGCAATGGCCGGTCGCGATCGGGGCTTCGGCGGTCTACGCGCTCGCCGTCGGCGCGCTGAGCCTGCGCACACGCGGCGTCTATTTTATCATGATCACGCTCGCCTTCGCGCAGATGATTTATTACGTCGCGATCGGGCTCGACCGTTATGGCGGCGACGACGGCTTGACGATCTACCGGCGTAGCCAATTTGGCGGCTTCGTCGATCTCGATAATAAGGTCCTGTTTTATTATTTGTGCTTGGCGTTGCTGCTGGCCGGCATTTATCTGGTTTGGCGCCTGGTCAACTCGCGCTTCGGCTTCGTCATCCGCGGCGCGCGCTCGAACGAGCGGCGCATGCGCGCCATCGGTTTCCCGACCTTCCGCTACAAGCTCGTCTGTTTTGTCATCGCGGGTGCGATGTGCGGACTTGCCGGAGCTTTGCTCGCCAATCATACCAATTTTATCAGCCCTGCGATGATGCATTGGACGCGTTCCGGCGACCTGATGATCATGGCGGTGCTCGGCGGCATGCAGGCGATGTTCGGACCGCTGATCGGCGCGATGACGTTCCTTTTACTCGAAGAGCAACTGTCGCGGGTCACGGAATATCCGAACCTTGTTCTCGGGCCGCTCCTGTTGTTCGTCGCGATTTACGTCAACGGCGGTATCGACGGGCTACTCGGGGGCGGGCGCCGTGGTTGACCCCTTGCTCGCGATCGAAGCTTTGACCAAGCGCTTTGGCGGCGTGGTGGCTTCCGACGCCATCTCGCTCGCGTTGATGCCGGGGGAGCTGCATGCAGTGATTGGTCCCAACGGCGCCGGCAAGTCCACGATGATCGGGCAATTAACCGGCGAGATTGGCTCCGATCACGGCCGTATCCGATTCGGCGGTCGCGATATTACCAAGCTGCCGGTCTATAGGCGGAGTTGGCTCGGGCTGGCGCGATCGTTCCAGATCACTTCGCTGTTCTCCGACTTCACGGCGCTCGACAATGTTGCGCTCGCGGTTCAGGCGCATAGCGGCCATTCGTTCCGGTTTTGGCGCGCGGCGCGAGGCGAGGCCGCGCTGCGCGAGCCGGCCCGCACGGCGCTCGATCGCGTCGGGCTCGCCGACCGCGCCGATACGCGTGTCGCCGCGCTCAGCCACGGTGAGTGTCGGCAGCTTGAAATCGCCATGGCGCTCGCCACCCGGCCGCGCCTCCTGCTCCTCGACGAGCCGATGGCCGGGATGGGTCCCGAAGACTCCGCCCGCCTGGTCGCGACGCTGCGGGCACTCAAAGGCAGCCTCACGATCCTTTTAATCGAGCACGACATGGACGCGGTCTTTGCGCTTGCCGATCGCGTCAGTGTGTTGGTGTTCGGCCGTATCATCGCTTCTGGCGATCCGGCCGAGATCAGGGCCGACGCGGCGGTACGCCAAGCCTATCTCGGCGACGGTGAAGGGTGGGAGCATGGTTGATCCGCCGCTTCTCGAACTGCGCGACGTCGAGACCAGCTATGGACTAAGCCGAGTCTTGTTTGGGATTTCGCTGGTCATTGCGGCGGGCGAAATGGTGTCGTTGCTGGGCCGAAACGGCATGGGCAAGACTACGACCGTGCGATCCATTATGGGCCTGACGCCGTCCATGGCCGGCTCGATCCGCTTCCTCGGCGAAGACATCGGAAACTTGCCGTCCTACCGCGTCGCTAAACTCGGTATCGGGCTGGTGCCAGAGGGTCGCCAAGTGTTCCCCAATCTCACCACCCGCGAAAATCTGGTCGCGACCGCCGCAAATCGCGGCGGGGCCGCCGCGCCGTGGACACTCGAAAAAATGTGGCAGCTTTTCCCGCGGCTTGCCGAGCGTGCCGGTACTATGGCTAATCTGCTCTCGGGCGGCGAGCAGCAAATGCTGGCGATCGGCCGCGCCTTGATGACCAACCCGCGTATGCTCGTACTCGATGAAGCGACCGAGGGGCTTGCGCCGCTCATTCGCGACGAGATCTGGCGCTGTCTCGCAAGCCTGCGTGCGGCGGGGCAGTCGATCCTGGTCATCGACAAGAACGTCGCCGCGCTCACCCGCATCGCCGACCGCCACTACATCATCGAACGCGGTCGCGTGGTGTGGACCGGGAGCTCCGCCGAATTGGCGAATGCGCCGGACGTGCAGCATCGCTATCTTGGGATTTAATAACGGAGGACGGGAACTTTCCTCGACTGACTGCATTCCAGCCCTATTAGTCACCCGGATGGTTTATTTCGATGGGGACATTCGTCCGGAATTCCTACATAAGACACGTAGTAGTTGTCGGCGTAGCCGCGTTGTCGGTCGGTGGTTGTTCTGAGGGCGTGCTCGACCCTCAAGGACCGGTTGCGGCCGCAGAAAAGACAATTCTGTTCGATTCGCTCGGCATAATGCTCGCGATCGTCGTTCCGACAATCCTCGCGACACTGGGTGTCGCCGTCTGGTTCCGCGCCTCCAATGAACGCGCGCGCTATTTTCCGGACTTCGAATATTCCGGCCGGCTCGAAATGATCGTCTGGTCGATCCCGGCGATGACAGTGCTCTTGGTCGGCGGTATCGCCTGGGTCGGCGCCCACGATCTCGATCCACCCAAGCCGCTCGCATCGTCGACGAAGCCGCTCCATGTTGAGGTGGTTTCGCTCGATTGGAAGTGGCTGTTCATCTACCCCGACCAAAACATTGCCAGCGTCAATCGGCTCATCGTCCCGGCTGGAACTCCAATCAGCTTCGATCTCACGTCGTCGGGTGTGATGAACAGTTTCTTCGTGCCGCAGCTCGGCAGCCAGATTTACACCATGGCGGGAATGGTGACACGGCTGCAGCTGCAGGCCGACAAGCCGGGACAATTCTCCGGCTTGTCGGCGCAATTCAGCGGCGATGGTTTCGCCGAGATGAGCTTTATCGTTGATGCGGTGCCGCCGGATCAATTCGACCCATGGGTGACCACGGTACGCAGCGCCGGTCCGAGACTCGATGCCCAGAGCTATGCGGAGCTCGTCCGGCCAAGCAAAGCTGTGGTGCCGTTCACCTACCAATCGGTCGCTCCCGATCTGTTCGAAACCGTCGTGAGCGTCGGCACCCCGACAGCCAGTTCTTCACATGGCAGTCCACCCGACCCGCGTACGGAGAATTGACGCTTGAACCTTTTCGGCAAGCTCACCTTAAGCGCGATCCCGCTCGACCAACCGATACCCATGGTCGCATCGGCGTTGATGGTCTTGGTCGTTCTATTGGTACTGGCCTTGATTACGCTGAAAGGCTATTGGCCATATCTGTGGCGGGAATGGCTGACGTCAGTCGACCACAAGCGTATCGGCGTAATGTATTGCGTGCTGGCGCTGGTCATGTTGTTGCGCGGCTTTACCGACGCGATCATGATGCGCTCCCAGCAGGCGGTCGGCGTCGGCGCTTCGCAGGGCTATCTGCCACCTGAACATTTCGATNNTCATGATCGGGCTGATGAACTTCGCGGTGCCGTTGCAACTCGGCATACGCGACGTCGCCTTTCCCACGTTGAATTCCGTGAGCTTGTGGTTGACCGCGTCGGGTGTGCTGTTGACCAATGTGTCGTTGGTTGTCGGCGAGTTTGCGAAAACCGGTTGGGTCGCTTACCCGCCGCTCAGCGAGCTGCAGTTCTCGCCGGGAGTCGGCGTCGATTACTACCTTTGGGCACTGCAAATCTCCGGCGTCGGCACGTTGATGACGGGAATAAATTTCGTCACCACTATTCTAAAAATGCGTGCGCCGGGAATGAGCTATATGCGCATGCCGGTGTTCTGCTGGAC
>PLTE01000214.1 GCA_003164375.1 Hyphomicrobiales bacterium | reverse complement strand
GCGAACGCGGCCTCAAGCTGTCCGGCGGCGAGAAGCAGCGCGTCGCGATCGCCCGCACCATTCTCAAGGGACCGCCGATCCTGGTGCTCGACGAGGCGACGTCGGCGCTCGACAGCCATACCGAGAAGGACATCCAGGACGAGCTCGACCGCATCTCGCGCAATCGGACCACGCTTGTGATCGCGCATCGGCTTTCGACCATCGTCGATGCCGACGAGATTCTGGTGCTTAATCAGGGCGCGATCGTGGAGCGCGGCACGCATGCCGTGTTGCTGGCGACGGGCGGCCTTTATGCCAGTATGTGGAATCGCCAGCGCGAAGCGCAAATGGCGCGCGAGATCCTGGCCGAGGTCGGGGAGGATGCCGCCGCGCCCAATCGCAATCCGCCGGAATTGCCGGAGCCATCGGACGCGGGGCCTGGTCTGATACCTGCAGCGGACGCCGCGGAGTAGCCATGTCCGTCATCGACCCGATCCGCAAGCAACTGTCGCCGATCCATCCGGAGGGCTATCCCTTCATCGGCGGTTTCGCGCTGGCGAGCCTCGTTCTGTTCTGGCTATGGACGCCGCTCGGTTGGCTGGCAACGCTGGCAACGCTGTGGTGCGCCTATTTCTTTCGCGATCCGCCGCGGGTGACGCCGCTGCGCGACGGTATCGTGGTGGCGCCGGCGGACGGCCGCGTCAGCCAGCTTGCCAATGCCGTGCCGCCGAAGGAGCTCAATCTCGGCGAGCGGCCGCTGCCGCGCGTTTCTATTTTCATGAGTGTGTTCGATTGTCACGTCAATCGCAGCCCGGTCGACGGCCGCATCGAACGCATGGTCTACCGTGCCGGCAAATTCCTTTCCGCCGATCTCGACAAAGCCAGCGAGGACAACGAGCGCAACGCCTTCGTCATTGCGACCGCTAACGGCCAGCGCATCGCGGCGATCCAAATTGCGGGCCTCGTCGCACGGCGGATCGTGCCGTTTGTGCGCGAGGGCGAGACGGTCGGTGCCGGCCAGCGCATCGGCATGATCCGCTTCGGCTCGCGCGTGGACGTCTATCTGCCGGAAGGTAGCCGCGTGCTGGCGGCGGAGGGCCAGACCGCAATCGCCGGCGAAACGGTGATCGCCGACCTCAAGGCGGTCGAGGTGGGACGGGCGTTTCGTGTGATTTGAGAGCGCGTTAACGAAGCCAACGCGCGCATGGCAGGTGGCCGCGGAAGCAGCTATATTGCCACCATCGAGGTAGAAAAAATGGCCATGCAGACACCCGGTGTCGGCGACCCGCGGCGGCGGCGCTTCCGCCGCATCCCGGTGCGTACGCTCGCGCCCAACCTGATTACCTTGTTGGCGATGTGCGCCGGTTTGACCGGCATCCGCATGGCGTTCGAGAACCGCTATACGCTGGCGCTCGCCGCGATCGTGTTTGCGGCGATCCTCGACGGCATCGACGGCCGGCTGGCCCGCTTCCTTAAGGGCACCTCGCGCTTGGGCGCCGAACTCGACAGCCTGTCGGACTTCGTCAATTTTGGCGTCGCGCCGGCGCTGATCCTCTACTTCTGGGATTTGCACGAGCTGAAATCGGCCGGCTGGATCGCCGCCATGGTGTTCGCCATCTGCGCCTGCCTGCGGCTCGCCCGCTTCAATGTCATGATCGAGGACCCGGACCGGCCGGCCTGGACCGCCAACTTCTTCGTCGGCATTCCGGCGCCGATGGGGGCCATCACCGTGCTGCTGCCGATCTATGCCGTGTTCCTCGGCCTGCCGCGCTCGGGCTTTCTCACTTGGGTGACGTTGTTCTACACGCTGGCGATCGCCTCGTTGATGGTGTCGCGGTTGCCGGTATTTTCCGGCAAGCGCGTCGGCACGCGCGTGCCGTCTGAAATGGTCGGTCCGTTGATCGTCGTGGTGGTGCTGACGATTGCGCTTTTGATCGCCTATCCATGGGTCTTACTCACCGCCGGCACGCTGGCTTATCTGGTGAGCCTGCCGTTCGGCTGGCTGTCCTATCGTGCCCACGAACGCAAATCGCACGAGGGCAGGGCGGAAGCGGCGCCAGCGACGGCGTCGCCGGCGATGACCGGCATTGTCTCGCCGGCCGACGACAGCGATCGCCCATCGCGCCTCAATTGAATCGCATCGCCGACGCTCGTCGCGAGGAATTGTAGTTGATGCGCGTTGCCCGCCGTACCGTCATTGGCTCCGCGCTCGCCGCGATTGCGGCCCCCACCGTGATGCGACTGGCGCGCGCCGACGCGCCAGTGACGCTAAAGCTGCACCATTTCTTTTCATCGGTCTCGAGCGGGCACGATAAATTTCTCGTCCCCTGGGCGCGCAAGGTCGAGGCGGAGGCAGGCGGCCGCATCCGCATCGACGTTTTTCCGTCGATGCAGCTTGGCGGCGCGCCGGCGCAGTTGTTCGATCAGGCGCGCAACGGCGACGTCGATCTGGTTTTGGCGGCGCCGAGCCTCACTCCCGGCCGCTTTCCCAGGATCGAAATGTTCGAACTGCCGTTCGTGCCGGCGCGCCGGGCGCTGGTCAGTTCGAAGGCGCTCGATGAATTTGCCGCGGCGAACCTCAAAGACGAGTTCCGCGAGGTTCATGCGATTTCATTCTCCTGCAGCGATCGCGCCGTCGTGCATGCCAATCAGCCGATACGGACGATCGAGGACGTCAAGGATATGAAGCTGCACGTGCCGACCCGCTTCGCCGGCGAAGCGATGCGCGTGCTCGGTGCACAGCCGGTGCCGATGCCATTGGCGCAATTGCCGCCGGCGATCACCCAGCATGTCATCGACGGCTGCGTCGATCCCTGGCACGTGGTGCCGCCGTTGCGGCTCAACGATCTGCTCAAAACTCACACCGAATTCTCCGACTTGTCCTTGAGCAGCACGACCTTCGTGCTGGCAATGAACAAGGACGCCTATGATCGGCTGCCGCGCGACCTCAAGACTGCGATCGACAATAATTCGGGTCAGCTCGCCGCAGGCATGGCGGGCGCCATGTGGGACCTGCAAGCCGGAGTGGTCGCAGAGATGGTGGCGGAGCGTGGCGACACCATCGTCACGCTGTTGCCGGAGGCCGTCGCGCATTGGCGCAAGGCGACCGAACCCACGATCGCGATCTGGCTGAAGGAAATGAAGGAGCAAAAAGTCGACGGCGGTAAGCTGCTCGCCAGCGCGCGGGCGCTGTTGGCCAAATACGCCAACCTGCCGGAACCGCAGCCGGCGCAAACGCCGTCCCCGGAGCAGGAAGTCGTCACCGAGCAGCCGCAACGTCCGCAACTCAAATCCGATGCGACCAAGCCGGACACGAGCAGCGCCGGCACGGCCGCGCCGCAGAACACAGCCAGCCCCGCAGCACCGTCGCCGCCGCCCGCAGCCGCTGCAAAGCCGGCGCCTCCGCCCGCGCCGGCCCCGCATATGACCGTACGCGCTCCGCCAGCGCCGGCACCCGTCGCGACGCCGGCGCCGGCCGCGCCCGTTGTCAAACCCATTCCGCCATCGCCGCCGGCCGTGGCCGCCGCACCGCCGGCATCGACGCCGGTGTTGCCGGTGGCCAAGCCGGTGCCGAAAGCTCTTGATATCCCGCTTTAACGCTCGCCCGCGTTGGAGGCGGTGGTAACGGCGTTCACAGCTGCGGCGGATAGCCGGGCATTAGGTCGTAGGGATGCGCCCACCCCGGCAACGCCTTGATGCGGTCAAGCCAGGCAGCAATGTTTTTGTGCTCGGCCGCGATGTCGAAGCCGAACTCCTCGGCTGGATAATACAGATAAGCGCACAGCGAAATGTCGGCGATGGTCGGCCGGTCGCCCAGCACGAATGGTGCCTTGGCAAGCCGCTTGTCGAGGATCGCGAGATTGCCGAGCGCGCGGGCCTTAAGGAATGCCATAACGGCGGGATCTCCCGCTGGGCGCGCGAAGTTTTTCAGAAACCGATAGGGCCCCAGGAAGCCGTTGAGCTTCTGATTATCGAAGATGATCCAGCGCAGCGCTTCGAGCCGCTCGTCCTCGCCGTCCGGCTTGAATTGGCCGCTGCGTTCGGCGAGATAGGTCAGGATCACGCCGGACTGGCTGAGCTTTTTAGCGCCGTGCACCAGCACAGGCGCTTCGCCCATCTCGTTGACCTCGGCGCGGTATTTCGGCGTTCGCGTCTCGCCGCCTTTGAAGAAGTCGACATAGACCGGCTGCCAGTCGGCGCGAATGAGATTGAGCATCAAGGCGGCGCGATAGGCGTTGCCCGATTGGGCAAAGCAGTAAAGTCGGTATTCGGCCATAAGCCCCCCTAATGCCCCAGCGTAATCGTCGCGCCGTTGAGATCTTTGCCTCGGAAGTGACCGTCGGCGAACGACAGTTCGACCAGGACCGTGCCTTTGTGGTCGCGGATGATCAGCATGTCGTGCTCGTAAGTCCACTTGCGGCCGGTGAAGAAATTTCCGGGACAGCCGCCGGCCGGCGCAACCGTTCCTTCGGCGGCGCCCGCCGTGGAACCCAGCGTCATGAAGCAGGAACCGCCGTTGGCGACGAGCTTCCAGCGGCCGGCGAGATCGACCGGAGGGGGTTGTGGCGGCGGCGGGGGAGGCGGCGGCGGGGGAGGCGGAGCCACCAGGAAACTTTGCAGCGCGGCGGACGGGAGCACTTCGGTATAAATCAAAGGCAGGATCACGGCTATGCCGATCAGGACGATCTGTCCGGCGAAAGAAACCAATACCGTCCAGCTCTTGTTGGTCTTTCCCGTGCCTTCTACGAATGTCTGTTCAAACATACGAGCTTCCTTTCCCTAATTGGCCGCGGCGGCGGTTTCAGGCCGGAAACAGCCTGATGCCGCGGCGTATTCAACTCATCGGACCGCCTTGGTCGGATTCTTGCGAGCTTCCACTCTCGGAGCTGCCGGCCCGCCACCCACTGTTGGCTTCCGGCGGCGATCCGCATAATTATGCCAGAACAATACGATCGGACTGGCGACGAACACCGAGGAATACGTTCCTACGATAATCCCGCAAACCAACGCGAACGAAAATCCATTCAACACCGGGCCGCCCCAGAAGAACAGGGCGATGACCGTCAGGAACGTCAGGCCCGAGGTCATAATCGTTCGGCTCAGCGTCTGATTCACCGCGCGATTCATCACCGCTTCCAGAGACTCCTTGCGCGAAAACTTCAGGTTTTCGCGGATACGATCGAAGATCACGATGGTATCGTTCATGGAGTAGCCAACCAGCGTCAACAGGGCCGCAATCACCGTCATCGAGACTTCTTTGCCGAACAGAGAGAACAGTCCGATAGTGATCAGCGTGTCATGGAAGCACGCGATTACCGCGCCTAAACCGTAAATCCACTCGAACCGGAACGCGATGTACACCAGCATGCCAGCCAGGGCGTACAAGGTGGCGAACAAGGCCTTCTGGCGCAACTTCGCCCCCACTTTGGGGCCAACCATCTGTGCGGAGACCACGTGGAACGGCGCCAAATAACACTCCTGCCGAAGAGTGTTAATAATACCAGAGTTCATTCCCGGAA
>PLTE01000312.1 GCA_003164375.1 Hyphomicrobiales bacterium | reverse complement strand
TCGGGCACGCGCCTGCGCACCACGCTCGGGCGCAGCCGTGCCATCATGCGGCTCAACACCGGCGCAGGCTTGGCCTGCTGGTCTTCCAGCTTGGCGCACAGGATCGCGGTCAGGTCGCCGACGTCCTTGGCAACCAGGAAGTAGTGCTTCATGAAGCGTTCTACGTCCTGCATGCCGGGATGCGAGGTGTAGCCGAGCCGGATCGCGATTTCGCGCTGCAGGTCGAACGACAGCCGTTCCTCGGCGCGGCCCGAGAAGAAATGGATGTTGCAGCGGACCGACCACAGGAAATCCGAACAGCGCCGGAAGGTGCGGTATTCCTGGGCGTCGAACACGCCGCGCTCCAGCAACTCGTCGGTCTCGCGCACGCGGTAGACGTATTTGGCGATCCAGAACAGCGTATGCAGGTCGCGCAGGCCGCCTTTGCCGTCCTTGACGTTGGGTTCGACCAGATAACGCGACTGGCCGGCGCGGCGGTGGCGCTCTTCCCGCTCGGCGAGCTTGGCGGCGACGAACTCCGGTGCGGTGCCCTGCGCCACTTCCGTGTCGAACCGCGTCGTCAATTCGTTATAGAGCGTGACGTCGCCGAACAGATAACGCGCTTCGAGGAGCGCGGTGCGGATCGTCATGTCGGCTTTGGCCTGGCGGATCGATTCGCTGACCGTGCGCGTGGCGTGGCCGACCTTGAGCCCCATGTCCCACAGGCAATAGAGCAGCGATTCGGCCACCGATTCGCCCCAAGCGGTCTGCTTGTAGGGCAACAGAAACAACAGATCGATGTCGGAGCCGGGCGCCAACAACCCTCGGCCGTAGCCGCCGGTTGCGACCACCGTCATGCTCTCGGCTTCCGACGGCACCGGCGACCGATAGAGTTCCTTGCCGGCGAATTCGAACAGGATGCGGAGGATCTCATCCTGCATCCGGCACAGCCGCTCGGCGCAGCGCCGGCCGTGGCGGTCCTTGAGCAAGAGCTCCTCGGCCTGCGCTCGCGCCTGCGTCAGCGCCGACTTGAGGCGTTGCGCGACGGCAGTGCGCATTTCGCGCTCGCGCCCGGCGTGCGTCGCAGCCAGCTCCTTGAGATCGGCGACGATCGAATCGGAGTCGATGAGCTCGACGGGTGGGCGCGGCACTCGGTGGCTGTCCAACATCATCCATTACGCCATAGCGGAGCCGCCGCGCAGTGTCATCGCCCGCCGGTCGTCTCTTGAGGAAAACTGCATGAAATCCTGCTTGGCACCCTTGAAAAATGATATTCTGTAATTTCAATGAGTTATAGTATTAAATTCCAATTGACGGGCGTCGTTGCCTTTCTTAAAGAATAAATATAATGCGGACGGCGCGCCGGTGCGCTGCCAAACCTGGAGGCGGGTCATGCTGTCACGTCGTCGTTTGCTGACGAGCGCCATCGGCGCCGGTCTTGCGCCGCTCGGTCTCGCCCGCTCTGCCCGTGCCGCGGACAAACCGAGCGAAATCCGCGTCGACTGGGCCACCTATAATCCGGTCTCCCTGGTGCTGAAGTCTAAGCGGCTGCTCGAAAACGAATTCGCCAATGACGGCATCGGCATCCGCTGGGTCCAGTCGCTCGGCTCCAACAAGGCGCTCGAATTTTTGAACGCCGGTTCGATCGATTTCGGCTCGACCGCCGGCTCCGCCGCCTTGCTCGGCAAGATCAACGGCAATCCGATCAAGTCGATCTACGTCTATTCCCGTCCGGAATGGACCGCGCTGGTGACGCGCAAAGATTCGTCCATCAATAAAATCGAGGAGCTCAAGGGCAAGCGCGTCGCGGTGACGCGCGGCACCGACCCGCATATTTTCCTGGTGCGCGCGCTGCTATCGGTGGGCTTGAGCGAAAAGGACATCGTGCCGGTGTTGTTGCAGCATCCTGACGGCAAGATCGCGCTGATCCGCGGCGACGTCGACGCCTGGGCCGGCCTCGATCCGATGATGGCGCAGGCGCAGGTCGAGGACGGGGCGCGGTTGTTCTATCGCAACAAGGCGGCCAACACTTACGGGATCCTCAATGCCAGCGAGGACTTCCTCAACAAATATCCCGATCTGGCAAAGCGCGTGCTCGCGGTCTACGAGGATGGGCGCAAATATAGTCTGGCGCATTACGACGACGAAAAAGCGGCGTTCATCGCGGCCACCAAGCTGCCCGACGCCGTCGTCGACATTCAGCTTAAAGAACGCACCGAGCTCACTTTCAATCGCATCGGCCCGGAGCAGCGCGACACGATCCTGCAAGCGGGTCTCGCGCTGCAGCAGGCCGGCGTGATCGCAGCCAATGTCGACGTGAAAAAGACGCTCGACGATCTGGTCGACGACCGCTTCGTGACGGAAGCCTAGCCGAACGTAAATTTCGCGCCTTCGCACCGCATTGCATTTGCCGGTGTCATTATGTCTGTTGTCGGCATGACCATTGCCGCTGAAGGCAATCCCACGCGTGAACGGGCGGTAGCGAACCGCTGGGCGCGGCTGGCCCGGCCGGCGCTCGGGCTTCTGCTGCCGGTCGCGGCGGCGCTGTTGTGGGAAACCATCGTTCGGATGGGCTGGGCGAGCGGGCGGCTGGCGCCGCCGCCGTCCGTCATCTTTGCGACCTTCGTCGACCTCGCGCGCACCGGCGAATTGCAACGCAACACCCTCGTCACTCTGGCGCGGGTCGCGGCCGGTTTCGGCATTGGCGTCGTCATAGCCACGGTGCTCGGCGCCGCGGCCGGCTATTCGCCCTTGGTGCGCCGTCTGCTCGATCCGAGCCTGCAGGCGCTACGCGCCATCCCGTCGATCGCCTGGGTGCCGCTGTTCATTCTCTGGCTCGGGATTTTCGAAGCATCGAAAGTCACTTTGATCGCGGTCGGCGTATTCTTTCCGGTTTATCTCGGGCTGATGGGCGCGATCCAATCGGTCGACCGCAAGCTCGTTGAAGTTGGCCGCACCTTCCGGCTGTCCGATGTCGCGATGGTGCGCCGGATCCTGCTCCCCGCGGTGTTGCCGGCCTATGTGATTTCGCTGCGCTCCGGCCTTGGGCTCGGCTGGATGTTCGTCGTCGCCGCCGAACTGATGGGCGCCTCCGAAGGCCTCGGTTATCTGTTGATCGACGGCCAAGAGCTCGGCAAGCCGGCCGAGATCATAGCCGCCATCGTCGCCTTCGCCATTGTCGGCAAATCGACCGATTGGTTGATCGCGCTCACGGCCGCGCCGTTCCTGCGGTGGGAAGATGTTGTTCGTTAGCGCATGATCCCGAAAAGCGGATGCCGGTTTTCGGATAAGATCATGCGCAAACAGAAAATCTAGGGTCGCCTGATGCTCGTGCTTGAACGCGTCGGCAAAACTTACCCAAACGGCGTTCATGCCTTGGACGGCGTGTCGCTTGCGGTTGAGCTCGGCGAGATCGTCGCCGTGATCGGCGGCTCCGGCTGCGGCAAATCGACATTGCTGCGCGCCATCGGTGGGCTCGATCCGGCGACCGAAGGCACCATCACGCTCGACGGCGAACGCATCGCCGCGCCGCACCAAAAGATCGGCATCATCTTTCAGGAACCGCGGCTGTTGCCTTGGCTCAAGGTCGCCGACAATGTCGGCTTCGGGCTCGGCGATAGGCCAAAGTCAGAGCGCGCGGAGCGTGTCGCCGCCGCGCTCAAGCGCGTCGGGCTTTCCGATAAAGCGGCCGTTTGGCCGCGGGAATTATCCGGCGGCCAGGCGCAACGCGTGGCTATCGCACGCGCGCTGGTGCCGCGCCCCGAAGTCTTGCTGCTCGACGAGCCGTTCTCGGCGCTCGACGCCTTCACCCGCACCGACTTGCAGGACCATCTGCTCGATCTGTGGGCCGACGCCAAGCCGACCTTGCTGCTCGTCACCCACGACGTCGAAGAGGCGATCGTGCTCGCCGACCGCATCATGGTAATGCGGCCGCGCCCCGGCCGCATCTTCGACGAGATCGGCGTTGAATTGCCGCGGCCGCGCGATCGCCAGTCGGCGGCGTTCGATTTCGCCAAACGCCGCGTGCTCGCGGCGCTCGACCGCTCACTCGATCGCGCCGCGACCGGCACTGCCGACGAGCCTAAAGCCGAGGCTGGCGCCGCTTTGTGGTGGTGACAAAAGTCGCTGCGTGCTCTATCTCGACATTTCACGCAGGAAGACGTGCCACACAAAGGGACTTGCCCATGGACGCCGCCGGGCTGCGCGCGCTGCAAGCGCCGATCAAGGAGCGCTACAAGGCCGATCCCAAAGCCGGCTTCATTACGCTCAAAGCCAAAGGCACGCTCGACGACGCCAATATCGCGTGCAAGGTCGAGACCGGCCGCGCGCTCGCGGTCGCCGGCCTGCATCCGGCCACCGGCGGCTCGGGCATGGAATTGTGCTCCGGCGACATGCTGCTCGAGGCGCTCGTCGCCTGCGCCGGCGTGACGCTCAAGGCGGTCGCGACCGCCATCGACATTCCGCTCAAATCCGGCACGGTCTCGGCCGAAGGCGACCTCGATTTTCGCGGCACGCTCGGCGTCGCCAAGGAGGTGCCGGTCGGCTTTGCGCAAATCCGGCTTGCCTTCACCGTCGACACCGACGCGCCGCAGGACAAGCTTGATCAGCTCCTCAAGCTCACGGAGCGTTATTGCGTCGTCTATCAGACGATCAAGAGCGGGCCGCCGGTCGACGTGAGACTCACCCGGACGTGATAACCTCTCGCCCGTCATCCTGAGGTGGCCGCGAAGCGGCCCTCGAAGGATGCACGGCCCGGGCTGTCGCCCTTCGAGGCTCGCTACGCTCGCACCTCAGGGTGACGGAATAAGGCAATGACCCCTCCCGAACTCTTGTTCTGGTACGGCCTCGCTCTGAAAATGGCGTTGACGGCGATCGTCGTCGTTCTGACCTCCATTACCGTAGAGCGCTCGGGAGCCTTTGTCGGCGCGCTGATCGCGGCGCTGCCGACCGCGGCCGGCGCCGCCTATGTCATCCTCGCCATTGAGCACCCGACAAGCTTCATCGCCGCGAGCGCCATCGGCAGCACCGCGACCGGCGCCGCCGTCTCGATCTTTTGTCTGATCTATGCCGCTTTGGCGCAGCGCCACGGCCTGTTGCTCAGTCTTGGCGTTTCGCTCTCGGTATGGTTCGTGGCCGCCGGGCTCTTGCGCCTGGTCGATTGGCCGCCGCTTGGCGCGGTAGCGCTGAACGTCGTGGTGTTCGGGTTCACCATCCCGCTGAGCTGGCGCTATCGCGCCTCGGGCCAGCTACGGAAATTTCTGCGCACGCCATTCGACATTCCGCTGCGCGCGCTCGCCGCCGGCGTCGTGGTCGCGGTGGTCACCACCGCAAGCTACAGCATCGGCTCGTTCGCATCCGGCATGTTCGCGTTGTTTCCCATCGTCATGTGCAGTTCCGTCGTCATTTTGCACCCGCGCGTCGGCGGCAAGGCGACCGCCAGCATGCTGGCGCATGCGCAGGTCGCCCTGATCGGATTGTCGCTGAGTTTTCTCGCCGTGCATTACGCCGCCGAACCGCTCGGCTCATGGTGGGCGCTAGTGATCGGCATGGTCGTCGCCATCGCCTGGAGCGGGGTCTTGATGCTGGCGCGTACGGGAGCGATGCGGCGCGCTTTTAGAAAATCATAGCACCGCACGGACGGGCGCATCGGCATCTGATCACTTGATCCATATCAATATTGCGGATCAAGGTCACAGCGGACAGTACGTGGGTACATTTACCAATTTATACATAAAACCCTTGTAAATCTCGCATCGAATTTAGTTCGGGCCCGACCCTCGCTGTATCGCGCCGCTACCGGTGTCGCTGCGCTCCAGGTTCAAAGCTCTGACAGTGAGAGGAATCATCGCCGCGTGAACATTCAAGCCGCATCGTCAGCGAACCACGCCAGACCCGCCAATGGCGCTGCAGGCGTGCTCGCGGAGCGCGCCGACTTCATCAGCTTCGCTATCGGTGACGAGCAATACGGCGTCGATATTATGGCGGTACGCGAAATCAAGGGCTGGTCGACCGTCACCCATTTGCCGAATCAGCCGGATTACGTGCGCGGCGTGCTCAATCTGCGCGGCGTGATGGTACCGATCGTCGACCTGCGCTGCCGCTTCGGCCAGGGCATGACCGAAACGACGCCGATCCATATCGTCATCATCGTGCAGATCGACGATCGGCAAATCGGTCTTCTCGCCGACCGGGTGCTCGACATCGTCTCGTTCGAGCCCTCGCAGGTGCAGCCGGTGCCGCGCCTCGCCGACAGCGCACGCGTCAATTTTCTCGCCGGTCTTGTTACGATCGACGACGCCATGCTCGCGCTAATTGATCTGCAGAGGCTTCTGTCTTTGCAACTCGAGCAAACCGATTAACGCCAATTCGCAATTCCCAATGACCTCTAGCTTTTGATGGAGACGATGATGTCGTGGCTCAGCTTCTCTTCCGCTCGCGGCGTCGCCAATGGCGCACGGAAGGCCCGCTATCCTCTGGAGGATCTCAAGGCGGAGATCGCCGACAATGTTTCGGTAGCCGTCATGATGGTGGACGGGGACTTCACCATCACCTACGTCAACGGCCCGACCGAGGAGCTGCTGAAGAAACACGCAACGGCATTTCGTTCGCTGTGGCCGACATTCGAGCCGGATAAGATCGTTGGTATGTGTATCGACACTTTTCATAAGAACCCGGCTCACCAACGCAAGCTTCTTTCCGACCCATCGAAGCTGCCACTGAAGACGGAAATCACCATCGGCGATTTGAAGATTCAGCTGTTGGTCAGCGCCAGTCTTGATCGCAAGGGAAATTACGTCGGCAACGTTCTCGAGTGGCAGGATGTCACTGCGATTCGAATGAACGCCGGAATGCTCGCGGCCCTCGACAAGGCGCAGGCCGTGATCGAATTCACGCTCGAAGGCAAGGTCGTTCACGCCAACGAAAACTTCCTGAAAGCGCTCGGCTACACGCTCGATGAAGTGCGCGGTCAGCATCACGGCATGTTCGTAGAGCCAGCCTATCGCCAGAGCTCCGAGTATCGGCAGTTTTGGGAAAAACTCGGCCGCGGTGAATATGACGCCCATCAATACAAACGGATCGGTAAGGGCGGCAAGGAGGTCTGGATCCAGGCCAGCTACAATCCCATCCTCGATGCCAACGGCAAGCCTTTCAAGGTTGTTAAATACGCGACCGACATCACCGCGCAGGTGCTCGCCAACCAAGCGCTGCAACTCGCGGTCCAGCAGACCCAGGAGGTCGTATCGGCGGCGAAAGAACACGACTTGACGCAGCGCATATCTCTCGCCGGCAAGACCGGCGAAATCGAATCGCTGTGCGCCGGCGTCAATAGCCTTATCGATACGATGGTGGAGGTCATCACCGGCATCAAATCGGCCACGCGCGAGGTCACCAACTCGTCGGCGGAGATCTCCACTAGCACGACCGACCTGTCGCAGCGCACCGAGGAGCAGGCGGCGAGCCTGGAGGAGACCTCGGCCTCGATGGAGGAGATCTCCGCGACGGTGAAAAAGAACGCGGAAAACGCCGAACAGGCCAATCAATTCGCCAGCGAGACGCGCGAGGTCGCGGAGCGCGGCGGTGCGGTGGTCAGCGACGCCGTCGGCGCCATGGCGCGGATCGAGGAATCGTCACGCAAAATCTCCGACATTATCGGCGTCATCGACGAGATCGCCCGACAGACCAACTTGCTGGCGCTCAATGCGGCTGTCGAAGCGGCACGCGCCGGCGATGCCGGCCGCGGCTTCGCGGTGGTTGCCACAGAGGTGCGTAGCCTCGCGCAGCGCTCCTCGCAGGCTGCCAAAGACATCAAGGATCTCATCACCAGCAGCTCGAGCCAGGTCAAGGACGGGGTCGATCTCGTCAACCGCACCGGTAGTTCGCTCACCGAGATCGTCGCCTCGATCAAGAAGGTCGCCGGCATCGTCTCCGAAATTGCGGCGGCGAGCGCCGAGCAGGCGACCGGCCTCGAGCAAATCAACAAGGCATTGGCGCAGATGGACGAGGTCACTCAGCAGAACTCGGCGCTGGTCGAGGAGAATGCGGCGACCGCAAAGAACCTCGAAAACCAGGCTTCTGCGATGGACGAACGCGTTGGCGTGTTCATACTCGATGACGCCGGCCTTACCGAGAGCGCGCGACCTATCGCTTCGCATGACAGCAGCAAGCCGCGAGCCGCCGCGACCAAGGCGATAGCGACCGATCCCCCGGCGCGGCCGGGGCGTGCCGCCGCGGCGAAAGCGGCCGTGGCCGTCAAACGTGGACCGGCCCGCCAGATGCAGACGGCGCTCGCCACCGCAATCAAGGACGAACCGAACTGGAAAGAATTCTAGGCTGCCGACGACGCCCTAGGATTTGTTCTTCGTCAGCTTCGCTTTGAGCGCGTAGAGCGCTTCGAGCGCCTCGCGCGGCGACATCTCGTCGGGATGCAGCGCTGCAAGCGCTTCGATCACGGCATCAAGTGCCGCGTCGCGCTGCGGCGCGGGCGGGCGCGCCGCGGCGAACAGCGGCAGGTCGTCGATCAGCCGGCGCGCCGGCGAGGTACGATCCTCGACCTCGATCTGCGCCAGCACGACCTTGGCGCGCTCGATCACGCTTTGCGGCAGGCCGGCGAGTTTCGCCACCTGGATGCCGTAGGAGCGATCGGCAGCGCCGGCTATGACCTCGTGCAGGAACACCACGTCGCCCTGCCATTCCTTCACCCGCATGGTGGCGTTGTGTAGCCGCGTCAGCTTGGCTGAGAGCGCGGTCATCTCGTGGAAATGGGTGGCGAACAAGGCGCGACAGCGATTGCTCTCGTGCAGATGCTCGATGGTCGCCCAGGCGATCGACAGCCCGTCATAGGTTGCAGTACCCCGGCCGATCTCGTCCAGAATCACCAAAGCCCGCGCGCCGGCCTGATTGAGGATCGCCGCGGTCTCGACCATCTCGACCATAAAAGTAGAGTGGCCGCGCGCCAGATCGTCGGCGGCGCCGACACGCGAGAACAGCCGATCGACCACGCCGATATGGGCAGTCTGCGCCGGCACGTAACTGCCCATTTGGGCGAGCACCGCGATCAAAGCGTTCTGGCGCAGGAAAGTGGATTTGCCGGCCATGTTCGGCCCGGTAATGAGCCAGATGCGGCCGGCCAAAGTGGCGGGAGCGGTGTCCTCGGGCGGCGACAGATCGCAATCATTGGCGACGAACGGGCCGCCGTCCGCCACCAGCGCCTGCTCGACGACCGGGTGGCGGCCGCCCGAGATGGCAAAGGCAAGGCTGTTGTCGACTAAGGGGCGGACATAGTCACGCTCGACCGCGAGCGCCGCGAGCGCGGTCGCTACGTCGATTGCGGCCAATGCGTTCGCCGCTTCCTTGATCGCGATGCTGGCCTTGGCGACCGTCGCCGCCAGGCGGTCGAAAATCTCAAGCTCGAGCGCCAGCGCCCGGTCGGCGGCATTGGCGATCTTGGCTTCGAGCTCGCCGAGCTCGGTGGTGGAAAACCGCACCTGGCCGGCCAGCGTCTGGCGATGGATGAAGGTTGCATTGAGCGGCGCGCTCAAAAGCTTGTCGCCGTGCTGCGCCGAGACTTCGACGAAATAGCCGAGCACATTGTTGTGCCGGATCTTGAGCGCACGGACGCCGGTGGTCTCGGCATAGCGCACCTGCAGCGCGGCGACGACGCGGCGCGATTCGTCGCGCAAGGCGCGGGCTTCGTCGAGCGCCGGCTCGTAACTTGCGCGCACGAAACCGCCGTCGCGGCGCAACGCCGGCAAGTCGTCGCCGAGCGCCCGTCTCAGCTCGGCGGCGATGGCGGCATCGGGGCGGCGTAACGCTGCAATGGTCTGCGCGATATCGCGGGGTATCGCCGCCAAACCCGCCAGCCGCGCCGAAAATTCCGCCGCCGCGATAATGCCGTCGCGGATGGCGGCGAAGTCGCGCGGGCCGCTGCGGCCGACGACGATGCGCGCCAGCGCACGCGCCAGATCGGGCACCGCTTTGAGGTCTGAGCGCAGATCGTTGCGCGCCGTGCTGTCGTCGACGAACACCGTGACCGCATCGAGCCGGTGCGCGATCTCGGTCGGATCGGTGAGCGGCGCGGCGAGCCGCTGCGCCAACAGCCGCGACCCTGCCGCCGTCACGGTGCGGTCGATGGCCGCGAGCAGCGAGCCACGGCGTTCGCCCGAGAGCGTGCGGACGAGTTCGAGATTGCTCCGCGTCGCCTGGTCGATGGCAAGCGTCGCGCCGGCCGCCTCGCGCGCCGGAACCGATAGCGCCGGGCGTTTGCCGAGCTGAGTGCGCTCGACATAGGTGACCGCGGCGGCAGCGGCCGTCAGCTCGATGCGGGAGAAGGCGCCGAACGCGGCTGTGGTCGCGACGCCGAAAAACGACGCCAGGCGGCGCTCCGCCGTCGCGCCGTCGAATACGTCGCGGGTGAGGGGCGTGAGCGTCGGCAGCGAACGCAGAAACGGCGCCAGCTCGGTGTCGGCGTAAAACGCATCGGAAACGATGATCTCGCCCGGCTCGATGCGCGCGATCGCGGCGGAAAGCGAAGCGCGATCGCATTCGGCGACACGAAATTCGCCGGTCGATATGTCGATCCAGGCGAGCGCGAAGCGATCTTCGCCGGCCGAGGCGCGGCTGCGGGCGAGCGCGACGAGGTAATTGTTACGCTTGGCGTCAAGGAGCGAATCCTCGGTGAGCGTGCCCGGTGTAACGAGCCGCACCACGTCGCGGCGCACCACGCTTTTGGCGCCGCGCTTCTTCGCCTCGGCGGGATCTTCGAGCTGGTCGCAGACCGCGACCCGGTGACCGAGCGCGATCAGCCGGTGCAGATATTCGTCGGCCCGCTCGATCGGCACACCGCACATCGGAATGTCGAGGCCTTGATGTTTTCCCCGCTTGGTCAGCATGATGCCGAGCGCGCGCGAGGCCACTTCGGCGTCGGCGAAGAACATTTCGTAGAAGTCGCCCATCCGGTAGAACAACAGGCAATCCGGATTAGCGGCCTTGATCTCGATATATTGCTCCATCATGGGTGTGACGCGGGCGACGTCGTCGGCCGCTTTGGGCGCGGCGCGCGCCGGCGCTGCCTCGGGGGCTGGCTCCGGCGTTTCGGTCACGATCGTGCGGGCGGCGTCCATAAAGCGACGCTAGCAAAAAATTGGCCCGCATGCCCGGTCTTCTGCCGGGCATCCACGACTTAGATTCGCAACGCCAGGGACCTATTTCACCAGCTTTTTGCCGGTGACGGCCTCGAGGTTTTTGTAAAATACCTTCTCGCTGGTCGCTCTATCCATCTTGAGCGAATCCAGGATTTCCAGCGTCACGCGCGGGAACATGGTGCCGCCTTCGGGATCGAACGGGCAGTCGGACGCGAACACGATCTTGTCGAGAGGAAAGAATTCCATGCCGGCCTTGGTCGCCGGAACGGCCGTGAAGGCCGCGGTGTCGGCCCAGAAATCCTGCTTGAAATAATCGAGCGGCCGCTTCTTCAGGCTCTTGCGCAGCGCGACGTAGTCCTCGTCGGTGGTGCGCGAGCCCATCACGTCGTTGCCCGGTCCGAGTCGGCCCTCGAGCATCGGTACGATGCCGGCAAAATGATGGGTGATGATTTTCAGATCGGGATGGGTGTCCATGATCTTGGAATAGACCAGGCGCAGCATGGCGCAGGCGGTCTCGTAGGACCAGCCGAGCGTCCACCAGATTTCGTAGAGAGACTTCTTCTCATCGAGATAATCCGGCGTCTCGGCGCCCCGCGTCGGATGCAGCCAGATCGGCGCGCCGAGCTCGTTCATCTTTTTCCAGAACGGCGCGTATTCCGGCCGGTCGAGCGGCTTGCCGGCGACGTTGGAATAGATCTGCACGCCGAGCGCGCCGTTCTTGAGCGCGCGCTCGGCCTCGGCGACGCCGGCGTCGGGCGAAGCGAGCGAGACCTGCGCCACCCAGCCGGGGAAGTGATCCTTCTCCTTGGCGATGAGTTCGGCGAAGCCGTCATTGATGATCTTGCAGAACTCGTCGATATCGGCCGGCGTCCTGGCAAATTTTTCGATCGGCGGCTGCGGATAGGACAGGATCTGCTGGTAGTCCTTATGGCCGTCGACGATTTTCTTGCGGACGTCGATATCGAACAAAGCCGGCAATGAGCGGATGCGCTTGCCCATGTCCTTGTAGTCGCCGGCGACCTCATTGAGCTTGGCGAAGAAGCGTTCCGGAAAAAAGTGGGTATATGCGTCGATGCGCATGGGCATTTCTCTCCCTTTTGGCGATTAGGCTTCTAGCATATCGGCGCTGGCGGGCGGCAAGAGCGGCCATGCCGCGAACGCGGTGCTTCAGGCGGCGCCTTGCGCGAAACGCGCGGCGATCCCGGGCGGGATCGGCTGCGACTTGATGCGCTCCGGATCGGCGGGATCGCGGGCGACGAAGACGCGGGTCTCAAAGCCCTCGACCGCGAGCACGCCGGCTTTGGCCAGGCGATGCTCGATTTTCATGCTAGAGCGGCCGCAGGCGACCACGGCGGTCTCGATCGTCACTTCGTCGCCGTAGCGGCTCGGCACGCGGAAGATCGCGCGGGTCTCGACGATCGGATGGCCGAGGAAACTATAGGCCTTGAGATAGTCGAACTTCGGCATGCCGATCGCGCGCTCCATCATATAGGTGGTCGAGGTGTCGAACATCGCGAAATAGCGCGGATAGAACACGATACCGGCCGGATCGCAGTCGCCCCATTCGATGCGCAGCGTACGGGTGTTGCTGAACATTTTTGCCGATCACCGCGGCGCCATGCGCAACGCGCCGTCGAGACGAATGACTTCGCCGTTGAGATAGCGGTTCTCGATCATGTGGCGCACCAGGCTCGCATATTGCGGCGGCTGGCCGAGCAGTTTTGGAAACGGCACCGAGATCGCAAGACTCTGCTGCGCCTGCTCCGGCAGCGCATGCAGCATCGGGGTGGAAAAAAGTCCCGGCGCCACGGCGTTGACCCGGATGCCGAACTGGGCAAATTCGCGCGCCGCCGGCAGCACCAGGCCGACCACGCCGCCCTTCGACGCCGCATAGGCGGCTTGGCCGATCTGCCCCTCATAGGCCGCGACCGAGGCGGTGCAGATGATGACGCCGCGTTCGCCGTCCGCCATCGGGTCGAGCGCCTGCATGGCGGCGGCGGCAAGCCGCATCACATTGAACGTGCCAAGGAGGTTGATCTCGACGACGCGGGCAAAATCGGCGAGCGGCATCGGGCCGTCACGGCCGACGATGCGCTTGGCCGGCCCGACGCCGGCGCAATTGATGACGATGCGCGCGACGCCGTGTTCCTTCTTGGCGGCGGCGATCGCGGCTTCCGTTTCCTGCGCCGAGGTTACGTCGCAGTGGAGCGCGAGCCCGCCAATCTTCTCCGCGGTCAAGCGCGCGCCCTCGTCGTTGACGTCGAAAATCGCCACCCTGGCGCCGGCCTCGGCCAACATTGCGGCGGTGGCGGCGCCAAGCCCCGACGCGGCGCCGGTGACGATCGCGGCATGTCCCCGAATATCCATGGTCAATTCACCTATTTGAACTTGCTCGCCGGTATCGTTCGGCGCGCGAATAACGGGGCGTTTGGCTATTTGACCCTGTCCGCCGCGGCCCCTAAATAGCCTGCAAGAACCCAATAAGATACGCAAAATAAGATATCCAATATTCTGGCGGAGCGACCGATGCGAGAAGTTTTTATTTGCGACGCCGCGCGCACTGCCATCGGCCGCTACGGCGGCGCGCTCGCCAAGGTCCGCACCGACGACCTCGCCGCCGTGCCGATCAAGGCGCTCCTCGCCCGCAACGCCACAGTCGATTGGACGCGGCTCGACGAGGTGTTTTTCGGCTGCGCCAATCAATCCGGCGAAGACAACCGTAATGTCGCGCGCATGGCGCTGTTGCTCGCCGGCCTTCCCGATTCGATCCCGGGCGTCACCGTCAACCGGCTCTGCGCTTCAGGGCTTGAAGCCATTGTTCTGGCTGATCTGAGGATACGTTCAGGTGGCGATCGGATTGTCGTGGCGGGCGGAGTGGAATCGATGAGCCTTCTGCCCTTTGGCGGGCTCAAGCCCAGTCCCAATCCGTGGCTGGCCGAGCACTATCCCGCAGCCCTGCTCACCATGGGATTGACCGCCGAGCGTGTGGCGCGCCGCTACCAGATCTCCCGCGAAGACCAGGACGCCTTCGCCCTCGCCAGCCATCAGAAAGCCGTCGCGGCACAGGCTGCCGGACGCTTTGCCGACGAACTGATCCCGGTGAAGATCACTTCAGCGGTTCCCAGTGAAAAGGCCGGAAAGCCCACCATTACGGAGACCGTCTTCGCCGCGGACGAAGGTCCCCGCGCCGACACCACTACCGAGGCTCTGGCCAAGCTCAAGCCCGCCTTCGCCGCGCAGGGAACGGTGACCGCCGGGAATTCCTCGCAGACCTCCGACGGCGCCGCCGCCGCAGTGCTGATGGAAGCGGATCGCGTGCGGGAACTGGGTCTGCACCCGCTGGGCCGTCTGGTAACCTATGCCGTCACCGGCTGCCTGCCCGAGGAGATGGGCATCGGTCCCATCACCGCCATTCCCAAGGCTCTGCGCCGTGCGGGCCTGACGCTCGAGGACATCGGGCTGATCGAGTTCAACGAGGCTTTCGCCTCCCAGATGCTGGCCGTCATCCGGACCCTCGACCTGGACCCCGCGCGAATCAACGTCAACGGAGGCGCCATTGCCCTCGGCCATCCGCTTGGCTGCACCGGCGCCAAACTGACCGCTACACTGTTCAATGAAATGCTGCGGCGTCAGGTCCGCTACGGCATGGTCACCATGTGCGTGGGCGGCGGCATGGGCGCGGCGGCAGTTTTCGAGCGGTTTTAGGATCCGGTCGGGAAGGAAACTGAAAGTTTAATCGGTCTGGTCAGTGCAGCTCTATAAATCGCCAGAGAATGGGTCATGCTGAGTCATGAAGAGAATTCTGCTTGCACTGACTCTCATTTTCTGCTTCGCCGCACCCTATGCGGCGCAGGCGCAGGTTGTGGTGGTTGTCCACAGCCATCACCATCACCACCACCATCATCACTATCCCCGTTTCAACCAGTGATCGGTTGAGAACCCTGCCGTTCCACCCTTGCCGCTAATTCTTCCCCGAGAAGGCGCGTCAAGGATGGAGCCCAGCTCTTTTGATCGGCGAGGAGGAGCAAAACGAGGGTAAACCTGAGCGAAAAAGAGGCATTTTTCAGCTAAAACGCCTAGTTATCAGCCAAAAAAGGGGCAAAATTCGAGGTTTACAGTTANNGGGGGGTGGGGTCGGGACTGTAAATTGCGACCCATGGCCCGTAATAGACTCTGCTTTCGGTTCTTTCTCCCTGATTGAATTGTGCTCGCTTGGACGGTAATTATCTGCAAAAGCCACGGCGAATGATTGTGGTTTGGCGAGGGCGAAGCTGTCGAGGTTTCGGGCGAGGGGTTAGGCGCAGTTTTCAAGGGTGCGGAAGTTGACCTGAACCTCGACGCGGGAGCCGAGGCGGTTGACGATGGAAACCAGGCGGTCCAGCGTAAAGCGGCCGAGGTCGGCGTTGCGGATGCGGGAGAAGTCGGCGGCGGCAATGCCTGTTTGGGTGTGGGCGGCGCGGACGGTCAGCTGTTTGCGGTCCAACGTCCGGATGATTTCGGCGGCGAGGATGGCTTTCAATTGCTCCACATCGGAATTGGTGTGGCCCAGGTCGCGGAAGACATTGCCACTGCCGTGGACGATCTCAGTCTTTTCGGGTTTCATCCGAGCATCTCCTTCAGCTTCTTCAAGCGGCTCTCAATCAACTCGATCTCATGCGGCGGGGTCTTGATGCCTTGGGTCGATTTCTTCTGGAAGGCATGAAGAACCCAGATTTCGTCCCCAATCTGCACGGCGTAGACGACGCGAAAGGCGTTTCCGCGCCAAGGAAGCGCTATTTCAAAGACGCCGGAGCCGAGACCCTTGAGCGGTTTCGTGATGTCGGCTTTGCCGTTCTCTGCCGCAATGGTCAGAGCGGTGAGGCAGACGGTTTGGGCCTCGATGGGGAACTTTTCGAAGTCCTTGCGGGCGGCCTTGATCCACGAGATGGGCCGCGTCGTTCTGGTCATCGGCTTTCAGTTCTCGCTACTGGGCAAGTGTAGTCATATTTGACTACGTAAGTCAAGGAAGTTTCGGCGGGAGTGTTGCGCGGAGGAGAGATCGGGACGCGAGACCGGTTTGTGGAAAGTTTTGAGTCTTGCTATCCCACCTTTCGCAAAGAAAGCGAAAGATGGGGCACCCGGCTTGTTGTGAGCATCTTGGCGTTGTAGCATCGATCCAGGCGGGGAGGGTGTTGCTGCGATGAGCGAGATCATCTTTGAGGTGCGTGAGGACGAGGCAGACGGCGGTTACACCGCTTCCGCCCTTGGGTACGGCATTCATACCCAGGGGGAGACCCTGGAAGAACTGCGCGCGATGGTCAAGGACGCTGTGGCCTGCTACTTCGATGAGACGATGGAAGCGCCGAAGATTATCCGTCTGCATATCGTGCGTGAAGAAATACTGGCCGCATGAGGCTGCCGCGCGACATCGATGGGCCGCGCCTGGTGAAAGCGTTGAGCGTTCTGGGATATGAGGCGACCCGGCAAAAGGGATCGCACATCCGCGTGACCACCCAAAGGGATGGCGAAAACCACGAGGTCATCCCTTTTCATCGTCCAATCAAGACAGGCACGCTTGCAAGCATCCTCAAGCGGATCGCCGCCCACCACGGAATGACGGTGGATGAGATTCTGGAAATGCTCGATTTATAGGCGGGATTGAGAGAGGCTGATTGGGTTCGTGGTTTCCGAAGGCTCGAAAGCAAAGTCTGCGGCACCCTGCGAAGGCGAAACGCAGGTCCTTCGACTCCCTTCGCTTCGCTCCGGTCGCTCAGGATGACAGGTCTATGAGGGGTTCATGGTCTCCTATCCTTCCCGCAAAAAGCGCGGGAAGGATGGGGCACCCAGCTCTTGTGGTCGGGGCAGGAAAAGCAAAAGAATGGTGGCCACCCGCCTTGGTGATTGTTTATTTAACAAAGTCCTTACGGTGCTCTTTCCACCAGACCATTGCAGAATCGTTATCAAGAATTGTTATGGTTTGGCTTGTCGCCTGGTTGAATGCGCGAAAAGCCGCATCTCTGACATTGAGATCAACATCCGTAGTCATGACTCTATAAATAAGATCGATATTTTCCCGCGATGCACCGATAGACAAGCAGTCCAGGGATGTTTTTCGTTCGTGTACATTGGGTGAGTTCTGTATCAACTGCACCAGAACGAGGTCGGTTTTTGGCGGATTAAAATGATGCTGAACATAAATACCGTTCCAGTCATGAGCGCTATAAATTGTTTTTACGGCTCTCTCAGCCATTTCCCTATCTTCCTGAGAAACTGAACCGTCGTGCCATAGCTGGTTCAGTGAATCAAATGCTCTACCCTCTCCACTCTGTGCTCTAATAAATAGTGAAGACAAATTTGCATTCCTCTTGAGTTGGGCAATTGTTGGATCGACCTCACTCCTGACCTTATTATTTACTGATAAAGCGACTTGCGATGTTACTTGTTCAGAAATATTCCGATCTATATGATGTGTAAGGCTATCAACTGCTCTGTGGGTCTCATTGAGCATCGCAGTTTTGATTATTCCTTGTTCTGCTTCCACACCGCGTCGAACTTGTATGCTAACTTCGGATTTAACGATAGGCACAATCGCTGCTTTAGATTGCTCTTTAGCTGCATCTCGAACGGTCTGTTTTATTGCGTCTGACTGAAACTCACTATTGATTCTGTTTCTGACTTCAGTGCGCATCTTATCAACTTCTGCCCCTGCTGCCTTAGAAGCTGAATCTCTTGCTCCATCAATTGTCCGAAAGCCAAAAAATGTTACGGCACCAACCATAGCGGCAAATACGAGCGTTAGAGCGCCCGCTGCCCACTTATACAAAGTCATAAAATATTTTCTATGTTCTTCATTCTCAGACCGAATGAACGCGATCATTGATTGAAGATCAAGGGTTTTCTCAGGCAGATGAGTATGCGCGGAATCTTGGGAATCCTCTTGCATTGGCAAATGTTGTCACTTCCGTAGACACAATGCAAGAAAAAATACCGATTCATGGAAACGCGGTTGAATCGATTGGTGTGGATGAACGGATTCTCTTTTGGCGGGTAGTCCAGGTGCCTCGCGAGGCTCCTGGTCCACCCAACTTCTATGGTTAAGCTTACTTCTCCCAGTAAGTCGGCCCCCGTCCCTCACGTCTACAGGCTCGTTTCCGATTCCACGGTTTTTCCTGAACGGCTCAAGATTTCAACTGGGGGTTGAGCGGGGCGCGGACGGCCCCCTGCGGCTAGAATCGAAGATGCCATGGCTGAATTCACACATTTGCATTTGCATACGGAGTACTCGCTGCTAGATGGGGCTTGCGACTTGACCAAGCTGGCTGACCGGGTGGCTGCGCTGGGGCAGACCTCTGTCGCGAT
>PLTE01000389.1 GCA_003164375.1 Hyphomicrobiales bacterium | reverse complement strand
GGTGTTATCGACTTGATGCACCGTCGCGCTCCGGCGCGGCGCATGCCAAGTCATTCGCGCCAAGTCACGCCTCAAATTCGTCGGCAGGTCCTAGAATTGGCACGCACTACCGATATGCATAGCGCCGAAATCGCGGTGCAGCTTAATCTGAACCCCGGTAGGGTTTCGGAAATCCTTCAAGGTGATCGGTAGACGATCAATCGGGCGGCGAAGGGCGTTATCCCGCCGCCCCAATCCGGTTATTCTTTCGACGATCGCCCCACCCAATGTGCGCGTGTTTCGGCGGCGCCATGCCGGATTCGAAGGCGGCGAACCAGTGGCGCAATTTGGCGAGTTCGTCGGGCGGAAGCTTCAGGATGGCTTCTTCGATGTCTTCGANNGCTCGATCACATCACATGCGTTGGCCGGGCAGGCGCGCAGCGTTTTCAAGACTGCGGCGATATCGGCCGGTGTGTCAGTATTTTGCGGCTGGGAACTGTTCGTGTCCTCGGCATTGAGACATGCGCATTTTAACTGCTCGCCCTTAATTTCAGTCGTTGCGTTAAACCGCGCGTAGGAAACGTTCGCCAACTTGAAAACCGCGTCGTCGGCCGGATGATCCCCCCTCAATTTCGCGCCGCGAAGGTCGGCCGCTACCAATTGCGACCCGCCAAACTTTGTGCCGACCAGACTCGCATTGCGCAGGTTCGCGGTCGTAAGGTTCGAGCAGGCGAGATCGGCATAGGAGAAATCGGCCCCTGCCGCCTGTAAGCCGCCAAGCTCCATGCGCTCAAGCTGGACGGATTTTAGATCGACGCAATCTGAAAATAGAAGAAAATCGAAAATCGGCTCGACGAAGGTGCCGTGCCAGGGCCACTTGCAATCGCGCACCAGGGTTTGGATGGCGTAAATCTGCCCGACATTGCCGGTGTGATTCCAATCGCTTTCAATCCAGGTGATTGCGGCCCGCAATGTGTCCCACGCGGCGCCACGCTGATTGGAGATTTTGTCGTGCAAGCTGATCCAATAGCCGACGATAACGAGCGCAGCCGCGACGTAGCCGGCCTTGCGGAGATAATGCCGGGCCTCCGATTTGATCTCACGATATATGGCGCGCAAAAAACCGAGCACGGCCGCCAGTCCCCACCACGGCGAAGACTACGGCAACGCAAGGTTGTCTTGCAAGAGCGCGTAGGGTTGGCAAAGGCGCGAAGCGTNNGGCGCGGCCGGCGAGGCGGCCGAGCTTGACCGCGGTTGCTTCCGGAGGTTTCGGCGGCGCCATGCCGGTTTCGAAGGCGGCGAACCAGCGGCGCAATTTGGCAAGCTCCTCGGGCTTAAGCTTGAGGATGGCTTCTTCGATGTCTTCGACTTTCATCGGCGGAGAATAGCATTTTCTGGGCGACCACGGACTACCCTCATCCGGCTCGCTTGGCTCGCCGCCGTCTCCCGCTTGCGGGAGAAGGAAGTCATCACAACCCCGCCAGATATTTCGCCATGGCGTCGCGCTCGGTTTCGGTCAGCGCTTGCATGATTTTCGGCATGTCGAGATTGTTGGTGCGGGTGCCGTCGGCGAAGGCTTTCATCGAAGCGGCGAGGTATTGGTAGCTTAAGCCCGCGAGCCTGGGCGCCGGCGCGCCGCCTTCGAAATTCTTCTGATGGCAGGCCTGGCACTGGCCGAGCTTTGCGGCGATTGAGTCGGGCGGCGGCGCGGACGGGTTGGCGCCGGGCGTTGCCGGCCAGGGCTGCGCCGCGAAATAGGCGGCGAGCGGGCGGGTGTCTTCTTGCGTGACGCCGCCGGCGATCGCCGACATGATCGGGTTGTTGCGGTCCTTGGCGCGATAATCGTGAATCTGTTTGACCAGATAATTCTGCTGCTGGCCCCAGATGACGGGCGTGGTCGCGCTCATCGGCGCGCCCTTTGCGCCGTGGCAGGAATTGCAGACCTGGACTTTGTCTTTGATTTTTTCCGGGACGGCGTCGTCGGCCAGTGCGGGTGTGGCAACGGCTGGGGCGGCGATGGCGACGGCCAGCACCGCGGCACCGAAAACAATCGCGTAGCGACGTGCGGACGAGAACGGACTTCCGGACATGCTTTCACTCCCTGAGTTTTTCTAGATTTTATAATGCGTATTGCGAGCGCGGCTGGCGCCGCGGGCGGTATTGAAGAAAACAACGGCGGCCAAGGCCGCCTATGGCGCTCTCTCCGGTGTTGACCGCCGTCTCGACCCCGTTTGCTTGGGCAGCCCGGGGCAAGCCGACGGTTTCTTGTTACTCTTTGCGGCCTCGCTTGGGCGCGGCCTTGAGGACCGCGTCGCCGATGATTTTCGGCAGGTCGCGGATCAGATCGTCGAGCGTGCGTTTGACGCCGCCGACGTCTTGCGCCACGCCCTCGACCTTGCGCTCGACGCGATCGAGCCGCGTTTTCACGGCGGCCAGATCGTCGGCGTTGCGCCGGGTCTGTTCGAGGATGTGGCGGGTGACGAGCTTTTCGCCCTCGACCTCGCGTTCGAGCGTCTCGAATTCGTCGCGGCTGACGTCTGCGGTCATGGGGTGATGGGGTGATGGGGTGATGGGGTGATGGGNNGTGATGGGGTGATGGGGTGATGGGGGCGGTCCCGTTGGCTGGAGCGGAGCTTAGCATGGATTGGCGGTCGATCCAGCCGGGCCGGCGGACTACTCCGCCGCTTCGACGCGCTTTTTCCGGCCGTGGTCGGGAGCTTTTCTGGCCAGCACGGGTTTGAGGAAGGCGCCGGTGTAGCTGCGCTTTTCGCGCACGAC
>PLTE01000037.1 GCA_003164375.1 Hyphomicrobiales bacterium | reverse complement strand
CCGATATTGCCGGAGCCGATGGTGCGGATGTCGGGCGCGCCGGCAAGTTTGGTCAGCAGGAAACCAAACGGGATCGAGCCGCACAGATAGCCGAACACGAAGGCTGCGACATATTCGTGAGCGAGCGACCAGTCGATCGGCTGCAACATGGCGGCTCAATAATGCCTGTCGGTGACTTGAGAAAGACGGCCCGGTAGCGGTCTAGCCAATTCCTCTAACCCGTTCTGACCTTGTTGCCGCCGCTGTCGCGCGGCGCAAAGCCCGAGGCTGCCGCTTCGGCGTCGCTCCGATAAATGACCAGGTGTTTGAGCCGGTCGTGGCCCGCATGGGCAAGCGGCTGCAGCCCCGGCGAAAATGTCTTTCGCACGGTATCGGCGACGACGAAATGGACGGCGGTCGTTTCGTCAATATCTTTTTCGCAATAGACGCAGCGAAGTCTGCGCTGCCGCGGACTGTCACTTTCGACGATGTAGAATTTGTTCGCGGCGTATTGACGTTCCGCGGGATCGCCGGTGATGCAATTGGGGTTGTCGCATTGCAGGCCGGTGCCGATCGGCTGAGCGTAGACCGGGTGATCGGGCTCGGCGAAACCGCCGCTAAATCGGTTGAGCGACTGGTTCTTTTGCAGATGCAGCAGGAGCAGGATCAGCGCCATGCGGATCGGCACGCCATAGGCGGCCTGTTGGAAATACACCGCGCGCCGGTCCGTATCGAACGATGCGTCGAGCTCATTGACCCGCGGCAAGGGATGCATGACGCTGGCCTCGGAGAATCTCGCCTCGCCCAGAAACTTCGCGTCGACCTTGGGATAGGCCCGTTCCTTTTCCGACCAACGCTCTTTTTGGAAGCGCGTGACATAGACCGCGTCGATTTTCTTTTCCACCAGAAGCCCGTAATCGATCTCGGGATCGGGGATAAGCGATAATTGATGCGGCTGATCGGCGGTGACGTACAGGGCGTCGATCGAGCCGCCATGCGGCTGGCCTGGGTCCTTGGACACCATGCGGCAGTGAAATTCCTCGCGCAGCCGGCGATCGACGTAAGCCGGCAGCTCCATGCCGGGAGCGGGCAGGGGATCGATCGTTGCCCCAAACCGGGCCAGCGCGTAGACGAAGGAATGGATGGTGCGGCTGCCTTTGAGATCGCCGGAAATCGCGACCTTCATGTTCTTCAGGCTCTTTTTCTTGGTTTTTAGCGTGAACAGGTCGCACAGGGTTTGCGTCGGATGCTCGTGACTGCCGTCGCCGCCATTGATGACGGGGATTTGCGAATATTCGGCGGCAAGTCGCGCCGCGCCATCGCGCGGATGGCGGATGACGACGACGTCGGCATAGTTCGAGATCACCCGGATGGTGTCTGCGAGGCTTTCGCCTTTGGCCGCGGAACTGACCGTCGGATCGGCGCTGGTGATATTGGCGCCGCCCAAGCGCAGCATCGCACTTTCGAACGACAGCCGTGTGCGCGTCGAGGGCTCGTAAAACAAGGTCGCCAGGATGGATTTGGCGGCGACATCGGTGCTGCGGCCGATCCGGTAGGAGATGTTGTCGTCGGCGAGGTCTTTCAAAAACCCTTGCGCGACCTCGAAGATCGTTTCGATCTCCTTATTGGTGAGGTCATTGATCGAAATGATATGGCGTGTGAGTGGCTGGGCTTTCGTCATTAAAGCGGTCCTATAGGCCGAATTCGGGCGCGGGGAAAGCCCGAGATCGCCACGCGGCGTAATGATGCACCGGAAACTCAGCCGCCCCTAGCCGTGCTCCGGCGGCGGTCGGTGCGCCAGCCGGTCGAGCGCGCCTTGCAGGATGTAACTGGCGGCGTGCGCATCGATTACCGCCTTGCGCTGGGCGCGGCTTGCGTCGGCGGCGATCAGCGCGCGTTCCACCGCCGCGGTCGACAGCCGCTCGTCCCATAGTGCGATCGGTAGTGCGGTGAGCTGGGCAAAGTTGCGGGCGAAGGCGCGCGTCGATTGGGCACGTGCGCCTTCAGAGCCGTCCATGTTAATCGGCAGCCCGAGTACAACGCCGGTGGCGCGCCGTTCGGTGGCAAGGTCGAGAATACGTTGGGCGTCGAGGCGAAAACGCACCCGCGTAATGGTTTCGACGGGTGCGGCGACCCGCCGATCCGGATCGCTGACGGCAACGCCGATGGTCTTGGTGCCGAGATCTAGTCCAATCAGCGCACCGCGCTCCGGCAGAAGCGGGGCGGCGTCCATGAGCGCAAAAACCGGCAAAGCCTTCTCCGTGGGCAGGGCGACCCGTTACCATGCCCGCCCGGCAAACGCGACCTTTCCCGAAGGCTTACGGCCGATTATGGTGCGCGCAATCCGACGTCTACGCCCGCAGATCCGTCATGCAGATGACTCCAACGAGCTGCAAAAGCTCAGGGCGAGCTTAGAGGAGACGAAACATGGCGTTCACCGTCATCAGCAACAGCTTCAAGGACGGCGACTATCTGCCGACTCCTTTCATCCTGTCGGCGGATTTCGGCTTTGGCTGTGCCGGCGGCAACAAATCGCCGCATCTGAAGTGGTCGGGCGCGCCGGAAGGCACCAAAAGCTTCGCCCTGACCTGCTACGACCCCGATGCGCCGACCGGCTCGGGCTTCTGGCACTGGCTGGTCGTGAACATCCCGGCCAATGTGAGCGAGCTCGCCGAGGGCGCGGGCGGGACAGACGGCAAACTGCCTGCCGGCGCATTGCAGACGCGTACCGATTATGGCGCACCCGGCTACGGCGGACCTTGCCCACCCGAAGGCGACCATCCGCACCGCTATCTGTTCACCGTGTTTGCCGTGAAGACCGACAAGCTCCCCGTGAGTGCCGATACCTCGGCGGCGGTCGTCGGCTTCAATTTGCATTTTAATACGCTGGCGAAGGCGCAGATCATGGGACTATTTAAAAGGTGACGGCCCATTTTCAGGAATCCGTGGGCCCAGGAATTCGAATGAACAGGCATTCGTATGAAGCTCATCACGACAATCATCGCCGCCGCGCTCACGCTGGTCATGTCGCAACTCGCTGACGCTGCCGAGATCAAGGTCGTCAGCGGCGGCGCTTTCAAACAGGTGCTGACCGCGCTCGCCGCGCAATACCAAAATGAAAGCGGCAACACGCTCGACATCAGCTATCAGACCGTCGGCCAGCACCTGGCCTTGATCCGCGACGGCAAGGAGCCATTCGATGTCGCGGTTTTGACGCCCGACGCGATCGACGGTCTCGTCAAGGAAGGCAAGATCGTGCCCGGCACTCGGGCCGATCTGGCAAAAGTCGGCGTCGGGGTCGTGGTCAAGGCCGGCGCGTCGCTGCCGGATATTTCAACGGTCGAAGCCTTCAAGAAGACGCTGCTCGCCGCGAAATCGGTCGCCTATATCGATCCTAAGGCCGGGGGGTCGAGCGGCATTTATGTGGCGAAGTTGCTGGAGCGGCTCGGCATTGCCGATCAGGTCAACGCCAAGGCCGTTTTGGTCCAGGGCGGGGCTGTCGCCGATCACATTGCCGACGGCGAAGCCGAAATCGGCGTCCATCAGATCAGCGAAATATTGCCGGTTGCGGGCGTCACGCTGGTCGGTCCGTTGCCGGCCGAGATTCAGAATTACACCGTCTACGCGGCCGGCGTCGGCACCGCGGCCAAGGATGCCGCAACGGCGCGGGCGCTGGTCAAATTCCTGGCGGGCCCGCATGCGCTTTCGATCATCAAAGCCAAGGGCATGGAACCCGCGTCGTCACCCCCAAAATAACAGCGCCCGGCCGGAGCCGGGCGCGGGTTGGTCGATAAACAAGCTACGGCCGAAATTAGCTGTGCGCTTGTTCCCAGGCAATCCGCTGGATATCGCCGCGGGTAATGCCAATATCGGCCAGTTCACGGTCGCTGAGCGAAGANNCACGGCGACCCCATAACGCTTCCAGGCATGGAAGAAGCGGACAATGGATAGCAACATCGTATTATCCCTTTCCCTGACGGAACCGCCGCCAGAATCGAAGTTGAATATAGGGATCAATGGTGCGTCGCAAAATTATTTTGTTGCAGTGCAGCTACGAATTTAACGCATGACAATAGAAAGAATTTCGCAATATTTGGGTCAGATTTGAGATTATTGTTCCGGTGCTGTCTTATAATTCAGCAAAGCTATGTGATTGACGCAATGGTGGGCGGGAAGTTGCTGCCGTTTGCCGGCATAGCTGTGCCGCGGCCTCGATAGTCGGCCAAGTCGCCGGAGTTCTGCCGGTGCCTGATCCCGCATGCGCCGTACTCCCGGACTGGATTCCCGGGCGGAGTTGCGTTGTGGCGGGAGTGCTCTGGCGACTAAGCTGGATCAGCGCAGATCCGCCGAGCTTTGCGTTGCAATGCGCAACCGGCTGGAGATTCTGGAGATTCTAATGCCAAGGCGCTTTGGTTTACGCAGGCGCTGTCGTGGATCAGGCTGGCAGAACACGTTGCGCGAGTCGAAGCGACCGGAGAGGCGGATAGCTTGACGCTTGAGCAATCAGCTAGGGAGCCGGACGGAATCAAGTAGCCTCAAGGCTGACCTGCCGTCACAGCGCTCCGGTCACTACAGTGTATCGCCGGGAGCCCGGCGGACCTTATTGCCCGTGGCTTGCCAGTACCTCCTGGCAGGCGCGGCTGATCTTGGGGCGATTGGCCTGGAGGCACCCCAGAATGCCCAGCACGTCGTTTTCATTGATCTGCAACTGGGCCTGACAAAACCTCACCACGTCTGGATGGCAGGCGTCGCGTTCTTGCGAAGTCCCTTGCGACATTGGCGAAGCCACCGGAGGCGGCTGCGGCGGTAGTCTCTGAGCCTGCGCGCTGACCCCGGCGGCAAGCGCGAAAGCGATCGTCAACACCGATATGCGGAACATACTCCCCCTCCCGGGCATCCCGCCCGCGTTGTGATTGAAATTGTTATCCCACATTTTTTTGCCAGGCGGCAGTCTGCGTATCGGGCTGCCCAAAACATTAAATTTCCCAGCGGAGATTGACGGCACGATTTGCGCCGATGTCGCCCACGCTCTTGCGCCCGGGCGGCCCGCGGCGATACATCTCGGCGCGCGGGCGGTTAGCTCAGTTGGTAGAGNNTAGAGCGTCTGCTTTACACGCAGAATGTCGGCGGTTCGAGTCCGTCACCGCCCACCAACCTTCGCGCGCGGAGCACCGCGACGGTTGCCTACCAAAGGCCGTCTAGGGCGCAATTGGCGCGTTCCGCATGCTTTCGCTTGGCACGCGCAATCCCCGAAAGCGCGGCGCTGCAAGAGCCACCACGCCGAAGCCCATTTTGGCGTAGCTGGGCTCTCAACGCTCGCTACGGCTCGGCGAGCCAGGCGCAATTNNGCCGATATAAAACTGCCCGCCGCCAGGCAATTCTACGATTGCAATGGACGGCGGGCGGGTGAGCGGCGCGGGGCCCGCAAGCGGGTCCACCGAAGCGAGGCGATCAGATGGCTTCCTTGAGTTCCTTGGAGGCGCGGAAGGCGACTTTCTTGCTAGCTTTGATCTGAATGGGCTCTCCGGTGGCCGGGTTGCGCCCCATGCGCGCGGCGCGCTTCCTCACCTGGAGAATGCCAAGACCGCCGATACGGATGCGTTCGCCTTTTTTCAGATGCTTGACGATATTGCCCACCAGGCCGCCAAGGATTGCTTCCGCTTGTTTCTTCGAAAGCTCATTGTCCTCTGCGAGGCTCGCGGCGAGATGCTTCAATGTCACGGTTGTAGCGGTTGTTTTGCTTGCCATTAGTCCCTCCTCGATGATGCGGTGGCGTGAAAAAAGCGCCGCTCACGGCGGAGCAGTTAAACGATTCGGCCCCCCCTGACCACGCTTGTTTTGCCGATTCCACCGATGTTTTCGGCATCGAGCGGCTATCTGGGGCGGCTCTGTGGCGGGGGTAAGGCGGGTGCAAACGGCCGGCTTCGGCCTAAATCCTTGACTTGGCATCGGGTGGGCCTTAAGTGCCGAGGCGCCCGCGGGGGCGTAGCTCAGTTGGTTAGAGCGTCGGCCTGTCACGCCGAAGGTCGCCGGTTCGAGCCCGGTCGCTCCCGCCAATGATTTCAGCACCTTAGCCCCCCATGCAAGGCATCTCCATCGGTCCGATCGAGTTGCCGAATGCGGTGCTGTTGGCGCCAATGTCAGGCATCACCGACGCGCCGTTTCGGCGTCAAGTCGCGGGGCAGGGAGCCGGCCTAGTCATCTCGGAAATGGCCGCCTGTGCGGCGCTGGCTGAAGGCAACCATCTGGCCCGAAGGCGTGTCGAACATCACGGCGCGGGACTGCATGTGGTCCAGCTTGCCGGCTGTGAAGCGCGCTGGATGGCCGAAGGCGCTCGCATTGCTGAAAGTGCCGGCGCTGCGATTATCGACATTAACATGGGTTGTCCGGCCAAGAACGTCACCAATGGTGCGTCAGGTTCTGCGCTGATGCGCGACCTCGACCATGCGCTGTCGCTGATCGAAGCGGTGGTGCAGGCGGTGCGTGTGCCGGTGACGTTAAAGATGCGGCTCGGTTGGGATGACCGCACGCGCAATGCACCAGAGCTTGCACGCCGGGCCGAACGGGCTGGCGTGCGGCTTGTCACGGTGCATGGCCGCACGCGCTGTCAGTTCTACAAAGGGCGGGCCGACTGGGCGGCGGTACGGGCGGTCAAGGAGTCAGCGTCGGTCCCTGTCGTCGTCAATGGCGACATTGAAAGTTTTGACGACGCCGATGCGGCGCTTGCCGCCTCCAATGCCGATGCTGTGATGGTCGGTCGCGGCGCCCAGGGCAGGCCGTGGTTTCCCGGCCAACTCGCGCGTTATCTTGCGACCGGCAAGCGCGAGACCGCGCCGCCGCTCGGCGAACAGCTCGCGCTTGCGAGCGCGCTCTACGGCGAAATGCTCGCCCATTACGGCTTCGATGTCGGGCTGCGCCATGCGCGAAAGCATCTGGGCTGGGCGCTCGATGCCGCCGCAGCGACCGTGGCGGCCCCGGCGGATCTCACCAAAACGCATCGCAGCCGAGTGCTCACGGCCGCCGATCCGGCGACCGTGCTGCGCCGCCTCGCCGAAGCGTTCGACGCGATCGGCCATTGCCGAGCCTAGCCTCGATTCAACCGCGGTAGATCGGCGTCGGCTGGGCGAAGAAGCTCCAAAGGATGTGGTAGACCAGCGCGTAATTCTTCTGCTGGAAGCTGGCATGCGAAATGCCAGGCATGACGGCGAAATGCTTGTCGGGATTGGGCAGCCCGGCGAAGAAGGCGACGAGATCGTCGAAGCTCGCGATACCGTCCCATTGGCCGCGCATGATCAGCGTCGGCACTGTTATCCTCCCGGGATCGACCACCGGCAGATTGGCGCACATGTCGACATAGGTTCCGGTCGGCACCGAGTCGTCGAGCGCGGTGACCGCATCGGCGAAGGCGTCGATGACCTTTTCTTCCGCGGTGCCGGGATGGTCGCGTTCGAAGATCGAATGGATGAAGGCCTTGTCGATCGGGCGGCGGTTCTTGGTACGGAATTCGGGCAGCCTCTTCTTGCGCTCGGCAAGCGTCGGCGAGCCGTCGCCGGTCCAGACCATAGCGTCGAGCGCGAGGCGCGCCACGAGGTCGGGATGGCGCTGCGCGAACATCGCCGCGCGCAGTGCGCCCGACGAAATGCCATAGACATACAGCGGCCGCCTGCCGCGTAGCTTGTGGATATAGCTTGCGGCGGCGAGACAATCGTCGGCGCCTTGCGCGATCGGGGCATTATTGTCCCGGCTCTTTTCGGAGCGGCCGTAGCCCTCCATGTCGACGCACCAGCAATCAAAGCCACGGCGCGCGAACCAGTCCATCACCGAGGAGTCGGGCCGCCCCTCGACTTGGAGGTCGAAGGTCGGCTGTCCCGCCATCGACGAGCCATGGACGAATAGGATTATACCGGCGCTAGCGTTCGGCTCGCCGGCGTATTTCTCGAATAGAAACAGCCTCACGTCGCCTGATTTGGTGGTCCAGTGCTCTTCGCCCGTGATCGTGGCCGCCGTGATCTTGGTCATATCGTTCATCGCTTGCATCCATACGCTATTGAAACCGCGATCATCGCCTAATTGATGAGCGCAATGTGGTTGTCCTTGACGACCTTAGCCCATTTCACGACCTCGGCCGCCATGAAGGCCGAGAATTCCGGCTGGGTCATCACCAAGGGCGTGGCGCCTTGCGCCTCCCAAGCCTGCTTGATGTCCGGTCGCCGCAAGATGGCGGTAATGGTTCGGTTGAGCAGATCGACGATTGGCTGCGGGGTGTCCTTAGGCGCCATCAAGCCGACCCAGAGCGAGGCCTGAAAGCCCGCAACGCCAGCCTCGGCGATGGTCGGCACATCAGGCAGGATAGGGGAGCGCGCTTTGCCGCTGGTGCCGAGCGCCCGCACCATGCCGGCCTTGATCATCGGCGCCATGGTCGGGACGGAATCGAACAACAGTTGGATTTGGCCGCTTAAAATGTCGCCGCGCATCCCGGTCGAGCCCTTATAGGGTACGTGTAGGATGTCGATCCCGGCAAGGTTTTTCAAAAGCTCGCCGGCCATGTGGTAGTTCGAGCCGGGTCCTGATGAGCCGTAATTCAGCGTGCCCGGTTTTGCCCGCGCAAGCGCAATGAGCTCGACCAGGTTATTCGCCGGTACCGACGGATGTTCCACCAGCACCAAGTCGGAATCGATCACCGGTGCGATCGGGACGAGGTCGCGCAGCAATTGATAGGGCTTATCGTTATAGAGTGTCTCGTTGACGGTCTGGGTGCCCGAGACCATCAGGAGCGTGTAGCCGTCCGGGGTGGCCTTGGCGACCATATCGGTGCCGATCGTGGTACCGGCGCCCGGGCGGTTCTCCATGAAAAAGGTCTGGTTCAAGGATTTGCGCAATTCTTCGGCAATGTCGCGCGCGTAGACGTCGGTCGGTCCGCCGGCGCCGAACGGAACGATGACTTTCACCGGCCGCGACGGATAATCCTCGGCGCGGCCCGTTGTGACGGTCACCGCGCCTGCCAGAATCAGCACGGCAAGGACTCGCGCTGATGAAGACAATATCGGCGTCACGTCGCAGTCCCGTCGCCAACGTGCATAAATCTCTCCCGCCCATTGTGCATAACGGAACCGGATCAGGTATCCGTACACCGTAGGGTTTCGCCGCCCGGTAAAATAGTCGTGGCACCGTAGCATCGGTGGTAGCGGAGGCGTCAACGCGACCGTCGCGCGCAGGTCTTTATCCAAGGTCTGCCTTGCGCCGTGTTGTGCACTGCGCTAAGGGTCGCCGAGTTCAGCTTGCGGCGCGAATCCTTCGGATTTTGAGACAAAACCGCGCATTCAGTTGCATGTTGAACCGCGCCGCGGAGGGCCTGCTCCCGATCCAGGGAGATGGCCGCTGCCCGCCGGCCAGAAGGGCTTTCGATGAGTCAAGGATTGGCTCAGTTGCTGTTCGCTTATCTGCCCCTGATTGTGTTTGTGGCTCTCTCGGGTGTGATCGGGCTCGCGCTTCTGGTCGCGGCGTTTCTCCTCGCCTTCAAGCGACCCGACCCGGAAAAGCTCTCCGCCTACGAGTGCGGCTTCAACGCTTTCGATGACGCGCGGATGAAATTCGACGTCCGCTTCTACCTCGTCGCCATCCTGTTCATCATTTTCGATCTCGAAGTCAGCTTCCTGTTCCCGTGGGCAACAGCATTCGGTCAGCTCGGTGTGTACGGCTTTTGGTCGATGATGATGTTCCTTGCGGTGCTGACCATCGGCTTCATCTACGAATGGAAAAAGGGAGCGCTCGAATGGGATTGAGCGAACCTGTCATCGCCACGCCGCGGCAAGACCAGCGTCGCGGCGTACTCGACCCGCGCACCGGCAAGCCGGTCGGCGCCGATGATCCGTTCTTCGCCGGCTTGAACAGCGAGCTTGCCGACAAGGGGTTCCTCGTCACCGCGACGTCGGATCTGATCGGGTGGGCGCGCACCGGCTCGCTGATGTGGATGACGTTCGGACTCGCCTGCTGCGCGGTCGAGATGATGCATATGGCGATGCCGCGCTACGATTGCGAGCGGTTCGGCTTCGCGCCGCGCGCCTCGCCGCGGCAGTCCGACGTGATGATCGTCGCCGGTACCTTGACCAACAAAATGGCCCCGGCGATGCGCAAGGTTTACGACCAGATGCCGGAACCGCGCTGGGTCATTTCGATGGGCAGTTGCGCCAATGGCGGCGGCTACTACCACTACTCTTATTCAGTGGTGCGCGGCTGCGACCGCATCGTGCCGGTGGATGTTTATGTGCCGGGGTGCCCACCTACCGCCGAGGCGCTGCTCTACGGCGTAATGTTGTTGCAGAAAAAGATCCGCCGCACGGCGACGATCGAACGCTGAGAAAACGCTGACAATGGACGAGACGCTCGATACGCTCGGCAAAACCATCGCTGCTGCGCTCGGCCCGGCAGTGACCGGCTATGGCGTTGCCTATCACGAACTCACGGTGACGGCGCAGGCGAGCGAGATCGTCACGGTGCTGCGGTTCCTGCGCGACGATCCGCGCTGCCTGTTCAGCAGCTTCATCGATCTGACCGCGGTCGATTGGCCTTCGCGCGAGCGACGTTTTGACGTCGTCTATCATCTGCTGTCGCCGAAGCTAAATTTGCGCATTCGCGTCAAGGCCGAGACCGACGAGACGACGCCGGTGCCGACGTTGATCGATATATTTCCGGGCGCCGACTGGTTCGAGCGCGAGACCTTCGATCTCTACGGCGTGGTGTTCTCCGGCCATCCCGACCTGCGCCGGCTCATGACCGACTACGGATTCGAGGGTCATCCGCTGCGCAAGGACTTTCCGCTGACGGGCTATGTCGAGGTGCGCTACGACGACGAGCGCAAGCGCGTCGTCTACGAGCCGGTGCGGCTGACCCAGGAGTTCCGCAATTTCGATTTTCTGTCGCCGTGGGAAGGCCCCGACTACGTGCTGCCGGGCGACGAGAAAGCCGGCGGCAAGGGGTCTTGAGATGAAGCCGACCCTTGAGCCCGGGCTCACCCATCGCTTCAGCTACGTCGTGCCGGAGAACAAGACCGTTCCCTTCACCTATCCGGAGGCGCCCGAGATTGTCGCGATGCCGAAGGTTTTCGCCACCGGTTTCATGATCGTTTTGATGGAATGGGTATGCACGCAACTTTTGGCGCCGCATCTCGATCCGGGCGAGGGCAGCGTCGGCGTCCATGTCGATGTCAGCCACCTTGCGGCCACGCCAGCGGGTATGACGGTCACGGTCGATGCGCAATGCGTCGCGGTCGCCGGTCAGCACGTGACCTTCAACGTCAAGGCGCATGACGGCGTCGATCTGATCGGCGAAGGCCGACACGAGCGCTTCGTCGTGATCTGGGACAAGTTCAATTCACGAGTCGCGGCGAAGGCCGCGAAAATGGCTCGGGTAGCGTGATGGCTGAAGCCGCGGAACGCAATTTTACGATCAATTTCGGGCCGCAGCATCCGGCCGCGCACGGCGTGCTGCGTCTGGTGCTGGACCTTAACGGCGAGGTCGTCGAGCGGGTAGATCCGCATGTCGGCCTTCTGCACCGCGGCACCGAAAAGCTGATCGAGCACAAGACCTATGCGCAGGCGATCCCGTATTTCGACCGGCTCGATTATGTCGCGCCGATGAATCAGGAGCACGCGTTCTGCTTGGCGGCGGAAAAGCTCCTGCAAGTCAAGATACCGAGACGAGGACAGCTCATCCGTGTGCTTTATTCCGAGATCGGCCGGCTGTTGTCGCACCTCCTGAACATCACGACCCAGGCGATGGACGTAGGCGCTTTGACGCCGCCGCTGTGGGGGTTCGAGGAGCGCGAGAAGCTGATGGTGTTCTACGAACGCGCCTGCGGGGCGCGTCTGCACGCCAATTATTTCCGGGTCGGCGGCGTGCACCAGGATTTGCCGCAGAAATTGATCGACGACATCTTCGGGTTCTGCGATCCGTTCCTCAAAGTATGCGACGATCTCGAGGGGTTGCTCACCGAGAACCGAATCTTCAAGCAACGCAATGTCGACATCTCCATCGTCACGCTGGAGGAGGCCTGGGTGCGCGGTTTCTCCGGCGTGATGGTGCGCTCGGCCGGCGCCGCGTGGGACTTGCGCAAGGCACAGCCCTACGAGTGCTACGACGAGA
>PLTE01000373.1 GCA_003164375.1 Hyphomicrobiales bacterium | reverse complement strand
CCGATCTGCGCTTGAACGAGCCGCGCTATGCCTCACTGCCCAACATCATGAAGGCGAAGAAAAAGCCGATCGCGGATAAGACCGCCGCCGATTACGGCGTCGACATCAGACCGCGCCTCGAAGTGATCAAGACTGCCGAGCCGCCGGTGCGCAAGGCCGGCATCAAGGTCAAGACCGTCGCCGAGCTTGTCGACAAGCTCAAGAACGAGGCCGGAGCGATCTGATGGCGACCCTCCTTCTCGCCGAGCACGACAATGCCGCGCTGAAAGACGCGACCAGCAAGGCCCTAACCGCCGCCAAAGAGCTCGGCGCCGAGGTGCACATTTTGGTCGCCGGTCATGGCTGCAAGCCGGCCGCGGAGGCCGCGGGGAAGCTTGACGGCGTCGCCAAGGTCTTGCTCGCCGACGCGCCCGCTTACGACCACATGCTGGCCGAGCCTGTCGCGGCGCTGATCGTCGCGCTGGCCGGGCCTTACGAAACGATCATGGCGCCGGCGACCACGTCCGGTAAGAACATCATGCCGCGTGTCGCTGCCCTCCTCGACGTCATGCAGATCTCCGAAATCATCAAAGTGGTGGCGCCGGATACGTTCGAGCGGCCGGTTTACGCAGGCAACGCCATCCAGACCGTGCGCTCAACCGAGACCAAACGCGTCATCACGGTTCGAACGGCGGCGTTTCAGGCCACCGGCGCCGGCGGCCCGGCGCCAATCGAACCGGTCGCCGCCGCGGCCGATCCCGGCCTCTCCGGCTTTGTCGGCGAGGAACTGTCGAAGTCCGAACGGCCGGAGCTGACCTCGGCCAAGATTATCATTTCCGGCGGCCGGGCGATGCAGAACCGCGACAACTTCACCAAATATATAGAGCCGGTGGCCGACAAGCTCGGCGCCGCGATCGGCGCCTCGCGCGCGGCGGTCGACGCCGGCTATGCGCCGAATGACTGGCAGGTCGGCCAGACCGGAAAGGTCGTGGCGCCTGATCTCTATATCGCGGTCGGCATCTCCGGCGCCATACAGCATCTCGCCGGCATGAAAGATTCGAAAGTCATCGTCGCGATCAACAAGGACGAGGAAGCCCCGATCTTCCAGGTCGCGGATTATGGACTGGTGGCGGATCTCTACCAAGCCTTGCCGGAGCTGGCGACGGAGCTCGATAAGGTGAAGCACTGATTCAGGCCGGGATGAGGCGAAACTGGCGTGCGGCGAATCTGGCGTGTAGGACGAGATCGTCGTAGTAAGGTGAATCGACATGGTCGAGGTCAAGGAACGGCCCGCGGCGCGCAGCGAACAGGCGAACAGGATGGCTCATTCCTTTCATAAGATCGGCGTCATCGGCGCCGGCCAGATGGGCAACGGCATCGCCCATGTCTGCGCGCTATCCGGCTATCACGTCCTGCTCAACGACATTGCCATCGATCGCATCAGCGAAGGGATCGCCACCATCAACGGTAACCTGGCACGTCAGGTCAGCCGCCAGCGCATCAGCGACGAGGAGCGGCAGGCGGCGATCAAGCGCATTTCGCCCGCCAAGACGCTCGGCGATCTCGGCGACTGCGATCTCGTGATCGAAGCGGCGACCGAACAGGAAGAGACCAAGAGAAAAATATTCGCGGCGTTGTGTCCGTCGCTGAAGCCGGAAACCATCGTCGGCACTAATACATCGTCAATCTCGATCACCCGGCTCGCCGCTTCGACCGACCGGCCGGAGCGCTTCATCGGCATTCACTTCATGAATCCGGTGCCGCTGATGGAACTGGTAGAAGTGATCCGCGGCATCGCCACCGACAACCCGACCTTCGAGGCGACCAAGCAATTCGTCGCCAAGCTCGGCAAGCAGATTTCGGTGTCGGAGGATTTCCCGGCCTTCATCGTCAATCGTATCCTGCTGCCGATGATCAACGAGGCGATCTACACGCTCTACGAAGGCGTCGGCAATGTCGAGGGCATCGACAACGCGATGCGGCTCGGAGCCCATCATCCGATGGGGCCGCTCGAACTGGCCGACTTCATCGGCCTCGATATCTGCCTCTCGGTCATGCAGGTGCTGCACGAGGGATTGGCCGATTCGAAGTACCGGCCGTGTCCGCTCTTGGTGAAATACGTCGAGGCCGGCTGGCTCGGCCGCAAGACGCAACGCGGTTTCTACGATTACCGCGGCGACAAGCCGGTGCCGACGCGTTAGACGGACGACGGATGGCAGGCGACAGGAATTGACCCGCGCTGGTCTGTCTCGTCCATGCCTCGCTTCATCCAGGGGTTTGTATGAGAGTTTCGGCCATCCCGCCAATATCCGGGAAGCTATAGATTAGACAGCCAGTCAAAAATAATCCGATCGCGGTGAAGCCGAGAATTAGACGCAGATCGGGATCACCGAACGTCGCGGCCAAGCGCAACCATGCAGCCTCGGCCGGTGATGCGTGATTGCGCAACGATACCAGGGGGAGTGAAAGTTCACCTCGCATAGGCATATGGACCTCATTATTTGTGCCGACACGGTGGACGCCGGCGCTTTAATCCTAACGGCATCTCCACCCTGCGAGTGCGGCACGTCGCCGTGCACCGCTCTTTATGACGACTGGGTCCGAACGATATTCGTCGCGTGCCATATCGGCGTGGCTCGAACAGATAAAGGGCACTCATGAGTAGGTCCGATAGTGAGTAGGTTCAGATGCGAACCCAAAAATTCACCATCAACTCGAACCGCGCGCATTCCGGATGTTCGATTGCCAGGAACAATCTAACGTAAGCAGCTTTTGTGCCAATTGTTTGACAGCACGATAGTGCCCATTGATGCGTCGATTGGACCAAATCAGATGCATTGTCGTTTCGAATTTGCCGATTCTATGGGCACGCAATCTGCGCCTTGCCAAAGTTTGAGAAGCGCTCGCAACGATGCACAGATATTAGACGCTTAGATTTGTAATGCGCTGCCGCTTCACTGGACGACCAATTTGATTGTCGCCGGCGTGTCACAGGATGGAGCGCCGTCCGCGGCCTTCACCGCACGACCGACGGCGCGCTCAATTCGGGATACGTATGATTACTTCATCAGTTCGACAAACAGGCCGATGACGGCGACGTAACCGAGCGTGAAGATGACGGTGCGGATGTACGGCCAGCCGGCCCAGTAAACGACAGCATGCGCCACCCGCAACCAGAAAAACGACTGCGCCCAGAACGCTGTCATGGCATCGGCCTTGCCGGTCAGCTGAACCAAGATCACCAGGGCCGCAAAGGGCGCGAAGGTCTCGACCGCATTGAGATAAACGCGATCCGCGCGCTGGCCCCACAGCGGCACCGGTCGCTGCGCCGGATCGATGTAATTCGGCGGCTGCAGAAAGCCGTTGGTCATCACCTGCGAGACGACGTAGGGAATCCACAGCGACGCCGTCAGCATGGCCGTCAAAGCTAGGTACTTGAGTTCGGTAGACATTTGATGGCACTCCCCAGGTTTGGTGTTGAAATGTTGCTTGAGTCACGCGCAGTATCAATCGCAACAGGACGTTGACGTTTTCGGCTCCACATAATTCGCCGCCGCATCGACGACGGCGCCGTCATAGCGGTCGTGGTGGCGCACCCAAGCCATCGACCACGCCAGGTCCGCCTCGTCGCGCCCCTTGGGTGCGAGGTCGAGGAAATTGTAGGCGCCAATCAAAATATCGAGACCGCGTCCGTAGCTCGAATAGGTGTGGAAGATATCGCCGGTGTCGTTCTTGTAGAACACGCTGGCGCCGGGACGCTCTTCGCTGGGGAATTCGGTAATTTCATAGTTGTAGAATGCCCTGCCGGTTGCTTTCTCTTCCGGCGTCGCCGAGACCTGATAGTCGTAGTTGAAGTCGCAGCCGTTCGACGACACCCATTTGAACTGCCAGCCCATGCGGCGCTGGAATTTTTCGATCTCCGCGAGCGGCGCGCGCGACACGCCGACGAAGGCGACGTCGCGTTGGGCAAGATGGACGACGGCGCCATCGAAATGATCGGCGAGCAGCGAGCAACTCGGGCAGCCCGCTTCCCAGCCGGGGCCGAGCATGAAGTGATAGACAATCAGCTGGCTTTTGCCGCCGAACAGGTCGGCGAGCGTTTGTTTGCCATTTGCTGCGTCGAATACGTAATTCTTTTCGACTTTCTCCCACGGCAGCGCGCGGCGCTTGCGGCTCAGCGCGTCGCGCGCCCGCGTAAAGGCCTTTTCCTCATCGAGGTGCGCTTTACGGGCGGCGAGCCATGCGTCATGGGAGACGATTTTATGGGGGCGCATGAGTTTTCTCCTATGCCGGCGTCATCCAGCCGATGCCGGCGCCGCCGGGTTCCCTTAAGATCACGATGCGGCCGACGCCGGGCACGTCGAACGCCGGCTTGACGATTGTGGCGCCCGCTTTGACGGCCGTTTTCGTGCGAGCATCGACGTCGTCGACGGCGATGTAGGGCATCCAGCCCTCGGGCATGCCGTTAAATTCCGGGCCGCTGATGTCGAAAATGCCCCCCACGGGTTCCTCCCCTATGTTCGCCACCCAATACGTGCCGCCGCCGGGCATCGGCATGGCGTCGAAGCTCCAGCCCAGCGTTTCGCTGTAGAACTTTTTGGCGCCGGCAACGTCGCGCGCCATCAACTCGTTCCAGTAAAATTTACCGTGAGATGCGGCCATAATTTGCTCCTCGCATTTTACGCGAACAATTTGTCCATCTTGTCGAGCGCGCCATTCCAGCCGCCCTGATGCCGGTCACGCGCGTCTTCGTCGAAGAATTGCTCGTGCGTCAGCGTAAGCAAAGTACCGTCGCCGTCGGGCTTGAGCAGGACCGTCACCAGCGATTCGCGCTCCGGCGTGGACTTCCAGGCCCAGGTGAACACCAGCTTCTCGTTCGGAACGATTTCGCGAAGGACGCCGCTGACATCGTGTTCCTCGCCGCTCGGCGTTTGCATCACCCAGCGATAGCGGCCGCCGACCCGTGCGTCGCATTCGGCATGCAACGCCTTGATCTCGCCAGGGCCCATCCAGCGCTTTACTTTTTCCGGATCGATCCACGCCGCGAAGACTTTGTCCGGCGGCGCTTTGAACCGGCGCTTGAGGGTGAGGCTGGGCTTGGTGGCTGTCTGGGTGACCATGATCTTTCCTTCTGTAAAAGAGATTCTTCTTCCTCCAAAAACGCGGCAAGGCTCGACAACCGCCCCGACCAGAATTTTTCGTAAGCGTTGAGCCACTCGAACGCGTCCCGCATCGGTTCGGCGTCGAGCCGGCAGGCGACGGTGCGTCCGGTTTTGTTGCGCGCCACGAGGCCGGCGTCGGACAACACGTCGAGATGCTTCATGATGGCCGGCAGCGACACCGAAAACGGCGCGGCAAGTTCGCTCACCGACAGGCCGGGTTCGTCGGCGAGCCGCATCACCAGCGCGCGCCGCGTCGGATCGGCAAGCGCTGAGAAAGTGCGATCGAGGGCAGAGCTGGAATGCTTAACCATCTGGATAAGTATAGAGCCGCCGGTGGTGCTGTCAACGGGCTCTGTATTGAGGCATGGTCGCGCCGGCTTTATCCGACCGCTCGCCTTCAAAGTTGCCGCGACGCCACTTAAGTTACGTCAAACACGAGATTTTTATGAACGATTTTCCGGTTACGCACGAGCGTCGCATTACCGTCAGGGCGCTCCTGCTTGGCGACCGCATCGATACCGCGGGTTTGGAGCGCAACGACGTATTGTCGACCTTGCCGTTGGCGTTCCGCGCCGGCGCGAAAGGGATTGTTGCGTTATTCCGCTATGGCGTGGCGGTCATGGTCGGTATGTCGCCGCTCGAAGAGGACGAAGTCATCCGCCGCTTGAACGGTCGCATCAAAGGCCCGATCCAGCCGCGCGAGGAAGAATCCGTTCAAATCGAGATCGCCCCGGACAAGGACGACCAGATCGCGCCGGGCGCTATTGTGGTGAAGGCACTGACCATCGAACACACACTCTTGATCGCGGATGCGCTCGCCACCAGCGTGGTGCTGGCGCACGACGAAAAGAACGTGGCGACCGTTTTCGACGTGATTCAACCGATCGCCCAGGAGCTCGCGGACCGTGGCCGCACCCCCGGCGGCCGTCGCGCGATCCTCAAGCACATCGGCAACGCGCTCCTCGTGCAGCACCGCGTCTCCGGTCTCGTCGCGGTGGCGGAAAAGCCCGATGTGCTGTGGGAGCGGCCCGATCTGGAGCGCCTCTACGCGCGGCTCGAAGACGAATACGAATTGAAGGAGCGCGCCGACGTCTTGACCCGCAAGCTCACCGTGATCTCCGATTCCGCCAAGGCGTTCGCCGACATCATCGACACCGAGCGCTCGCTGCGGCTCGAGCTGATCATCGTCGTGCTGATCGCCGTTGAAATCGTCATCGCGGGATTTCAGCTGCTGGTTCGCTGATGCCGGAAGCTACGCGTTCCGCACTCGGTTTTGATTGACGAGCAGGATACCGAGACCGATGACGGCGGTGGCGCTCATCACGGCGAAGATCGGCAGACTATCCGACGAATGCAAAAAGCCTACCCCAGTGGAGGCGAAAGCGCCGATTCCCATTTGCATGAAACCGAGCAAGGCCGCCGCGCTGCCGACGTTCTTGGTGAATGGCGCGAGCGCGATGGCCGCGGCATTGGGAAACGCGACGCCGCAGAACGGCAAATAGACCATCAGCAAGAAAATATTCGCCACCAGGCCGTACCAGCCGAACGCCGTGCCCGCGAATATGGCGAACACGACGATATTCTGGCAGATCAGCGCGGCGCGGAAAATCTGCCGGCTGTGGTACCGCCGCGACAGCCAATGGTTCAATTGGCTGCCGCCGATGAAGCTGCAGCCCAGGGCCGCAAAAATCAGCCCATAGATCCACGGATCGACATGAAAGGTGTCGATAAAAATGATCGGCGAGCCGGTCACGTAGACGAACAGCCCGGAAAACGAGAACGCGCCGCCGATCGCATAGGTATAAAATTGCGGATGGGCGATGACGTTCACAAATCCGCGCATAATGGCGCTGGGGCGTAGTGAAATATCCGGGTCCGGCTGGCGGCCTTCGGGAAGCAACACCGCGATCAGCGCCATCACGATCACGGCGAAGCCGGCGAGAATGACAAAAATCCACGGCCAGCCCGCCGTTGTGGCGACAAAACCCCCGATTGATGGCGCGAACAGCGGCGAGACGCTGAGCACCAAAAACAACAACGAGAGAATTTTGGCGCTTTCCTCGACCGGGAAAAAATCCCGCACCATGGTGACGGCGCCGACCTGCGCCACGCAGCCGCCCATGGCCTGCAGCAGGCGGAAGGCGATGAACAGACCGGGCGAGCGCGCCGTCAGGCAGCCGAGCGAGGCCACGACGAACAGGCTTAAACCTCCGTACAGCGGCTTTTTGCGGCCGAAGCGATCGAGCAGCGGGCCGTAGAAAAGTTGCCCGACGGCCAATCCGACGAAATAACCCGATACCGAGAGCGAAATCTCCGCAGGCGTGGTGCCGAGATCGCGCGCGATCTGCGGAAACGCCGGCAGATACATGTCGATGGAAAACGGGCTCACGGTGGAGAGCGCGCCGAGAATGAGAATGATGAGGAGATCGCGGCGGCTGGAACGTGTCATGGTGCACTGTCATTCCGGATTGCCGCGAAGTGGCAAGTCCGGAATCCATAATCGCTGACGGTGGTTATGGATTCCGGGCTCCTCGCTTCGCGCGGCCCCGGAATGACGAAAGACTTTGCTGCGGTCAATTCGAGCCGCCGATCGCCGCGCCCACGAGCTTGACGCCGTCGCCGCTCGCCCATTCGGCGGGGCCGGCCATGGCGCCGATCTCGCAGCCTGAGCGGTCGATGATGACGGTCGTCGGCATGCCGAAGGCAAGGCCCGCGGTTTTCAGGTCCTCGAACACCCGCGCGCTTTGATCGGTATAATAAGCGAGGTGGCTCACCCCGGCCTCTTTGAGGAAGGCGAGCGGCTTGTCCGGATTGCGGGTGTCGATATTGACGGCGACCACCTCGAAATTCGCACCTCCGAGTTTGTCCTCAAGCGCATCGAGCGCCGGCATTTCGCGGCGGCACGGTACGCACCAGGTCGCCCAGAGATTGAGGAGGACGGCGCGGCCGCGCCAGTCGGCCAGCGTCTTGTCGCGGCCTTGGGCGTCCTTGAAGGCGAGTTCGGGCACACGGAACGGCCTTTGCGCCATGGCAAGGGCCGCGACTTCACCGTGGACCAGCGGCGCGATTCGGCTCGCGGTATCAACCGCCGGCCGGCAGGCGGCATCGGCCGGATTGCTTCGGAGCCGCCCAATCCCGTATACCCCGGCCAGGACGAGCAGGACCGCGGCAGCCGCCGCCACCGAAACAAGGCGCATGCGGCCAATTTTGTTGAGCGACGAGACGGATTGCCGGTTCATTTAAGGAAACTTAGCTCGCAATTGCGAAAGAACATCAGCGCAGCCTTCACGAGAATACTGTCATGAGCAACAAGATGTGGGGCGGACGCTTCGGTTCGGGACCCGACCCGATCATGGAGGATATCAACGCCTCGATCCACTTCGACCGTCACCTCTACCGGCAGGACATCGCCGCCAGCAAGGCGCATGCGGCGATGCTCGCCAAAAAAGGCATCATCACGGCGCAAGATGGAAAGAAGATTGCTCACGGTCTAGACACGATCCTGTCAGAGATCGAGGCCGGTAAGTTCTCTTTCAAGCGCGCGCTCGAAGATATCCATATGAACGTGGAGAGCAGGCTCGCCGCGCTGGTCGGGCCGGCGGCCGGCCGGCTGCATACCGCGCGTTCGCGCAACGATCAGGTCGCGACCGATTTCCGGCTCTGGGTGCGCGATGCGATCGACGAGATCGACGCGGCGCTTGCCGCTTATCAGCGCGCGTTGGCCGAGAAGGCGCTCGAGAATGCGGCCACGGTGATGCCGGGTTTCACCCATCTGCAACCCGCGCAACCGGTGACCTTCGGCCATCATTTGTTGGCCTATGTCGAGATGGCGGCACGCGACCGCGGCCGCTTCGCCGATGCGCGGGCGCGGCTTAACGAAAGCCCGCTCGGCTCCGGCGCGCTCGCCGGGACCTCTTTTCCGATCGACCGCGGCATGACGGCCAAGGCGCTTGGTTTCGCGCGGCCGATGGCGAATTCGCTCGACGCCGTTGCCGACCGCGATTTCGTCCTGGAGACGCTGTCGGCTTGCGCGATCACGGCGGTGCATCTGTCGCGCTTCGCCGAGGAGATCGTGATCTGGTCGTCGCCGCTTACGGGTCTGGTCCGGTTATCGGACAAATTCACCACCGGCTCCTCGATGATGCCGCAGAAGCGCAATCCGGACGCCGCCGAACTGGTTCGCGCCAAAACCGGCCGCATCGTCGGCGCGCTGACCGGGCTCTTGGTGGTGATCAAGGGCTTGCCGCTGGCCTATCAAAAGGACCTGCAGGAGGACAAGGAAGGCGCCATCGACGCGATCGGCGCGCTCGCCTTGTCGCTCAAGGCCATGACCGGCATGGTCGGGGATATCGAGCCGGACGTGGCGCGGATGAAAGCGGCGGCAGGCGAAGGCTATTCCACCGCGACCGATCTCGCCGACTGGCTCGTTCGCACGCTCAAGCTGCCGTTCCGCCAGGCCCATCATGTCACCGGGAGGATCGTCGCCGCGGCGGCAGAGGCCGGCTTGGCGCTCGACAAGCTGCCAATCGAAGCCATGCAGGCGGTTGAGCCACGCATCACCAAAGCGGTGTTTTCGGTGCTGTCGGTCGGCAATTCGGTGAAAAGCCGCGCAGCGTACGGCGGTACGGCGCCGAACAACGTCAGGACGCAGGCCAAAGCCTGGCTCAAACGGCTGAAAAAGAAGACGTAAACCCGCTGGCAAGACGTTACCGACACAATGTCGCCGTGGCGCTGCGGTGTGTTAAGGTGTCCGCGAAAAAGCCTTTGTGGAGCGTGTTTTGGCCGGGGTCCGATTAGAAATTCCGCGGATTCCCGCGACAGCGGGAATCCGGCGCTGGGTCCCCGCCTACGCGGGGACGAGCGGATATGGTCGTCGTCTCGCGCTCGCTGCGACATTCATGGCCGCGCTGAGCCTGTCGGCCTGCGGGCGGGCCGGACCGCTCGAATTGCCGCCGGGTCCGGCGATAGCGGCGCCGAGCGCGCAATCGAGTTCGGCGGCTCCCGCTCCCGGCCGGGAGCAGGAAAATGCCATGAGAACCGGCTTCGATTCGCAAGGCAATCCGGTGGCGTCTACGGGTCCGAAAAGGCCATTCATTCTCGATCCGCTGCTGCAATAGCGATTTCTAAAATCTCGCGCTAAAGACTCTTCCCATGCATCACTTCGCCTATCGCGACGGCGTGCTTCATGCCGAAGCGGTCAATCTCGTCACGCTCGCGGACGCCGTCGGCACGCCGTTCTATTGCTATTCCAGTGCCACCATTGAGCGGCACTATAAAGTGTTCGCCGGCGCCTTCGCCGATGTTGATGCGCTCGTCTGCTACGCCATGAAGGCGAATTCCAATCAGGCGGTGATCGCGACGCTGGCCCGGCTCGGCGCCGGCGCCGATGTGGTGTCCGAGGGCGAGCTGTTGCGCGCCCGCGCGGCGGGGATTCCGCCCGAGAAGATCATGTTCTCCGGCGTCGGCAAGACCGCGCGCGAGCTGGCGCTCGCGGTCGATGAGGGCATTCTCTGCGTCAATGTGGAATCCGAGCCGGAGCTGGCGCTCTTGGCTTCGATTGCCGCCGCCAAAGGCCGCCGCGCCGACATTTCGATCCGCGTCAATCCGGACGTCGATCCGAAAACCCATGCCAAGATCGCGACCGGCAAGGCGGAGAACAAATTCGGCATTCCGATCAGCCGCGCCCGCGACGTCTATGCGCGCGCCGCCGAGCTCAAAAGCCTGCGCATTATCGGCGTCGACATGCATATCGGCAGCCAGATCATCGAGCTCGATCCGTTCGGCGACGCCTTTGCGCTGCTCGCCGACTTCGTCACCCTGCTGCGCGCCGACGGCCACACCATCAGCCACGTCGATCTCGGCGGCGGCTTGGGCATTCCCTATCGCGAGGATAACGAGCCACCGCCCGATCCCGACGCCTATGCGGCGATCGTCAAGGGCGCGACGCAAAAGCTTAGCTGCAAGCTTATCTTCGAGCCTGGCCGGCTCATCGTCGGCAATGCCGGAATTCTGGTAACGCGCGTGCTTTATTTGAAACACGGCGAGGCTAAGACCTTCGTCATCGTCGATGCCGGCATGAACGACCTTATCCGCCCGACGCTCTACGACGCGCACCACGACATTCGCGCTGTTCGCGAAGCGCAAGTCGGTGCCTCTCGAATTATCGCCGACGTGGTCGGGCCGGTCTGCGAATCCGGCGACTTCCTTGCGCTCGATCGCTCCATGGTCGCGCCGCAGGCGGGCGACCTTCTGGCGGTAATGACGGCCGGCGCCTATGGCGCCACCCAATCCGGCACCTATAACAGCCGCCCGCTGATCCCCGAAGTGCTCGTGCGCAAGGACGAATGGGCACTGATCCGGCCGCGCGTCACGGCCGAAGAGTTGATTGCGTTGGATCGGCTGCCGCCTTGGCTGTGATCAGCGCGCGAAACGTACCGAAACCGTGCCGATCGGCTTGAGCGCATAGTCGAAGTCCACCTCGTCCGGCTCGATCAGCGGCGGCGGCAGGGTCGAGCCACAAATCACCAGGTCGCCTGATTTCAGCGCCGCGCCGAAAGCGTCGAGCATATCGGCGAGATGCACCAGCAGATCGGGCAGCTTTCCGGTCAGCGCTTGCGGATCGGCGGTCTCTGCCGCGAGCTTGCCGCGGCGGAATATGTGGCTCGACAGGCCCTCCGCGTCGGCTCCGGCTCGGCTGTGATCCGACAGCACGACGTGACGCTGATAAAAATTTTCCGCAAGGATCGCCTGCAGATTTTCCGGCGTCGGCGCCGGGTCGAGATCGGCGAGCTCGATCGCCGGCGTCAGCGAAGCGACCGCGGCGCGCGCCGTGTCCGCGTTTGAGCCGGGCGCGAGATCGGCTTTAAGCCGCACCGCGATCTCCGGCTCGGCCACCGGCTGCGTCCAGGCTTTCACGTTCACCTGCGCGCCGGACGGCAGCAGCCCGCTTTGCATCAAATAACCGGTGACCGGCGCGGAAATTTTGAGTTTCTCGAGCGACCCAGGGGCGCCGAAGCCGAGCTTCCAGCCGAGCGGCTTTTCGCCCGCGGTGATGCGCCGTTGGCGCGCCGCCAATTGCGTCTTCAGACCCTGCGCGACGCGCGCATCATCCCAGAGTTTCATTTGTGGCTCTCTGGATGCACTTCGTAGCCGGAAGCTTCGATCGAGCCAGCATCCATCCAGCCCCAGACCAGAACGACATCCTCGTTTGAGGTGTTGTTGAAGCCGTGCCAGCAGCCGCGCGGCGAATAGACGACGTCGCCTTCCCCGGACGGCACCTCGCCGGCCTCGGTATAGATATGGCCATGCCCCTTGAGCACGATGAAGAACTCGTCGCAGTTGTGATGCCGATGGTTCTCGTGGCGGGCGCCCGGCTTGAGCACGGTCCAGCCGACGACATGGTCGGCGCCGGCCGACTTCTTGTCGATCAGGAATTGCACCTGCATGTCGACCCAGCCATCGTCGCGCTTGAGCCCCTCGACTTTGGGAACGTCGCGCAAATTGGTGCGGTACATTTTGGGCGCAGCTTCGCCAGGCGGAGATCCGCCATCGCGCATTTTCGCCATGGTTCCTTTCGCCGCTTTTGCCAGCGCGGCTCCGATTTTCTCAGCTTGCGAACTCATTCTTGACCTCCCAGACGCCGATAAACCTGGTGGGCCACGACAAAGTCGTTGCCGTCGATGCCGAGGCCGCGGCAGGCATTCATCATTTCATTGGCGGCGGCGGCGAGCGGCACCGGGCTGCCGAGCTGCCGGCCGAGATTGAGCGCCAGCATCATGTCCTTCTGCTGCAAGGTGACGTCGGCGAGCGGCACTTTCGGCATGGCGCCATCGAGAATGAACGGGCCGCGATACCCGAGCACCGGCGATGCGGCGACGCTCTTGAGGATGGCATCGAGCGCGACGGCCCGTTCGACGCCGCCTTTTTCGGCGAGCGCAACCGCCTCGCCGAAGCAGATCACCTCCACCATCAGGAGCAGGTTGACGGCGATCTTCATCTGACAGGCAAGCCCGTTGCCGCCGATCCTCGTGACCTTCGGGCCGATCGCCAGCAAGACCGGCTTGGCGCGTTCGAAGGCCTCTTCATCGCCGCCGATCATGATCGACGCGTTGCCTTGCTTGACGGTGACCGGCGAGCCGGAAAGCGGCCCGTCGAGCATGACCGAGCCCGCCTTGGCGAAGGCGGCTGCGATGGCGCGGCTCTCGTCCGGCTCGATCGTGCTCATGTCGATGAAAATACCGCCTTGGCGGAGGCCTTTGATGATGCCGTCGTCACCGAGCGCCACGGCGCGCACCGCCTTGGCATCGGTGACGATGGAGAACACGATCTCGGAGGCTTCCGCGACCGCGCGCGGCGTTGCGGCAAAGCGCATTCCGGCGGCGATCAGGGGCTCAGCCTTGTCTTTCGACCTGTTCCAGCCGGTCACGGTGTGTCCGGCAGCGATCAGGCGCGGCACGATGAGTTGCCCCATGGCGCCCAATCCGGCGAAACCAAGATTCATGACGGCGTTTCTCTCGTGTTGGCGAATTGAGTGCTGGGCCGCTGCGCTGCCTAGCCGACGCCAATCATTTTTCCCGGCCAATCCGGATTGCGCGGCTCCGTCATCTCATCCCTGGAAAACGTTGACAATCGTTTTCGTCGCACCGGTTCGGAGCGCCATGATTGCGCCGGAGCATTGACCGGGAGGTCAGTTGATTCGCCATGGCTAGGTTGCGAATCTAACGACCCCTGGACATCCGAGGTCGCGTCGCGGGCCCGCGAATGTTCTGCGGTGCGACGACCAGGGTTCGTGCGGCCGGCGCCGCCACGCCGCCGCTCGCAGGCAGTGGGGTTCTCGCCCGAAGTGCTTGTCAACAAAGGAAAATGCGCTCCGGCCGACTCTGACTTGCGGCCGTGTTGCGGCGCCATTGATCGATGGGACAGTGTCGCAGTGTGGCGCTGATCTTGCTTTCATTATGCTACGCGTTGTGCCGAATGCCGGGAAAAGTGCCATGAACCGGCCCTCATGTTATCGTGTTGTCATGCACATGCTTTCCAGGCCCGAAATGATGGAACTGCAGTGACGGAACTGCCTGTGTCTGCGACCACCCCCGAGCAGCGCCCCGCCGATGTTGCGGCGCGCACGCTCGTCGCGGCGGCGGTGCGGCGGGCGCGCTGGACCATTTTCTGGGAGCAGCTGTGGCCGGGGCTGGCGGCGCTGGCAACCACCATTGGACTGTTCCTCAGCCTGTCTTGGCTTGGGCTTTGGCTGTACCTGCCGCCGCTCGGCCGCACGGTCGTCCTGATCGCTTTCGCGGTGCTTGTGGTCGCCGCCGCCGTGCCGTTTGTGTTTTTGCGCATCCCAGCCATGCGCGAGGGCTTACGCCGGCTCGATCGCGGCAGCGGGCTCGCCCATCGCCCGGCGACCGCGATCGGCGATCAGCTCGCGGTGACGTCGAAGGATCCCTTTTCGCTGGCGCTGTGGAACGCCCATGTTGAACGCGCGCTCGAGGCGGCGCGCGCGCTCAAACCCGGTCTCCCTTCGCCGCGCGTCGCCCGGCGCGACCCCTATGCGCTGCGCGCGCTGGTGCTGATCGCCTGCATCGCGACGTTCTTTGCCGCCGGCGGCGAGCGCTGGAAGCGGGTCGCTGCGGCGTTCGACTGGCAGGGCGTGGCGCTGCCTGCTGATTTCCGCGTCGACGCCTGGGTGACGCCACCGGCTTATACCGGCCGGGCGCCGATTATGCTGCCCGGGATTCATCCCGGCGAGGTGGCGGCGACGGTGCAGGCGGAAGGGCCAATCAGCGTGCCGGTCAATTCGACGCTGATCGTGCGCTCGACCGGCAGGCGCAATCTCGAAATTTCCGGCTCGGGCGGCGTGACGCCATCCAAGGATGACGTGCACGCGCCGGCGGGCACCGAGGAGCACCGCTTCACCATCGCAGCGACCGGCACGGCGACGCTGCGCGGCGCCGGCGATGATCTGGTCTGGCCATTCAACGCCATCCCCGACAAGCCGCCGACCATCGCGCTGGCCAAAGATCCCGAGCAGCAGAACCGCGGCTCGCTGCTTCTGTCGTACCGGCTCGAAGACGATTACGGGGTGACCAAGGCCGAGGCGACCTTCGTGCGCAAGGATATGCGCAAGGCTAACGGCCCGGTGTCCGCCGCAAGCCCGCATCCGCTCTACGGCCCGCCCGAATTGGCGCTGGTGCTGCCGCAGGCACGCACCAAGAACGGCGTCGGCCAGACCATCAAGAACCTCACCGACCACCCCTGGGCCGGCGCCGAAGTGACCATGACGCTCATCGCCCATGACGAGGGCGGCAATGTCGGCAAAAGCGAGCCGTTTTCGTTTCGCCTGCCGCAGCGCGTTTTCACCAAGCCTTTGGCGCGGGCGCTGATCGAACAGCGGCGCAATCTGGCGCTCGACGCCAACACCCGCCCGCTCGTCATCACCGCGCTCGACGCGCTCGCCATCGCGCCGGAGAAATTCACGCCGGAAGCCGGCGTCTATCTCGGCCTGCGCTCGATCTTCTGGTCGCTGGTGCGCGCCAAAAGCGACGACGATCTGCGCGATGTGGTGACGCGGCTGTGGCAGATGGCGGTGGGGCTGGAGGACGGCAACGTCTCCGGCGCCCAGGATGCGCTGCGCAACGCCGAGAATGCGCTGCAGCAGGCGCTCGACCGCGGCGCCTCTGACGACGAGATCAAACAGCTGATGGATCAGCTGCGCGCGGCGATGGATCGCTTCGTGCAGGCCATGGCCGAGCAATTGAAGAACAGCCAGCAGCTGTCGCGCCCGCTCGGTCCCAATGCCCATGTGCTCAGTCAGCACGATCTGCAGCACATGCTCGACCGGCTGGAGAACCTTGCCAAGAGCGGCGCCAAGGATGCCGCGCGGCAGCTCCTGCAACAACTGACGCAGATGATGGAAAATCTGCAGATGGCCTCGCCCGACGCCAATGGCGACGACAACGACGACATGATGCAGGCGCTCGACGAGCTCGGCGACATGATCCGCCAGCAGCAGAATTTGCGCGATCGCACCTTCAAGCAGGGCCAGGATCAGCGGCAGCAGGACGTGCAACCCGGCCAGCGCGGCCGGCCCGGCCAGCCGCAACAGCCCGGCGGTTCGCTCGGCGAATTGCGGCAAAACCAGCAGGCGCTGCGCGATCGGCTCAACAAATTGCTCGACGACTTGAAGAACCGCGGCTTCGGCCAGAACCGGGACAGTCAGCAGGGTCAGGGCCAAGGTCAGCAGGGCCAGAGTCAGGGTCAAGGCCAGGACCAAATGGATCAGCTCGGCGAGGCCGGCGACGCCATGGGCGAGGCTGCGGGCGATCTCGGCCAGGGCAATGCCGACGGCGCGGTCGATTCCCAAGGCCGCGCGCTCGACGACTTGCGCAAGGGCGCGCAGGGCATGGCGCAATCGATGCAGCAGCAGATGGGGCAGGGGCCCGGCCAGGGCCGCGGCGGCCGGCTCGGCCAGCCGCGTGCCGAGCAGGACACCGATCCGCTCGGCCGGCCGTTGCGCGGCCGCGAATACGGCGACGACACCACGGTCAAGGTGCCGGGCGAGATCGACGTGCAGCGCGCGCGCCGCATCATCGAGGAACTGCGCAAGCGCTTCGGCGACATGGGCCGTCCGCAGGACGAGCTCGACTACATCCAGCGGCTCTTGAAGGATTATTGATACTTCTAATCCGTCGTCCTGAGGTGGCCGCGAAGCGGCCCTCGAAGGATGTACGGCCCGGGCGCCTCGGCCGCATCCTTCGAGGCGCGCCTTTGGCACGCACCTCAGGACGACGGTCCGTGCGTCGTGGCTAAAGGTATTTCACCGCGTTGACACAAAGCCGCGAGAGCTTAGATTAAGGCCGTTCCGAGGGGAGTTCCGTAAGGAGCTGAGAGACCGCAACCGCGGTGACCCTTTGAACCTGATCCGGGTCATGCCGGCGAAGGGACGGAAACTGCTCGCGAAATCCCGCCCCGCGCGCGTCATGTCGGATCGCTCGAGGGCATGATCCCGAAAACCGGCATTTCGGTCTTCGGATAAGGTCGTGCCCAAAGCAATATTGGAGCGCCCCCGATGAATAAGCCACTCGCCGAATCCGATCTCACCACGCCAACGGTGACCACCGGCTCGATTGCCGGCTCCCGCAAGGTTTATTCGGCGCCCGAAGCGGCGCCGGAGCTGCGCGTGCCGCTGCGCGAGATTCCGCTCACGGAAGGGTCCGGCGAGGAACCGGTGCGGGTCTACGATCCGTCCGGCATCTATACCGACAACGACGCGGCGATCGACGTCGAGCAGGGGCTCAAGCGCGCCCGCATCGAATGGGTCAAGGCTCGCGGCGGCGTCGAGGAGTATGACGGCCGGCCGATCCAGCCGGTCGACAACGGCAATGTCACCGGCAAGCATCTGGCGCGCAATTTCCCCAATACGCCAAAGCCGCTGTGCGGCGTCGGCGACGCCCCGATCACCCAGCTCGAATGGGCGCGCGCGGGCGTCATCACCAAGGAAATGATCTACATCGCCGAGCGCGAAAATCTCGGCCACAAAAAAATGCTCGATGTCGCGCAGGAGCGCCATGACGACGGCGAAAGTTTTGGCGCTTCGGTGCCGCTTTTCGTCACGCCGGAATTCGTGCGCGATGAGGTGGCCCGAGGGCGCGCCATCATCCCGTCGAACATCAATCACGCCGAGCTTGAGCCGATGATCATCGG
>PLTE01000150.1 GCA_003164375.1 Hyphomicrobiales bacterium | reverse complement strand
CCGCACCGCGCGGCGGATATCGACGCCGGCGATGGAGCGGCCCGAGCCGGTGCCGACGCCGCCGGGCTCAAGCGCGATGGCGAATGCCGGACGGCCGAATTTTTCCTTCAGCCGCGCCGCCACCAGCCCGACGATGCCCGGGTGCCAGCCTTCCGCGGCCGTGACCACCACCGCGCCCTTCTCCTCGACGCCAAGCGCTGCGCCCGCCTCGGCTTCGGCCTGCGCCAAAGTCTCAAGCTCGATCGCCTGACGCTCGCGGTTGAGCCGATCGAGTTCGCTGGCGATTTTTGCCGCTTCTATCGGATCGTTCTCGAGCAGAAGCTTTACGCCGAGATCGGCGCGGCCGATGCGGCCGCCGGCNNATGCGCGGGCCGAGCAGAAAACCGAGATGCCACGCCTCGGGCGGACCGGGCAGCCGCGCGACATCCATGAGGCTCGTATGTCCGACACGCTCGCGGCGGCGCAGCGCGATCAGGCCCTTGGCGACGAAAGCACGGTTCAGCCCGATCAGTGGCACCACGTCGGCGACGGTGCCTAAAGCGACGTCGTCAAGGAAGGCGAGCAGATCGGGTTCCGGCCGACCCGCGTGCCAAAATCCACGTTCGCGCAGCACGCGGTTGACCGCAACGACGGTCATGAAGACGAGGCCTACCGCGGCGAGATGGCCTAAGCCCGACAGATCATCGCGCCGGTTAGGATTGACGATTGCGACGGCCGGCGGCAATTCCTCGTCGGCCTGGTGATGATCGATGACGACGACGTCCACGCCAAGCTTTTTGACCTCGGCGAGCGGCTCCATGCTGGTGGTGCCGCAATCGACGCAAACCAAGAGCGTGGCGCCGCGTTCGGCGAGCGCGCGCACGGCTTCGACGTTGGGGCCATAGCCTTCGAACAACCGATCGGGAATGTGGATCATGGGCTCGATGCCGCACTGCCGCAGATACCGCGCGAGCAGCGCCGCCGACGTCGCCCCATCGACGTCGTAGTCGCCGAAAATGGCGACGCTTTCGGAGCGGGTGACGGCGTCGGCGATGCGCTCTGCGGCCACCTTCATGGCGGTGAGCACAAACGGATCGGGCATCGAATGCTTAATCGTCGGATCGAGGAACGCGGCCACCGCATCGGCTTCGACATTGCGGCCGGCGAGAATGCGCGCCAGGAGCTCGGGCAAATCGTTGCGTTGCGCAATGGCGAGCGCGCGCGCGGAGCCGCGCTCGTCAAGCCGGTCGCGCCAAGCGCGCCCGGTCGCCGAGTTTTCAACGCCGAGGAACAGACGACGCTCAGTCATCTCAGTGTCATTCCGAGGCGCGCTCGTTAGCGCGAGCCCGCAACGACGCTATTCGATCCAACGATCGGGCTTCAAGTTATTCGAACTTTTTAAGCTCGCGGTGCTCGCCCCTGATCCAGCGGATGGTACCGCTCGTCGAGCGCATCACCACGGTTTCGGTTTCGATCACGCCGTGGCCGAACCGCACGCCGCGCAGCATCGGCCCATCGGTGACGCCGGTCGCGGCGAACAGGCAATCGCCTTTCACCATGTCTTCGATCTGATATTTCTTCTTCGGATCCTTGATGCCCATCTTCTTGGCGCGCGCCCGCTTTTCCTCGGTGTCGATGATCAGCCGCGTCTGCATCTGGCCGCCGATGCAGCGCNNTCAGCCGGCACTGCATCTGGCCGCCGATGCAGCGCAGCGCCGCCGCCGCCAGCACGCCCTCCGGCGCACCGCCGATGCCGAGAAAAATGTCGATGCCGGTCTTGCCCGGCTCGGCGGTGTGGATGACGCCGGCGACGTCGCCGTCGGTGATCAGGCTTACCGCCGCACCCGCTTTGCGCACCGCGTTGATGATATCGGCGTGGCGCGGACGGTCGAGGATCATCGCGGTGATCTCTTGCGGCTTCACCCCTTTGGCCTTGGCTAGATTGAGGATGTTTTCGTCGGCCGGCGCGTCGAGGTCGACAACCCCGATCGGATAGCCGGGGCCGATCGCAATCTTATCCATGTAAATATCCGGCGCATGCAACAGCGTGCCGTGATCTGCCATGGCCAGGGTGGCAATGGCGCCCGGCATGTTCTTGGCGCAGAGCGTCGTCCCCTCCAACGGATCGACGGCGATGTCGACCTTGGGACCGGACTTGGTGCCAACCTTTTCGCCAATGAACAGCATCGGCGCCTCGTCCATCTCGCCTTCGCCGATGACCACGGTGCCGTCGATCGGCAGCTCGGCAAGTTCACGCCGCATGGCGTCGACCGCGGCCTGATCGGACATCTTCTCGGCGCCGCGCCCGCGCAACCGTGCGGCGGCAACCGCGGCGCGCTCGGTCACGCGGACGATTTCAAGCGCCAGAGCGCGCTCAATGAGCGGGTGCGACCGAGCGGACTTCGAAGCCATGAGTCAAATCTCCATTGCGACTGCATTGTACGGGTGCGCCGGGGCGACCCCGGCCATTTAGTTCTTTTCGATCCTGATGACTTGTGGCCGTCCGGTGACGACGCGGTCGCGGCGAACCGCGGCCAGCGCCTTACGTACGGCATCCTCGCTGGTCGCATAGGTGATCATGATGACGGGAACCGCCTCGCCGGAGCGGCCCGGCCGCGCCGCGCCGCGCGAGCCCGGGGCATGGCGCTGTACGATCGATTCCAGCGAAATATTCTGTTGCGCCAGACGCCGCGCGATGGTCGCCGCAGTGCCCGGCCGGTCGCGGGCGAGCAGCCGGATGTAATAGCCGCCCTCGTGATGCTGCATCGGCGCCTTGCGGATCGCCGTCATCCGCGCCGCGGGCCTGCCGAACGGAGCGTTGCGCACGCCGCGCGCGATATCGGCAAGATCGGCGACGATGGCCGAAGCTGTCGCCACACCGCCGGCTCCGGGGCCAACCAAGGTGATCGGGGCCAAGCCTTCGGCATCCATGGTGACGGCGTTGGTGACGCCCATGACCTGAGCAATGGCGGACTCCTTAGGCACCATGGTCGGATGCACGCGCTGCTCGATGCCGGCCTCCGTCTTCACCGCCACACCCAAAAGCTTGACCCGATAGCCGAGCTCGCTTGCGGCGTCGAGATCGGCGAGCGTAATGGACGATATGCCTTCGACATAGATCGCGCGCGGATCGATTTTGATGCCGAAAGCGAGGCTTGCCAGGATCGCGAGCTTTTGCGCGGTGTCTTGGCCTTCCACGTCGAAAGTCGGATCGGCCTCGGCATAGCCGAGCGCCTGTGCGTCGCGCAGACACGCCTCGAAGCTCAGCCGATCCTGCTCCATGCGGGTGAGCATGTAATTGCAGGTGCCGTTGAGGATGCCGTAGATGCGCGTGAACGACGCGCCGTTCAATCCCTCACGCAGCGTCTTCACGATCGGGATACCACCGGCGACCGAGGCCTCGAAATTAAGCGCTACCCGATGTCGTTCCGCCAGGGCGGCGAGCTTTTGGCCGTGCGCGGCAAGAAGCGCTTTGTTCGCGGTCACCACCGCTTTGCCGGCCGACAGCGCAGTCTCGACGGCGCGCTTGGCGGGATCGCCCGCCCCGCCGATCACCTCGACCAGCACGTCGATCGACGGATCGCGCGCCAGCGCCACGGGATCGGCCACCCAGCGAAACTTCTTGAGATCGAATGGGCGCTTTTTGCCGCGCGACCGGGCGCTCAGCGCGACAATCTCGATGCCGCGGCCGCAGCGCGCAACGATCTTGTCGCGGCCTTGGTCCAGGAGATGGACGACGGCCGCGCCGACGGTTCCCAGCCCGGCAAGACCGACTTTAAGCGGCTCAGCCATGAATCGTCGCCAACCTGTAGTGTGAAGCGCAACTTTAAGCGGGGGGTATCCGCCGACTAGCGTCGCGTCGCAAGCGGTACGACGTTGTGCAGCAATTCCGGGCCTGTTTCAAGAAAGCGCCGGATATTGCGGGCGGCTTGGCGGATGCGCTGTTCGTTCTCGACCAGCGCAATGCGCACATGGCCCTCACCGTGCTCGCCGAAGCCGGCGCCGGGCGATACCGCCACGCCCGCTTTTTCGACCAGAAGTGTGGAAAACTCCACGCTGCCGAGCGGCCGGAACGGCTCGGGGATCGGCGCCCAGGCGAACATTGACGCGAGCGGCGGCGGTATCGTCCAACCCGCCCGGCCGAAGGAATCGACCAGCGCATCGCGCCTGCGCCGGTAGATCGAGCGCATTTCGTGAATGCAGTCGTCGGGACCGTTGAGCGCGGCGGTCGCGGCGACTTGGACCGGCGTGAACGCGCCGTAATCGAGATAGGATTTGACACGCCCGAGCGCCGCGATGATGCGCTCGTTGCCCACCGCAAACCCGATGCGCCAGCCCGGCATCGAATAGGTCTTGGACATCGAGGTGAATTCGACGGCGACATCCATCGCGCCCGGTATCTGCAACAGCGATGGCGGCGGATTGTCGTCGAAATAGACCTCAGCGTAAGCGAGATCGGACAACACCAAAATCGAGTGCTTTTTCGCGAACGCCACCAGCTCGCGATAGAAATCGAGGCTGGCGGTACACGCCGTCGGGTTCGACGGGTAGCACACCACCACCGCGATCGGCTTCGGTATGGAATGCAGCACCGCGCGCTCGAGCGCCTGAAAAAAGGCGTCGTTGGCTTCGACCGGCACGGCGCGGATGGCGCCGCCGGCCATCAGGAAGCCGAACACATGGATGGGATAGGTCGGATTGGGAACGATGATGATGTCGCCAGGCGCAGTGATCGCCTGGGCGACATTGGCAAAGCCCTCCTTCGAGCCGAGCGTCGTCACGATCTGCGTTTCGGGATTGAGTTTGACGCCGAAACGGCGCGCATAATAGCCGGCCTGAGCGCGGCGCAGCCCGGGAATTCCCCGCGACGCCGAATAGCGGTCGGTGCGCGACTTGCCGACGACCTCCTTGAGCTTCTCGACCACATGCGCGGGCGCCGGCAAATCGGGATTGCCCATGCCGAGATCGATGATATCGGCGCCGTCGTTGCGAGCAATCGCCTTGGCGCGATTGACCTGCTCGAACACATAAGGCGGCAGTCGACGAATACGATAAAATTCTTCCATGGTAGCCCCGGCACGTCGTCTCGACGAATTTCTATACTAGGATTGGAAATTTTTCACTTGGTTTCGGCAGTCTGGGTGCCATTCGCGGCATCGGCCTGACCGTTGCCGGATATTGCCCGGCTTGGCGCGGCCTGGGTCTTGGCTGGCTGCGAGTTAGTGGCATTGGAAGGGTTCGTCGGATCTTTTTGACCGGAACCTTGCGCCTCGGCGCTCAAATGGTTGCGCTGGGTAATAAGATCTTCGGTCGCCTGTTGGACCTGAATCGGATTGAGCGTCGTATCGGCGCGCGGCGGCGGCATGTCGTGGACGGACGGGAAAAGCGAGGGATAGTCGGCACCCGGCGAGCAGCCGCACAGCACAAGGCACGCCGCCGCGGCAAGCGCCAAAGGCACGCGCGCGGTAAAGCCCGCAGGGAAACCCCTCGTCACACTCCGGCTCTGCACTGCGTTAGCTCCGACATTCCCCTGGCGCAGCGCCCGGCCCAATCTGGCTGAGGCGCCGTTTCGCCACCCCCATGGTATTCAGGATAACGGCATTTACGACAACGACATTTTAAAAACGCGTATAACCCCAATACTTTGCGGCAATCAACTTAGATAGTACACAAGCCACAAAGATAAAATGCTAATATGTCGAAACAAGGACCAGACCCGTTGAGGCCTCAGACGTATCGCAAAGTCCGCCCAAACAAGTGGCTTGTGCGCGCGACCTGAGAAGGCCATTTCTGCGCAAGGAGCGGCTTGACCGTCTCCTTCGACCACTGAGGAACGCTCGTGCGGGCTCCATCGCAAGAACCGGTGCAGCAGGAACCGGCAAAGCAAATCCCGGCGATGCCAACAACGATGAAGATCGGACCGGTCGACATCGAGGCGTTTTCGCACAATCTGGCGCGACTCATCGAGGAAGGCGGTCACGCGCTCGCAGCCTATCTCAAGCCGCGTGAGGAAGGCCGCTCAAGCGGCGAAATGGCCGAGGAAATTACCGAAGTCGCCAAGACGCTCGGTCACGTCGCGGAATATTGGCTGGCCGATCCACAACGCGCCACCGAACTGCAGAACCGGCTCGGCAATGCCTATCTCGAGCTTTGGGCGTCGGCGGCAAAGCGGCTTACCGGCGAGGAAATTTCGCCGGTCGCCAAGCCCGCGGCCTCCGACAAACGCTTTACCGACCCGGAATGGACCCAGAATCAGTTCTTCGATTTCCTCAAGCAGGCTTATCTGCTCACCACGCAATGGGCCGACAAATTGGTCGAGGATGCCACCGAACTCGACCCGCACACCAAACAGAAGGCCGAATTCTATGTGCGGCAGATCGCCAATGCGCTGTCGCCGACGAATTTCGTCCTGACCAATCCCGAATTGTTACGCGAGACCTTCACCTCCAATGCCGACAATTTGGTGCGCGGCATGCATATGCTAGCCGAGGATATTGCGGCCGGCGACGGCGAATTAAAGATCCGGCAGTCGGACGCTTCGATGTTCGAGGTCGGACGCAACCTGGCGATCACGCCCGGCAAGGTGATCTTCCAAAACGAGCTGATGCAGCTGATCCAGTATGCGCCGTCGACCGAAACCGTACTTAAACGCCCGATCCTGATCGTGCCGCCATGGATCAATAAGTACTATGTGCTCGACCTGACGCCGGAAAAGTCCTTCATCAAATGGTGCGTCGATCAGGGGCTGACCGTGTTCTGCATCTCCTGGGTCAATCCTGACTCCCGCCTGGCGCAGAAAAGCTTCGAGGACTACGTGCGCCAAGGTCCGCTCGCGGCGCTCGATGCGATCAAGGAGGCGACCGGCGAGGATAAGGTTCACGCCATCGGCTATTGCGTCGGCGGCACGCTGCTCGCCGTGACGCTTGCCGCCATGGCGGCACAGCACGACGATCGCGTCGTCTCGGCAACGTTATTCGCTGCCCAGGTCGACTTCACTTATGCCGGCGATCTCAAAGTGTTCGTCGACGAAGAGCAGATTGCGGCGATCGAGGAAAAAATGGCCGAGCGCGGCTATCTCGACAGCGGAGCGATGGCGGGCGTGTTCAACATGCTCCGCTCGAACGATCTGATTTGGCCATACGTGATCAACAACTACCTCAGAGGAAAGGCGCCGTTTCCGTTCGACCTTTTGTACTGGAATTCCGACGCCACCCGGCTGCCGGCCGCCAACCACTCGTTCTACCTGCGCAATTGCTATCTCGACAACACGCTGTCGAAGGGCAAGATGATCCTCGGCAATACGCCGATCGATCTCAAAGCGATCACGGCGCCGATCTACAATCTGGCAACGCGCGAAGATCATATCGCTCCGGCAAAGTCGGTGATGCTCGGCTCGAAATTGTTCGGCGGCCAGGTCCGATTCGTCGTCTCCGGCTCCGGCCACATCGCCGGCGTGATCAATCCGCCGAACAAAAACAAATATCAGTATTGGACCGGCCCGAAGCCGAGGAACGCCGACATCAATACCTGGCTCACCAAGGCCAAAGAGCATCCCGGCTCATGGTGGCCCGATTGGCTCGTCTGGATCACGCGGCAGAGCCCGACCGAGGTTGCCGCGCGCATCCCCGGCGAAGGCGCGCTCAAAGCCATCGAGGACGCGCCGGGGAGCTACGTCAAAGTGCGCGACTGAGCGACTGACGAAAGAAGCCGAGGAAAGGTGGCGCGCGCTTATGGAAACAGCGCCACCTGTTCCAGTCCCATCGCTTCCGGGAAGCCGAGCATCACGTTCATGTTTTGCACCGCCTGGCCCGAGGCGCCCTTGGTCAGGTTATCCAGCGTCGAGACGATGATGGCGCGGCCCGGGATGCGGTCAGCGGCAACGCCGATGAACGTCATATTCGAACCGCGGACGTGGCGGGTCTGTGGGGTTACGCCGAACGGCAGCACATGGACGAACGGCTCCTTCGCGTAGGTCTTTAAAAGCATCGCATGAAGCTGCTCCGGTGAAGCCTTCAGTCCCCGCACATAAATCGTTGAAAAAATGCCGCGATTCATCGGCACCAGATGCGGCGTGAAGGTCACCACGACCTCGCGGCCTGCGGCCAAGGAGAACTCCTGGTCGAGCTCCGCCATATGCCGATGGTGGCCGACCCCATAGGCGTGAAAGCCCTCGGACACTTCCGAAAACAGCATTTCCTCGCGCGCCGTCCGACCCGCCCCGGTCATGCCCGACTTGGCGTCGATGACGATCTCGTCGGGATCGATCGCCTTGGCTTTCAAGAGCGGGATCAGTGGCAGTTCGGAGCAGGTCGTGTAGCAGCCCGGATTGGCGACGAGCCGCGCCGCCTTGACCTTGCTCCGATAGATTTCGGTCAACCCATAGACGGCACCCTTCTGCAGCTTGGGCGCGAAATGTGCATGGCCATACCAGCGCGCGTAGGCTTGCGTGTCGGCCAGGCGAAAATCGGCCGACAGATCGACCACCTTGGTACGCGGCGCGCGCGCCATAAGCTCCGTGATCACCTTTTGCGTCGTGCCGTGCGGCAGCGCGCAGAAGGCGAGATCAAGCCCCAGCGCCTTCCAATCGGCTTGCTCGATCGAAGTCAGCGTCGGCAGCGCGTAAGGCGAAAATTGCGGGAAGACATCGGCCATAAGCTTGCCGGCGCGCCGATCTGCCGTCAGCAGCACGATCTCGGCGCGCGGGTGGCGCAGCAAGAGCCGCACCAGTTCCGCCCCGGTATAGCCGGAGGCGCCGAGCACGCCGATCTTTGCTTTCGCAGCCATGATTCCACCTTTTGTCCTTGAGGGATCAGGCCGAATCCGCGAGGCACATATCAGGATGAAGAGTGCCGCGGAACCGGCGGCACGAATGAATTTACGCGCGCGCGCGCATCCGTGCCGTAATACGGCGGCGGCGCTTGGCCGGAGCAATGGTCGTGAACGACGGAGCCATGGCCGGGCATATAAGGCCCATATTTTGAGCCGTCAATGCGCTCATTGTTTTGCCGCCGCGGTGGCATAGTCGGCGGCTGCGTCGGGATTGATTCGCTTTCCATTGCCCGCCGAAAACAAACCGCCACATAGGAAGCTTCTTGGGAAGTCACTTGAGGGTCGCTGTGGGAAAAAGCCCAAAATCGTCGAAAAAAGATAAAACGGCCAAAGCGGCGCCGAAGACCGCCGATCTATTCGCCACTTTTGCCGAGCCGCGGCGTGACAGCCCCCGTCGTACTGCCGTCGCATCGGCCCGCAGCACCGGCGAGTCGGGCTACACGGCCAAGCACATCGAAGTCCTGGAAGGTCTCGAGCCCGTGCGCCGACGGCCCGGCATGTATATCGGCGGCACCGACGAGAAGGCACTGCATCACCTGTTCGCCGAAGTGATCGACAATGCCATGGACGAGGCGCTCGCCGGTCACGCCGACTGGATCGAGGTCGAGATGACCGCCGACGGTTTTCTTGCCGTCACCGACAACGGCCGCGGCATTCCGGTCGATCCGCATCCAAAATTCAAGAACAAGTCGGCGCTCGAAGTGATCATGTGCACGCTGCATGCCGGCGGCAAATTCGACTCCGAGGTCTACGAGACCTCGGGCGGGCTGCACGGCGTCGGCGTCTCGGTGGCGAACGCGCTGTCCGAGCGCATGGAGGTCGAAGTCGCGCGCGGGCAAAAACTTTATCGGATGATTTTCGAGCGCGGCGCGCCGAAGAGCAAACTCATCGATGCCGGCAAGGCGCCGAACCGGCGCGGCACCAAGGTGCGCTTCCGGCCGGACCCGCAAATTTTCGGACCGAAGGCCCATTTCAAGCCGGAGCGCGTTTTCAAGATGACGCGCTCCAAGGCTTATCTTTTCGGCGGCGTCGAAATCCGCTGGTCCTGCGCGCCTGAACTCTTGCGCGGGGTCGAAGACGTGCCGGCGGAGGCGAAATTTCACTTCGCCGACGGCTTGAAGGATTATCTGTCCGAGACGCTGGCGAGCGCGACGCTGGTGCATCCCGACATTTTCACCGGCAGTGCCGGCAAGACCGGCACCCATGGCGCGGCGCAATGGGCAGTGGCCTGGACCGCCGACGCCGACGGCTATCTCAACTCCTATTGCAACACCATCCCGACGCCGGACGGCGGCACCCATGAATCCGGCCTGCGCTCGGCGCTGACGCGTGGGCTGAAGGACCACGCCGAACGCGTCGGCCAGGGCAAACGCGCGGCCGCGATCACCTCCGACGACGTGATGGCCGGCGCCTGCGCCATGCTCTCGGTCTTTATCCGCGAGCCGGAATTCCAGGGCCAGACCAAGGACCGGCTCGCCACCGCCGAAGCGCAACGGCTGGTCGAGCAGGCCATCAAGGACCCGTTCGACCATTGGCTCGCCGGCAATCCGCTGTCGGCCAACAAGCTTTTCGAATTCGTCGTGGAGCGCGCCGACGAACGCATCCGCCGCCGCCAGGAAAAAGACATCGCGCGCAAAAGCGCGGTGCGCAAATTGCGGCTGCCGGGAAAGCTCGCCGACTGCACCAACAGCGCGGCCGAAGGCTCCGAGATTTTCGTCGTCGAGGGCGACTCGGCCGGCGGCTCGGCGAAACAGGCGCGCGATCGCGCCTCGCAGGCGATCCTGCCGCTACGCGGCA
>PLTE01000096.1 GCA_003164375.1 Hyphomicrobiales bacterium | reverse complement strand
GCGGCGCGCGGCGTGCCGCAGGTCGAGGTGACTTTCGACATCGACGCCAACGGCATTGTCAACGTTTCGGCCAAGGACAAGGGCACCGGCAAGGAACAGCAGATCCGCATCCAGGCCTCTGGCGGCCTCAGCGAGGGCGACATCGACAAGATGGTGAAGGACGCCGAGCTGCACGCCGCCGAGGACAAGAAGCGGCGCGAACTCGTCGACGTCCGCAACCAGGCCGAAGCGATGATCCACAGCGCCGAGAAATCGATCGTCGAATACGCCGGCAAGATCTCCGATGCCGACAAGAGCGCGGTGGAGGCCGCCGTGGCGTCCTTGAAGGGCGCCGTCGCGGGCGAGGATGTTGAGGCGATCAAGGCGAAAACCAACGATCTGGCGCAGGCGTCGATGAAGCTCGGCGAGGCGCTTTACAAGGCCGGCGCCGCGGAGCCGGGCGCCGCCGAGGACCATGCCGGGCCGAAGGACGACGTCATCGACGCCGATTTCAAGGAAGTCGGGCCCGACGAGAAGAAGTCCGCCTGATCGCGCAAGCTTGGCGCGGAGCCTTTCAATGAAGGCTCCGCCCTTTTCTTTGGCGGCGCGCGGCGGTCCTGCGAATCGGCGATTGCGTCGCAGCATGTAATTTGCTTTACGCTGACAACTATATTCTTCGTGTGGACGTCCCGTCCGGCGCGGCGAAGACTGTGAATGGCTGTGATCGCGCCTTCGGCGGCGCGCTTGACGCTTGGCGCATGACGGGAGGCGGCGCGGCGCGCGATGGTTGGGCGCGAATGACTGGAATGCATGGAACGATGGCGAAACGTGACTTTTATGAAATTCTAGGCGTTTCCCGCACCTGCACGGAAGCCGAACTCAAATCCGCTTTCCGCAAAGCGGCGATGGATTGCCATCCGGACCGCCATCCGGGGAGCCACGACGCCGAAATCCGTTTCAAGGAACTGAACGAAGCCTATCAGACCCTCTCCGATGCGCAAAAGCGCGCCAGCTACGACCGCTATGGGCACGCCGCCTTCGAGCACGGCTTTGGCGCTGGCGATGGCTTCGCGGCGTCGATGTCGGATATTTTCGACGATCTTTTCGGCGACGTAATGAACCGGCGCGGCGGCGGCCGGGGCGGTCCCGCGCGCGGCTCGGACCTGCGCTACAATATGGAAATCACGCTCGAAGAGGCGTTTTTCGGCAAGGTCGCTTCGCTCAGCCTGCCGACCTCAGTCGTCTGCGATCTGTGTTCGGGGACTGGCGCGCGGGCGGGCGCGAAGCCGAGGCACTGCCCGACCTGCGGCGGCCAGGGGCGTGTCAGGGCGCAGCAGGGGTTCTTCGCCATCGAGCGGACCTGCCCGCATTGCCACGGGCGCGGCGACATCATCGACGATCCATGCCAGCCCTGCGGCGGCACCGGACATGTGACACGCGAACGCAGCCTCTCGGTCAATATCCCGCAAGGCGTCGAGGACGGCACGCGGATCAGGCTCGGCGGCGAGGGCGAAGCCGGATCGAGGGGCGGTCCCGCGGGCGATCTTTATATTTTCGTATCGACCAAGCCGCATCCCTTTTTCCAGCGCGACGGCGCGGATCTCTTCTGCCGCGTGCCGATTTCGATGGTGCAGGCGGCGCTCGGCGGTGAGGTCGACGTGCATACGCTCGGCGGCGGCCCGGCCAAGGTCAAGATTCCGGAAGGGACGCAATCCGGCCGCAAGGTCAAGCTGAAGCACAAGGGCATGCCGGTGCTGCGCTCGCGCGAGGTCGGCGATTTATACATTGAGGTCAATGTCGAGACGCCGCAGAACCTCACCAAGCGGCAGCGCGAGCTTCTGGCCGAATTCGAGGCCGAATCGTCGAACAAGACGCATCCGGAGGCCTCCGGGTTCTTCGCGCGGATGAAGGACTTTTTCGAGAATCTCAGCGGCGCCTGAGCGTCGGGGGGGGCCGCGCTTTCGCTCGCTTGACGGTTTCGTCTTTGTCGCTATTTTCGCGCCGATAGTCTGGGGCGGCCCCGTCGCTTCAACATCCAGACTGCGAGGAGACTTCATGCTCAGCGATCCCTCGCCCACAAAACCGCAGGCGCCGCTCGACGACAAAATCGCCGACGAGGGGCGCTTCCTGCGCTCCTGGCTCGAAGATCCGCTACGCGTCGGCGCCGTATCGCCTTCGGGACGCGCGCTCGCCCGCATGATGGCGCGCTATGTCGATCCCCAGGCGCCGGGCCCGGTCATCGAGCTTGGCCCGGGGACAGGCTCCATGACCCGGGCCCTTCTCGAACGCGGCGTCGCGCCCGGGCGGCTGTTCCTGATCGAATTCGACCCCAATTTCTGCAAGCTGCTCAAGGAGCGCTTTCCCGGCGTCAATGTCATCGAGGGCGACGCCTATGCGTTCCGCTCGCTGATCGAGGCCCGCACGAGCGAACCGGCCGCCGCCGTCGTCTCGAGCCTGCCGCTGCTCGTGAAACCCGAGACGCAAAGGCTCGATCTGCTCGCCGACGCGTTCGCTTGCATGAGGCCGGAAGGCGTCTTCATCCAGTTTACCTATGGGCCGGCCTCTCCGATGCCGCGCTTCAAGCCGTTCGGACCGACCTTCCGCGCCGAGCGCTCGCCGCAGGTCTGGCTCAATATTCCTCCCGCCAGCGTCTGGGTCTATCAGGCGGCGCTCGCCCATTCGCCGCCGCAGGAGGCGGCCAAGCCCAATCCGGCTCAGGCGTTTTTCGAGCGGCTGCGGCGCGGCGCGGAAAAAATCCAGATCAATCTCAAGCCGCCGCGTCCGTGAGTGAAGTTCCGGAAGCCATGATGGAAGCGCTGGCGCGCGAAGCCTCGTCGCGCGAAAAGCTCATCGTCGCGCTGGATTTCCCGATCGTCGCTGAAGCAAGGGCGATGGTCGACGCGCTGGGGGACAGCGTCTCGTTCTACAAGATCGGCATGGAGCTCGCCTATGGCGGCGGCCTGCCTTTCGCGCGGGAACTGATCGGCTCCGGCAAGGAGGTCTTTCTCGACCTCAAGCTGCACGATATTCCAACGACGGTCGAGAAGGCTTGCGCCAATGTCGCGCGGCTCGGGGCGCGCTATCTCACCGTGCACGCCTATCCGCAGACGATGGCGGCGGCGGCGCGGGGCGCGGCCGGGTCCGGGCTGAAAATCCTCGGCGTCACCGTGCTCACCTCCTGCGACGACGACGATCTCAAGGAGGGTGGCTTTGCTTTCGGCGTCGAGGCGCTTGTCGCGCGCCGCGCGGGCCAGGCGCTCGCAGCCGGCATTGATGGATTGATCCTGTCCGCCGCCGAGTTGGAGCCGGTGCGGCGCATCGTGGGGCCGGACTTGATCCTCGTGACTCCGGGCATCAGGCCGGCGGGCGCGAAGGTCCAGGATCAGAAGCGGCCCGCGACGCCCGCCGCCGCGATTCGGGCGGGCGCCGCTCACCTCGTCGTCGGACGCCCGATCACGCAGGCCGAGGATCCCCGCGCCGCGGCCGAAGCGATCCTTAAGGAAATCGCCAGCGTTTGAACTGGCGCGCTCACGATCTCGGTTTGCGAATGGCGTCGGCGATGACGATCGGCTTCGGGATCAGGCCGAGTGCGAGAAAAGCGTCGGCGATTTTTTGTTGCTCGCCGATGACCTTCGCGTCGATCGGCTGCACGCCGTAGGATTGCCGTTGCAGCGCGACGGCGAGAATCGGCGCCGGAATCCCGGTCAGCGGGCTGACCACGTCGGCGACGGCGGCCGGATTCTTCTCGGCCCATTTGTCGACCTCCGCGATCGCTTCGACGAAGGCGTCGACGGCCTGCGGGTTTTGCGCGCTATATTTCCCGGTGGCCAGATAGAATTGATTGTTCGGAACGAGGCCTTCGCCTGTCGCAAGCGTGCGGCCGCCTGTCGCCGCCTCCGCCGCGGCGAGATAGGGATCCCAGATCACCCAGGCGTCGACGGCGCCCTTTTCGAAAGCGGCGCGGGCGTCGGCGGGGGGCAGGAAAACCGTTTGGATGTCGGTATAGGCGAGTCCGGCCGCTTCAAGCGCCCGCACGAGTAGATAATGCACGTTGGAGCCCTTGTTCAACGCGACTTTTTTGCCCTTGAGATCCGCTACTGTCTTGATCGCGCTCGTCTTCGGCACGAGGATCGCCTCGCCGCGCGGCGAGGCCGGCTCATTTGCGACATAGACGAGATCGACGCCGGCGGCCTGCGAGAAAATTGGCGGCGTTTCGCCGGTCGTGCCGACGTCGATGGCGCCGGCGTTCAGTGCTTCCAGCAAGGCGGGGCCGGAGGCGAATTCGCTCCAGGTCACGTCATAGCCGAGGGGCTTCAGCTTTTCTTCGAGCGCGCCCTTGGATTTCACGAGGATGAGCGTCCCGTATTTCTGGTAGCCGACCCGGATCGTCTTTTCGCCCGCGTCCGCCGCGCCAGGAGGCGCTGCGACGGCGAACAGGAAGCCGAGCAATACGGCGGCGGCGCGCAAGGGGCGATGCAGCGCGAGTTTCGACAGGGTTTTCACGAGCGTCATGGACCATCTATCAGTTTAGTTTCACTATGGACATTACATACTAATTCGCTACGGCGGTCCATCGCCAAAACCCGCATCGAGGCCGCGAAAGAATATGATAGGGAACGCCGACGCGCGCTCGATCGCGATGAATTTGGGTTGATTCAATCCAAATTCATCGCGATCGATTTCAAAAGTGAAGAGTAATGCGGCGCGGCAAGATGGTTTCCACTTTTTCGCATCACGCTTGGGGGAAATTGATTCATGAGCGACATGAGGCTGGTCGTGGCCGGCGCAGCCGGCCGGATGGGCCGCGCCCTGATCCAGATCATTCAGGAGACGCCCGGAGCTGTCCTTGCCGGCGCGATCGCGCGGCCTGGCTCGGCCGCGGTTGGACAGGACGCCGGACTTCTGGCTGGATGCGGCGAGACGGGGGTGGCGATCACCTCCGACGCCCTGGGCGCGATCGTCGGCGCCGATGGCCTTCTCGATTTCACCACGCCGCAGACGACGGTCGCACTGGCGACCCTCGCGGCGCAGGCGCGGATCGTCCATGTCATCGGGACCACCGGCCTTCGGCAGGATAATTTCGCGCGCCTCGAGGCGGCGGCGCGCCATGCGGTCGTGGTGCAGTCCGGCAATATGAGCTTTGGGGTGAATCTTCTCGCCGCGCTCGTCGAAAAAGCCGCGCGCGCGCTAGGGCCCGATTTCGATGTTGAAATCGTCGAGATGCACCACCGCGCCAAGGTCGATGCGCCGTCCGGCACCGCCCTGCTCCTCGGCGCCGCGGCGGCCAGGGGCCGCGCGATCGATCTTGCCGGCAATTCCGTGCGATCGCGCGATGGCCATACCGGCGCGCGGCCAGAGGGGGCGATCGGTTTCGCCTCCTTGCGCGGCGGCTCGGTCGTCGGCGATCATCGGGTCATTTTCGCGGGAGCCGGCGAAAGACTTGAACTTGCCCATGTCGCGGAAGACCGCAGCATTTTTGCGCGAGGCGCCGTCAAGGCTGCGCTTTGGGGGCAGGGCCGCGACCCGGGCCTCTATACGATGGCCGACGTGCTCGGGCTCGCTGGCTGAGCCAGCCGCCTTCGTTTCTCCCGACGCGATCCAATCGGAAAATCCTCTTCCAGCTTTTCATCGCGCCAACCGGGAACTGCTGTGCTGGAAAGAACCATGAAAAGGCGCGGATTTTCCAAACAAGACCGATCTTTAAGCTATATATAAATATTTATAACTAAATTGATCGCAATAGAGGCGCTTGCCCTCAACAATGCCAAAAAAATTGGCCGCGCTCTCAAGAAGTAGAGCGCGGCCCGCTAGCGAGCTTCCCGGGGGCCTGTGGGAAGTTCGTATGACATTTTGACGACATTTCTGTCGCCTGTCCAGTCACGTTTTGGCGATGCTGGGAGTGCTCGCGCGAACGACTGTGGGATGTTCGGCCGAATGGGAAAGATCGAGACGCGTCATCAGGCCAAGGGCGAGCGCGCCGCAAGCCATTACTAGAATAAGGATGAGCGAGACCTGAAACTGCCGCCGCGCCGCCCGCAAGTCATAACTGCGGACGAATCCGGCATCGCGTCTGTGGTCAAAATGATTGGCGATGGACATGGCGCAGCTCCGAAGCCCGGTATAGGCGCGCATTCGTTAAGACTTGCTTTTTCAATTCACATTTTAAGCATCTTCTAACGGCGTTTGGCCCGTGGCCTGTGCGGAACCACACAGGAGCGTGCGTCTGGGGGCCTTTGGCCCTGATTGCGGACGACGCGGCAGCGGTTGCTCTCGCGCGGCTGGAATTCTAAGGTCCGGCTCTCATTCCTTCACAACTTCCCGACGGAGCCCTCCATGCCGTTCATCGCCGACGCGCTTTTGCGCGTGAAACCTTCCGCCACGATCGCGGTGACGCAGAAGGCGCGCGATCTGAAGAGTGCGGGGCGCGATATTATTTCGCTGTCCGTCGGCGAGCCGGACTTCGATACGCCGGACAATGTGAAGGAGGCGGCGATCGCGGCCATCCGGCGCGGCGAGACGAAATACACCCCCGTCGCCGGCATCCCGCCTCTGCGGGAGGCGATCGCGGCGAAATTCAAGCGCGAGAACGGCCTCGCCTACAAACCCGCGCAAACCATCGTCGGAACGGGGGGCAAGCATATCCTGTTCAACGCCTTCCTTGCGACGGTCAATCCGGGCGATGAAGTGATCATTCCTGCGCCCTATTGGGTCAGCTATCCGGATATGGTGCTGATCGCCGGCGGAAAGCCCGTTCCCGTCGAAACGACGATCGAGCATGGCTTCAAGCTGCAGCCGGAGGCGCTGGAGCGGGCGATAACGCCGAAAACGAAATGGCTGCTGCTGAACTCGCCCTCAAATCCATCGGGAGCGGCTTACTCCCACGCGGAACTCAAGGCCCTGACCGATGTGCTCCTGCGCCACCCGCAGGTCTGGGTGCTGACCGACGATATTTACGAGCATCTCGTCTATGGCGATTTCGCCTTCGCCACGCCGGCGCAGGTGGAGCCGGCGCTGATCGACCGCACGCTGACCATGAATGGCGTTTCGAAATCCTACGCCATGACCGGATGGCGCATCGGCTACGCCGCCGGTCCGCTCGAACTCATCAGGGCGATGGAGATGCTGCAGGGGCAGCAGACCTCGGGCGCCTGCTCCATCGCGCAATGGGCCTCGGTCGAGGCGCTGAACGGCCCGCAGGATTTCATCGCCGAACGCCGCAAGATCTTCGAGGAAAGGCGCGATCTCGTCGTTTCGATGCTGAATCAGGCGAAATACTTGCGCTGCCCGCAGCCGGAAGGCGCCTTTTACGTCTATCCGTCCTGCGCGGAGGCGATCGGAAAGCGCGCGCCGGGCGGCAAATTGATCGAGTCCGACGAGGATTTCGTCTCAGCCCTTCTCGACAGCGAAGGGGTCGCCGTCGTGCAGGGTTCGGCCTTTGGCCTCGGCCCGAATTTCCGCATTTCCTACGCCACCTCGACCTCTGTGCTGGAGGATGCCTGCGCAAAGATCCAGCGGTTTTGCGCGAGCCTTCTGTGAGGCCGGCCGCGGCCGGCGTGGCCCTAAAAGCGATTGTGCGATGGCGCGAACTCTGGTTTCGTTTGCCGATCCATGCTTGACCGGATCAGCCGGCGATTGGAGCCTCCATGTTAAGGGATGATTCAGGCGATGGCGGGCGCAGGCCCTCGCGAAACGTTCTGGGACAGCCGCTGGCGAGCTGCTCCAGCGATCCGCTGACCGGATTTTTCCGCAATGGCTGCTGCGATACGGCTGCCGAGGACCTCGGCAGCCACACGGTCTGCATCGTGGCGACCGAGGCGTTTCTGGCTTTCTCCAAATCGCGCGGCAATGATCTGTCGACGCCGCTGCCGGCCTTCGGTTTTCTGGGGCTCAAGCCAGGCGACCGCTGGTGCCTTTGCGCGCCGCGCTGGCAGGAGGCTTTCGAGGCCGACGCCGCGCCGCGCGTCGTACTGCAGGCGACCCATGAGGGCGCCCTCGCCCATTGCGCGCTCCCCGATCTGAAGCGCTATGCGATGGATTTATCCTGAACTGAGGGCGGGGGGCCGAAGGCCAGAATCTCGCGCGTATAAGTCTCATTGACCTCCGCGAAGGGGTGGCGATCACCGCCATAGACAAGAGCTCGGTGCCGAAAAAGCCGCCACGGAATCGTGAGTTCACCTTCCGGCTGGTCCAGCGCACCGGCCGTATCGTCGGGGCGCCAGAGAACTTCGACCGCGAAAGTCTCCCGAACGGGATTCAAATCCAGCACGGCGCGGCCGAATGGCGTATCGCTCCTGGCGATAATCTCGCGGATTTCGGCCGTGAGGCGGCCCGGCACATACCAGTTCTCGGCTTCGGACAGGACGCGCTCGCCGCAGGCGAGTTCGACGCGGCGATAGACGACGCGGTCGCGCCGGCCGACCTTCAGCCTCTCGCGCTGCGCCGCGGACGCCGGCTTGTCGATCCCAGCGACGCGCCGCGCGCGGATCGTCGCGTCTCCCGCCGAAGGACGCTCGAGCCGCCACTGCTCCAGCGTCGAGGTCGCGCTGTGCGACGCGAGCAGACGCGCATTCAGCGTCTCCAGCAAGGCGAAGGCCTGCGCCTGCCCGGTCGCTGGCGACGGCGATCGCGCCGGGAGTTCGCCTGCCGATATCGCCGCGCCCTTCCGGTCGAGCATCAATCCCTCGTGACTTGAGCATTTTCGAGCGAAGTGGATCCGGTTCGCGTTAAGAAAATGCGATAAAAAAGGAAATCGGAGCTGCTTCCCACTCCATCGGATCGGAAAACGCTCGCGTCATGCGCCTCCGGCCCCCGGCCGCAGCCCATGATAGACATCTCTCGCCCGTTTGCCCATGCGGCCTTGCGCCGAAGCGCCTCATCCCGCCTTTATGGACTTTCAGGGCGGAAAAAGGGTATGCCTTCAGCTCGACCGCAGATTTTGTCCTGATCCCACCAGCCGCCCGCCATTCGCGTGCGGCGCTTCCCGGTTCGCCTGGCATGTTCCAAAAACTCTATCGGTGGACCCTGACTCTCGCGGAGAGCCGGCATGCGCCGCTGGCGCTCGGCCTCATCGCCTTCGCCGAAAGCTCGTTCTTTCCGGTGCCGCCGGATGCGATTTTGGTGCCGATGTCGGTCGCGCGGCCGAAAAACGCATGGACCTACGCGCTGATCTGCACGGTCGGCTCGGTCGCCGGCGCGCTGCTTGGCTATGCGATCGGCGCGCTGCTGTTCGAGACGGTCGGCAAATGGCTGATCGATCTTTACGGCTATGGCGCGCGGGTCGACGAAATGCGCGGACTCTACGCCAAATGGGGCTGGGCGGTGATTTTGGTGAAGGGGCTCACGCCCATTCCGTTCAAGCTCGTCACCATAACCAGCGGGCTTCTAGCCTATAGCCTGCCGCTCTTTGTCCTGCTCTGCGCGCTGACGCGAGGCGCCCGATTCTTCGCACTCGCCCTGCTGCTCAAATATTACGGCGAGCCGATCAGGGATCTGCTCGACAAATATTTCGGCTGGTTCCTGCTCGCGCTCCTCGTCGTCATTGTGCTCGGTTTCTGGATCGCAACGCATGTCCTTTGAACGCATCTTGGAAGCTCTCACGCCTTTCCGCATCGCTCTGGCGATCATCGTCCTCGCGACGGCGACGATCGCCGGCGCATGGTTTTTTCAGTCGCTCGGCTATATCCCGTGTGAGCTCTGTTACAAGGAGCGCATCCCCTATTACGTTGGCATTGCGCTCGCCGCACTGACGCTTGTACCTGTCCGGCGCGGCGGGAAAAACCTCACGGCGGCGATTTTCGCGTTGATTTCCTTGATCTTTGCGGTCGGCGCTGTCCTTGGCGTCTATCATTCGGGCGTCGAGTTTCATCTTTGGCCCGGTCCGAATGACTGCACTGGCCCGCTGGACCACGTCGGCTCGGTCAGCGATTTTCTGAAGCAGCTGAAAACCGTGAAAGTCGTGCGTTGCGACGAAGTCGAGCTTCGCGTTTTCGGCGTGTCGCTCGCGGTCTGGAACGCCGCCATCGCGGCGTTTCTGGCGGGGCTTTCGGCGCTGGCCGCGGTGCTTACGCTCCGGCCGCCAGCAACGCCCGCGCGCGCAACTTCTCCGTCTCGCTCTTGAGCTGGCCGCAGGCGGCGAGGATGTCGCGCCCGCGCGGCGTCCGCACGGGGCTGGCGTAGCCGGCGTTGAAGACGATGTCGGAGAAGGCGCCGATCGTCGCATCGTCCGAACATTCGAAGGACGTACCGGGCCAGGGATTGAACGGGATCAGATTGATCTTGGCCGGGATGCCCTTGAGCAGCCGCACCAGCGCCTTGGCGTCGGCGAGCGAGTCGTTGACGCCCTTGAGCATGACATATTCGAAAGTAATACGCCGCGCGTTGCTGACACCGGGATAATTGCGGCAAGCGTCGAGCAGTTCGCGCAACGGATATTTGCGATTGAGCGGCACCAGCCGGTCGCGCAACTCGTCGGTCACGGCATGCAGCGACACCGCGAGCATCGAGCCGATCTCCGCACCGGCGCGCGCGATGTTGGGAACGACGCCCGAGGTCGACAGCGTGATTCGCCGCTTGGAAATGCTCAGGCCCTCGCCATCGGCGACGATCGCGAGGCCGTCGCGCACCGCCTCGAAATTGTAGAGCGGCTCGCCCATTCCCATCATGACGATGTTGGAGACAAGACGCGTGCGTTTCTCACCGCCGGCCTGGGCCGGTTGCTGTTCATTCGTCGGGGTCCAATCGCCGAGCTGATCGCGCGCCAGCACCACCTGGCCGGCGATTTCGCCCGCCGTCAGATTGCGCACCAGGCGCTGCGTGCCGGTGTGGCAGAACGTGCAATTGAGCGTACAGCCGACCTGACTCGAAATGCATAAAGTGCCGCGGTCGGCTTCCGGAATGTAGACGCATTCCACCTCGTGCGGCGCGCCGTCGATTTCGCCCGGGAGCCGGATCAGCCACTTCCTGGTGCCGTCGACCGAAATCTGCTCGGCGGCGATTTCCGGCCGCGCCACGGTGAAGCGTTGCGCCAGCGCCGAGCGGACATCCTTCGACAAGGTCGTCATGGCGTCGAAGTTCTGCGCGCCTCGCACATAGAGCCAATGCCAAATCTGCTGCGCCCGCATGCGACGCTGCCGTTCCGGCACCTCGATCGTGCCGAGCGCCTGGACCAATTGATCGCGCGAAAGGCCGACCAGCGACGGCTGCGCCGGCGCGAGATAAGTCGCCAGCGGCCGCTTCTCGACGAAAGCGGGCGACGCTGCGGGGAATGTCTCGGTCGCTGCAAGCGGAGCGGTCATGGTCAATCCAAAGCAATTCGAAAAGAGCTGTTAACAGCTCGCCGAACCATAGATAAGGCGGCCATTACATAAGACCACCATGGGGTCTTTGACAGTTCAATCGCGAGAACGGAAGCGGTCTACGGGCATTCCCGCGCAGTGCGATCCAGCGCCTGCGAGATGCCCTTGAGCGTATAGCTATCGGTCGATTGCGTTCCCTTCGCCGACACGCCCTTTACTACGGCCGTGTCGCCGGCCCGCATGGCGCCGACCATTTGTGCTTCCTCGGCCGCATTCTTGATCCAGGCGCCGTCCTGCTGGGTGTAGAGCGCGAACGCCGTCGAACCGACGACCACGCTCGCCTCGGAGCTCGGCTTGAAAGGATAGCCGATGATGATGGAAACCTCGTTGGTCACCTTATCCGCCGGACGCGTCGAAATGAACATATAGGTGGGGTTGCGCGGCCGATTCGGCGGAGTGGTTTGCGACGATGTCGGCTTAGCGATCGCGAAGCAGATTTTCTTGCCGGCAGCGGACGCGGTATAGGCGCCCCACTCGCCATATTGGCCGAGTAATTTTGGCTGTGCCCCGCCGGCGACCGCCGCGGCCGGTGCCGCGGGTTTTGCAGGCGTCGCCGCAGCCGCAGGGTTGGGCGCCGGTTTGGGCGCCGGCTTTGGTTTCGGCTTGGCCGGAGCAGCAGCAGGTGGATTAGCTGCCGGCTCGGGTGCTTGCTGGGCGGCAGCCGGAATAGCGAACGGCGCCGCAACCAGCAGCACAAAAGCTAGCCGCCACCGTCGTTCGATGCGCATCGGCCCTCGCGGAAATGCCCCAGGCATTGATAGCAAATCAATCGAACTTAATCCAATTCGGCCGAAAGTGGAATGAGATAGACGGGCTCGGCAGACCCCGCAGCGCCGGCGGTGTGGGCTGGCCGACACCGCCCCGGACCGGGCAGCGCCGAATATTAGCCAACAAGGCGCGGCGGTCGGCACCGAAGCCTGCTATGAATTTCGCATGAAAGCGATCCTATGTAGCCATTTCTGCACGCCCGACGAACTTGAACTGACGGACATCCCAGAACCACAAGCCGGGCCGGGCCAGGCCGTGGTGCGGGTCAAGGCGGCGGCGCTGAACTTCTTCGACACGCTGATCATCGCCGGCAAATATCAACACAAACCGCCATTTCCTTTTTCGCCGGCGGCGGAATTCGCCGGGGTGGTGGAAAGCGTCGGCGCAGGCGTAACCGCTGTCGCTCCCGGTGATCGCGTCATGGGCAATATCGGCTGGGGCGCGGCGCGCGAAGCGGTCGCGGTGCCGGCGCTCCAGCTCGTCAAGCTTCCCGACAAGCTCGATTTCGACCGCGCCTCCGGTCTCATCGTCACATACGGCACAACGCTCTATGCGCTGCGCAAGCGCGCCGCGCTCAAATCAGGCGAGACGCTGGTCGTGCTCGGCGCCTCCGGCGGCACCGGGCTTGCCACGATCGAGCTCGGCAAGATCATGGGGGCGCGTGTCGTAGCCTGCGCCTCCTCGGACGAGAAACTCGATTTTGCCCGCACCCACGGTGCCGACGAAACGGTAAATTACGCAACGGAGGACCTGCGCGCTGCGCTCAAACGGCTAGGCGGCGAGCGCGGCGTCGACGTGGTCTACGATCCGGTCGGCGGTCCTTATGCGGAGCCCGCTCTGCGTTCGCTCGGCTGGGAAGGCCGCTATCTCGTAATCGGCTTTGCCGCGGGAGAAATCCCAAAGCTGCCGCTCAATCTCGTGCTTCTGAAGAGCTGCGATGTCCGCGGCGTGTCATGGGGCGCGTGGGTGCGGCGCGAGCCCGCGGCGCAACAGGAACTCATGACCGATATCGTGCGCTGGTGCGCCGAAGGAAAGTTGAGCGCGCATGTGCACGCGGTCTATCCCTTGGCGGAGATTGCAGCCGCGCTCAAAGCCATCGCCGACCGTAAGGTCATGGGGAAGATCGTGTTACGTCCGTGACTAGCGCATGATCCCGAAACGGAGCTACCGGTTTTCGGAAGAGATCGTGCGTAATCTTTAGATCACATTTCCTCGCGCATGCGCGCCAAGGTGCGCCGCGCCGCCTCGCGATGCTCGGCCTTGAAATGCGAGGAAAACAGCTTCATGGCCCCCGCGATCACCGCGGCATCGTCGAGAACGCCGAGCACGGGAACGGAATCCGGAATCAAATCGTCCGGCACCATGAAATAGACCACCGCGCCGACCAGCGCGATCTTCACATAAAGCGGCGTCTGGCGGTCGAAGGCGCAATAATGGGCGGTGAGTGCATCTTCCACGAAGGGAATATTTGCCGCCTCGCGCAGAAGCTTGCGCCAGAATTTGCGCCGTAACTCGGCCTCGTCGGCGGCCATCCGACGCGACAGTGCAGCGAAATCCTGCCAAGACATGTTTTGCCAGGTGGCGGCTTGCTCGCGAAACCACATTGGCTAGACCTCCGGACGATCCACGGCCCCGGGCCGGACGGCCCAGAAATGGCTCCCGAAAGCGGCAGCCGCAAGGCGGCCGTCAGCCCGCGAGCTTGTCCATCGCCGCGGCGAGCTTGACGTCGAGCTCGGTCAAGCCACCGGCATCGTGGGTCGACAGCGTCACCTCGACGGTTTTGTAGACATTGAACCATTCCGGATGATGGTCGAGTTTTTCCGCCACCAGCGCCGCGCGGGTCATAAACCCGAACGCCTGATTGAAATCGGCAAAGACGAATTTCTTGGTGATGGCGTCGCGGCCGGCAACCTCGCTCCAGCCCTTAAGGCTAGCGAGCGCCGTCTTGCGCGCTTCCCCCGAGAGTTTTTGACTCATGCGCAAGCTCCAATGCAGACCGCCATAGTACCCCGCAAAGGCGGGCGAAATCCCTGCCTAGCAAACAACTGCGCAAGGCGCGAGATTCCCCGCAAGGCGTTCGCCGGAGGTCTTTATCGGCTGGTCATTGAACATCGGCTCCGCCGCCCGTGGTTGTAGCATCGTTGATGCATCCGAGCGGCGGGTCGGTCTTGTGACCTCCGAGACCAGCGGCGAGATGCGTATGCTCCAGAGGGCGATGCCGTCGGGCTTCCGGTTCGGCCCATGGCGCCGGCCGGCCGGGGCTTGAGCCGGCAGGGCGGCGCAAGCATGATCCGGAAAATGCCTGCCCCGGACTTGATCCGGGGGTGGGAACCGGTTTTCGGAAAAGATCGGGGTGCACCAAAATGCTGCGTCAAAGTCGAGCCACAGATCGGGTCGAAACTCAGATGCCTTACGCACCGCGATTAACCAACACAGCGGTTTGGCCCTTGAACGCAAGGTCGCGCTATGGCGCCAAAATAGAGGAGCCGTGTTAGGATTAACCATGCCGTCCGGACTACCGCATCGTCCGCCGCTTGCTATGAGGTTTTGGCTGTCCCGACACTTGCGCCGGGAAGGTGGTACGGGCTCGGCTCCGGCCGGCCGCTCATCGGGTAGGCACATGAGTATCGAGTCGCTGGAACACATGGTGCGAAACCGCGTCAGGCTGTTTTTGCGCCATACTTGGCTGGTCGCCATTCTCGGCACCGCAGTGCTCGTCAGCGCCGTCTGGGCGGCTATCACTATCACCGCCGACGCCGACCATATGCGGATCGCCGCCGGGCCGCGCGATGCCAGATTCGTGCTGGCGCTGTCCGATCTCCTCACCAAACAACATCATCGCCTGCACTTGCAGCTGGTTTCGACCTCCGGACCAAGGGCCAGTGCCGAGGCCATGAGCAAGGATCAAGCCGACTTCGCCATTCTGCCGAGCAATCTCGACGACTCGCTGAATTGGCCGGTGGTCGCCATTCTGCGCCAGAACGTCATGGCCTTGATCGTCCCCGCGCCCGCCGCCGCGAACAAGTCCGAGGGCGCCGCCAACGCCAAAACCGACGCCAAGAGTACGGCGGCGGCGAAAGCCGCCAAGGGCGGCAAAGGCGCCAAGACCGGCAAAAGCAGCAAAGGCTCGAAAGCCGCCAAGGGCGCCAAAGCTGCCAAAGCCGCCAAAAGCGACGATACCGACGACAGCGACGACACCAGCGATAGTAGCGATAGCGGCGACAGCAAAAAGCTCGAAAAGGTGGAGCAGCTTTCCGGCAAACGGGTTGGTATCGTGACCGGAAGCGAAGCGACCGCAGGCCTGCTCGATCTCGTCCTGAGCCACTATGGCGTATCGCTCGCCAAAGTGACCGCTTCGGAGATCGATCCGAAGGACCTCGCCGACGCCGTCAAGAACAATCAGGTCGACGCGCTGTTCGTCGCCGGCTCGGCGACGGGCCAGGCGATTTCCAGCGCGGTCACGGCGGCCACTCAGAACGGCGTTGCGCCCACCTTCATCGCGATCGATCAGGCCGATGGTATCGCCAAACGCAATCCCGCTTTCGATTCGGTCGATATCGATGCTGGCACGTTCGGCGGCATTCCGCCCACGCCCGACGACAGCCTTAAGAGCCTCAGCTTCGGTGAATATCTGGTCGCGCGCAAATCGTTCAGCGATTCCAGCGTCGCGACGCTGGCGAAGGTGCTGTACTCGTCGCGGCAATCGCTCGCGATTGCGATGCCGGGCGAAGTGAAGATCGAGGCCCCGTCGACCGACAAGGATGCCGACGTGGTGTCGCATCCGGGCGCGCTCGCTTATCTGTCGGACAGTCAGCAGTCGTTCTTCGACAAATACGGCGACGACATTTTTTACGGCATGCTGATTTTCCCGGTATTCGGATCGGCCATCGCCGGCCTCGCCAGCTATCTGCGCCGCGACACCCGCACGCGGCGCCTGCGGCTCTTGCAACGCGTGCTCGACCTCGTGCGCAAAGCCCATGCGGCGCAGAGCTTGGAGACACTCGAACACCTGCAGATCGACGCCGACAATCTGGTAATCGCGATCATCCATCAGAGCGAGCACGAGGAATTCGACGAGACCGTGCGCATGTCGTTTGCCTTTGCGCTCGACCAGCTTCGTTTCGCCATCGCCGCAAGGCGCACCGCGATCCTCGATCATGCCGGGACCGACGCCGGCAGCAAGGCAGCCGCCGCGTAAAGCTGCCGGCGAAGCCGGTTTCGCGATCGGATTGCTTCTGCGGCGAAACTGACTATATACCTTGCCAACCGCGGGCCCTTTGGGGCCCGTAACGGTTTAACAATCAACGAAAACCCGTCCGAATCATGAATCTGCGCAATATCGCCATCATTGCCCANNTTGCCCACGTCGACCATGGCAAAACTACGCTGGTCGACCGCCTCCTGCAACAATCGGGCTCGTTTCGCGATAATCAGCGGGTCGCCGAGCGGGCGATGGATTCGAACGACCTCGAGCGCGAGCGCGGCA
>PLTE01000231.1 GCA_003164375.1 Hyphomicrobiales bacterium | reverse complement strand
CAGGGCGCGCTCGCCTTTCGGCGCCCCACCGCGGTTTTGACCAGGGTTTCACCCCCAGCCCGGCCCGGGCCGCGCTTCCTGGAATCGCCGGATGCAAACGGGAGGGCCCTCTCCGGCACCAGTGCAGCGAGCACCTCGCAGTCCGATCACGCGCCGGACGGGACGATGCCCAGACCGCCCGCTCATGCAGTGTATGGCTGCACTCACGGGACCGCCCCCGCTCCGCCTCTAGGAGTACCCTCGCGAAAGGCGTCCTTCGCGAGCAGGGTTTGGGTTGAGTAACGGTAACGGTGACTAATGTCAAGGTCAGGTCTCTGTGACGAAGATTATTTTTTTGCCGTCATGGCCGGACTTGTTCCGGCCATCCGCGTCTTTCCGTCGGCGTTTCAAAGCAAGCTGGGCGTATTTACGCGGCGTATTCGCCATTCAATCGCCGAGGGGCGGCGGATTACGCCTTCAGCTAATCCGTCCTACGCGCTTGAACCGTTTACCCTTGAGGTTGTTGTCGTGGTGAAAGCGAGCCCATGACAATCGAGAACGATGCGCTGAGCAGGGATCTGCGCGCCTGGTTGAAGTCCCCTGCGATCGGGCTGCAGGACTATTCAACCGATATGGCCGTTCAGCGCCGTGTCGGCAGAATGCTCGCCGACGGCGGCGTGAAGCCCCGCGCGCCAAACAAAGCGGTCAATTCTATACAGACTCGCTTTCCGGACAAGCTCTAAACTTATTTGGTGGGCGTTTACGAGGCCGTCATCGACCTGCCATTCGGCCGATGCTGTGCCGATCGCGTGCCGTTCAAAGGGTTCATGCAAAAGACCAATTTCAGAGACCAGTTTACGAATGTTGCGGACGCCTGCGCGCTGGCTCAGAGCATCGTCGATACGGTCCGCGAACCTGTCATCGTACTCGACAAGGGATTGCGCGTTATTGCCGCGAGCCGCTCCTTCTATTCGGCATTCGAAGTGTCCCCCGAGGAGACGCAGGGAAACCTGCTTTACGCATTGGGCGACGGGCAATGGGATATTCCGAAACTTCGCCTGCTGCTCGAGGAAATCATTCCGCAACATGGCGTGATGGAGGATTACGAAGTCGAGCACGATTTTCCGCATCTGGGAGCGCGCATCATGCGGCTGAACGCCCGCCAGGTGTTCTACAAGGAAGGCGCCGAGACGACCATTCTGCTCGGAATCGAGGATGTCACCGCGCAGCGGGCTTTGGAGCAGCAAAAGGACGATCTGTTGCGACAGAAGGACATATTGTTGGAAGAAATTCAGCACCGGATTTCCAACAGCCTGCAAATCATTGCCGGAATTATCTTGATGAAGGCAAACACGGTCTCCTCGGAGGAGACCCGCAGCCTGTTGCGGGACACTCACGATCGCGTCATATCGATCGCGACCATTCAACAGCAGCTCAATGCATCGGGGATCGTGGGCCCTATCGAAATGCTTCCTTATCTCGAAAAACTGGGTACGGCCCTCGGGGCGTCGATGATCAGGGATGCCCGGCCGATCATCTTGAAGGTGACGGGCGCGGCAGGCCATTTAAGTTCCCGTCAGGCCGAGAGTATCGGCTTGATCGCGACGGAGCTTGTCATGAACGCCCTCAAGCACGCGTTCCCCGACGAGAAGATGAAAGGCCGGATCGATGTGGCCTACGACGTCGACGGAACGAATTGGAAACTGTCGGTCGCCGATAATGGAGTTGGCAAGCCGGATGGCGTCTTTGCTCAAGCAAAGACCGGGCTCGGCACCAGCATCATCAAGGCCCTGGCGCAGAACCTCAACGCCAAAGTCGAGACTTTGGCCGGGCCCCACGGCACGACCGTGTCGGTCACGCACGCCACTTTCATAACGCGGGCGGCATGAAGGCAACCGCGTATGCCAGGGCCAGGCTCGGCCGCGCCGCGCCGGATCGCTTTTCTTTGCTCGCATGGACGGACGGCATGCCCGGTTATTTGGCCGGCGCGAACTGCGCCTGCACCAGCTCGGCGAAAAATCCGCCGCGCGCGACCAGTTCGTCGAACGTGCCGGTCTCGGCGATGCGGCCATTCTGAAACACCAAAATCCGGGTGGCCTCGCGCACGGTGGCGAGGCGATGGGCGATGACGAAAGTGGTGCGGCCCTTCATCACTTCGTCGAGCGCTGCGGTGACGCGGGCTTCGGTGACCGGATCGAGTGCGCTCGTTGCCTCGTCGAGGATCAGGATCGGCGGGTCTTTGAGCAACGCGCGCGCGATTGCCAATCGCTGGCGTTCGCCGCCGGAGAGCAGCCTGCCGCGCTCACCGATGCGCGCTTCGAAGCCGTCGGGATTGCGGTCGATGAAGTCCAGCGCCTGGGCGCGGGCGGCGGCGTCGCGCATCTCCTCGTCGCTGGCGTCCGGCTTGCCGACGCGCAGATTCTCGGCGATCGAGCGGTTGAACAACAGCGTCTCCTGGAATACGACGCCGATGTTGCGGCGCAAGCCCGTCAGCGTGAAGCCGCGGACGTCCATGCCGTCGACTTTGATGAAGCCCGTCTGCGGATCGAAGGCGCGATACAGCAATGCGAGCGCCGTCGATTTGCCGCTGCCGGTCGGGCCGACCAGCGCGATGCGATCGCCGGGGAGCGCGGTGAAGCTTAGATCCGCGACCGCCGAGCGCCTGCCGTCGTAGGACAGCGACACGGTGTTGAATTCGACGAGGCCGCGCACGCGGCCGGGATCGAAGGCGTCGGGCCGGTCGCGCACCGCGGGCACGGTGTCGAGCACGCCGAAGAAGTCGGCAAGCTTCGGCGCATCGGTGAACAGGCGATTGGCGAAGCTGACCGCCTGTTCGAGCCGCGTGATCAGCATCGCTGAGATGCTCATGAAGCTGACGATCTGGCCGACCGAAGCAAGGCCTAAGAGTTTCAGATAAGTCCCGACCAGAAGGATCACCAGCAAGGTCAGCGTGGTGCCGGCGCGGGTGAGCACGGCGGCGATGGCCCACCACGACAACACCGGCATTTGGGCGCGCAGGAGCGAGTCGACGAGGCTTTTGAGCCCTGAGACTTCGATCTCGATGCGGGCGTAGCTCTGCACCAGCGCGATGTTGCCGAGCGCGTCGGCCGCGGTCTCGGCGAGCTCGGAATAGTGCCGCTCGACCTGGCGCTGCAAGGCGAAGGCCTTGTGGATCACCACGACGGTCAGCGCGACGAAAGCCACGCACAGGACGAGGAGCGGTAGCGCGAGCCGCCAGTTGAGGAACAGCGACGCCGGGAGGAGGATCACGATAAACACGAAGGCCGCGAAATGCTCGCGGAAGAACGACACCCATAGCCACCACAGCGTGTCGGTGCCCGAGAGCATGATTTTCATCTGGCGGCCGGAATGTTCGCCGGAGTGATAGGCGAGCGGCAATTGCAAAACGTGCTCGAAATAATCGGCCAGCACCAGGTTGCGACGGCGGTGCGCCAGGCGATCGGCGAACCATGCCACCAGCGTGCCGGCAGCGATGATGAACAGGCCGAAGCCGACCCAGGTGCCGACCAGCGGCAAGAGCGCCCATGCGGCCGGCTCAAGGCCCGCCGGCAGCGCGCCCGACAAGGCGTCGACGATACGGCCGAACAGCACCGGCTCGACGAATTGGGCGGCGGCGAGCGCGATATTCGCGACCGCCAAGGTGACGGCAAGCCGGGCGTCGGAGCGCAACAAAGCGAGCACGCGGAGATAGATGCGGAAAAATGACATGGCGTGGTTTTAGCAGCGGAATATTGGCGCGGCCCGCACTATGTCAGGAAAGCTCCCGGTCAGGAAAGCTCCCGGTCAGGAAAGCTCCCGGTCAAGAAAGCTCCCGGTCAGGAAAGCTCCCGCAAAGTCGCGCGTAAAATGTCGGACTTGGCGTGCGTCAGGCAGCGCTCGGTTTGCGCATGCGTTCTTGTCCACACCGGCGCCGCGGCGGCGAGCAAGGCGCGGCCCGCTGCTGTCAGCAGCAAGTGGCGGCTGCGTTTGTCGGCTTTGTCGACGCTGACCTTGACGAGGCCGCGGCGCTCCAGCGGCTTCAGATTCGCGGTCAGCGTGGTGCGATCCATGGCGAGCAGCGCGGAGACCTCGCCGATGCGCGGCGGTTGCGGGCGATTGAGCGAGGTCAGCAGCGAGAATTGGCCCTGCGTCAGGCCGAGCGGGCGGAGCGCCTCGTCGAAGCGCCGCGCCAGCGCGCGGGCCGCGCGCTGCACGTGCAGGCACAGGCAGTTGTCGCGAACATGCAGCGTGAAGCTAAAGGGCGGATCGCCGCAGGCGGACGAGGCTTTCGAAACAGCGGCTTTCGAAGTCGCGGCTTTTGTAATAGCGGCGTTTGATCCGGCGAAATTTGACATAAGCCAGTTATGTTGATATCAACTTATATTGTCAAGGCTGATCCGCACACGAGAGGGACACGATGCAAGTTCAACCGTACTTGTTCTTCGACGGCAAATGCGACGAGGCGTTGGATTTTTATAAAAAGGCGATCGGCGCCGAGGTCAAAATGCTGATGCGCTGGAAGGACAGTCCCGACAAGACCATGTGCACGGCGGAAAACGCCGATAAAGTGATGCATTCGCAGTTTAATCTTGGCGGCACGACGGTGATGGCGTCGGACGGCCGCAACAGCGGCAAGCCGACATTTGCGGGTTTTGCGCTATCGATCATCGCGAAAACGGAGGCCGAGGCGGACACGCTGTTCGGCAATCTCGCCGACGGCGGCCAGGTGCAGATGGCGATGCACAAGACCTTCTTCTCGCCGCGCTTCGGTATGGTCGCCGACAAATTCGGTGTCGCCTGGATGGTTTTGGTGCAGTGAGCTGACGCTTGGTGCGGAGGAGTTGAGGCCATGACGACTGCAGAGACGACAAGCGCCGATTTCGTCATTGCGCGGGCATTCGACGCGCCGCGCGAACTTGTATGGAAGTGTTTCACCGATCCGGAGCGGATGAAAGCGTGGTGGGGCCCGAAGGGTCTCACCGTCGCCGTCGCCGAGATGGATCTGCGTCCCGGCGGCAGCTATCACTACAGCATGCGCACGCCCGACGACCGGGTGATGTGGGGCAAGTTCGTTTATCGGGACATTGTCGCGCCCGAGCGATTGGTCTGGGTGAATTCATTTTCCGACGAAGCCGGCGGCCTCACCCGGCATCCGATGAACCCGACCTGGCCGCTGGAGATGCTGACCACCGTCACGTTCGAGGAGCAACCGGGCGACAAGACCAAGCTTACCATCCGCTGGCAGCCGCTCAATGCGAATGCAGAAGAGCGCAAAACTTTCGATGCGGGACACGCCAGCATGCAGCAGGGTTGGGGCGGAACGCTGGATCAGCTCGCTGCTTACCTCGCCAGCGCGAAAGCCTGAACGGAGCGGCCGATGCCGATCGCCAAACAGAGGATCGCGCCATGCCTGTGGTTCGATACCCAGGCCGAGGATGCCGCGATGTTTTACATCTCGGTGTTCGAAAACTCCCGCATCAAGCGGATCAGCCGCTATGGCAGGGCCGGCCGCGAGGTGCACGGTAAGGAAGCCGGCTCGGTCATGGTCGTGGACTTCGAAATCGACGGGCAGAGCTTCCTCGCGCTCAACGGCGGCCCGCATTTCAAATTCACCGAAGCGGTTTCGTTTCAGGTGTTCTGCGACAGCCAGGACGAGATCGACTATTTTTGGAGCAAGCTCAGCGAAGGCGGCCGGGAAGGTCAGTGCGGGTGGCTGAAAGATAAATTCGGTTTGTCCTGGCAGGTGGTGCCTGCGGCGCTGCCGCAAATAATGGCCGACGCCGAAGGCGCAAAAACCGATCGCCTCATGAATGCGGTCATGGCAATGAAGAAGTTCGATCTGGACGCGCTGCGGCGCGCCGCTGCCGGGGCGGCATGAGCTTTGGCCACCTGGAAACTTTGCTGACCCGCTCGGTTTAATCCCCGCGTAGCGAAGCGCGGCGGGGAGGGATAAATTATCGGCATGAATGGGCCTCATGCCGCACCGTCGCCGTCTGTCGCGCCATTTTCGTCGCCCTTCGCGCCGCCGGACGCTGATCTCGCGGCGCAGTTCCTCGCTGATGTCACGCGCGACCGCGCCGCGGAGGGCCGCATCGATGCGCGGGCGCGACGTCTGGTCGAGGCGATCCGCGCCAAGGCGGGAGGTTTAGGCGGCGTCGAAGATTTCCTGCGCGTCTATTCGCTCTCGACCAAAGAGGGTCTGGCGCTGATGGTGCTGGCCGAGGCGCTGCTGCGCGTGCCGGATGCGGCGACCGCGGACCGGCTGATCGAAGACAAGCTCTCGGCGGGCGACTGGTTCGACGACGACGCCCGCTCGGCGGCGATTTTGGTGTCGGCCTCGGCCTGGACGCTCGGAGTTGCCGCCCGGATCGTGCATCCCGCCGACACGCCGGAGACCATCCTCGAAGGCATCGTGCGCCGGCTCGGCCTGCCGGCGATGCGGGCAGCGACGCGCCAAGCGATGCGGCTTCTGGGCTCGCATTTCGTCATCGGCCAGAGCATCGGTGAGGCGCTGAGCCGCGCGCGCGGGCAGGCGCAGTTCCGCTATTCGTTCGACATGCTCGGCGAGGGCGCGCGCACCGCCGCCGACGCCGAGAAATATTTCGAAGCCTATGCCGCGGCCATCGCCGCCATCGGCAAGAGCGCCGGCAATGCGGCGGGAGGCATCTCGGTCAAGCTCTCGGCGCTGCATCCACGCTATGAGGCGATGTCGCGCGAGCGGGTGCTCGGCGAATTGACGCCGCGGCTGATCGCGCTCGCGCAACTCGCCAAGGCGCACGATTTGCAGTTCACCGTCGATGCCGAGGAGGCGGACCGGCTCGAACTGTCGCTCGAGATCGTCGGCGCCGTCTTGGCGGACGCTTCGCTTGCCGGTTGGGACGGCTTCGGGCTCGCCGTGCAGTCCTATCAGAAGCGTGCGCTGGCGGTGATCGGCTGGATCGAAGAGACGGCCGGCGCGCTTAATCGCCGGCTCACGGTGCGGCTGGTCAAGGGCGCTTATTGGGACACCGAAATCAAACGCGGCCAGGAGCGCGGACTTGCCGATTATCCGGTGTTCACCCGCAAAGCCATGACCGATCTTTGCTACATGGCCGGTGCCAAACGGCTGTTGGCGGCCCGCGCGCGGCTGTTCCCGCAATTCGCGACCCATAATGCGCTGACCGTGGCGAGCGTGATCGAGGATGCCGGCGGCGTTTCCGGTTTCGAATTTCAGCGGCTCTACGGCATGGGCGAGGCGCTCTACGAGGCGCTCCTCGCCGAATTTCCCGACGCCGCCTGCCGCATCTACGCGCCGGTCGGCGGCCACCGCGATCTATTGGCCTATCTGGTGCGGCGGTTGTTGGAGAACGGCGCCAACTCGTCTTTCGTGTCGGTCGCCGCCGATCCGAACGTGCCGCTCGCCGATATTCTGCGCCGGCCGCAGAGCTGGATCGCGAGCCCAAATGACGCGCGCAATCGCAAGATCCCGCAGCCTTGCGATCTCTATCAGCCGGAACGGCGCGGCGCCGAAGGCGTGGATTTGGGCGACCGTGCGGGTCTTGACGCGCTCTTGCGCGAAGTTCGCGCTGGCGCGAGCGCAAATGCCGAAGCCGCTCCGCTCATCGATGGCGTCGCGCTGCCCGGCATTGCGCGCGACGTGATTTCGCCGATCGACGGCAGCGCCATCGGCATCGTGCGCGGGGCCGATGAGGCGATCGCGCGCTCGGCCGTTTCCGCCGCCGAGGCCGGCTTCGCGGCGTTTGCGGCGACGCCGACCGACGCGCGGGCCTTGCTGCTTGAACGCGCCGCCGACCGGCTCGAGCTCAATCGCGGCCGGCTGCTGTGGCTCCTGCAGAACGAAGCCGGCAAGACGCTCGACGACGCGCTCGCCGAGCTTCGCGAGGCGGTCGATTATTGCCGCTATTACGCCGCGCAAGCGCGACTTGCTTTGGCGCCGCAGCCGATGCCGGGACCGACCGGCGAGAGCAACGCGCTGCGCTATCGCGGCCGCGGCGTGTTCGTTTGCATCAGTCCGTGGAATTTTCCGCTGGCGATCTTTCTCGGTCAGGTGACTGCCGCGCTTGCCGCCGGCAATACGGTGGTCGCCAAGCCGGCCGAGCAGACCCCGCTCATTGCGGCGCTTGCGGTTTCGCTGTTGCACGAGTCAGGCGTGCCGGTGAGCGCGCTGCATCTCCTTCTCGGCGACGGCGCGGTCGGCGCCAGTCTGGTCTCCGATCCGCGGATCGCGGGCGTGGTCTTTACCGGCTCGACCGCAGTCGGCCGCGCCATTAACCGCGCGCTTGCCGCCAAAGACGGGCCGATCGTGCCGCTGATCGCGGAGACCGGCGGCATCAATGCCATGGTGGTCGATGCGACCGCCTTGCCCGAGCAGGTCATCGACGACGTGATGGCGTCGGCCTTCCGCTCGGCCGGCCAGCGTTGCTCGGCGCTGCGGCTGTTGTGTCTGCAAGACGACGTCGCCGGGCGCATGCTCGACATGCTGATCGGCGCGGTCCGCGAGCTGAAAGTCGGCGACCCGCGCGATATCGCCACCCATGTCGGTCCGGTGATCGACGCCGAGGCCAAAGCCAAGCTCGACGGCTGGATCGCGGCGAACGACGACGCCGGCCGCCTGCGCTACCGCTTCGGCCCCGCTAACGCGCTGCCCGCCGCGGGGACCTATGTCGCGCCGGCCATCGTCGAGATCGACCGCGCCCGCGAGCTGAAGGACGAAATATTCGGACCGGTGCTACACGTCGTGCGCTGGCGCGCAGCGGATCTGGACGGACTCCTCGACGATATCGCCGGCAATGGCACGGCGCTGACGCTTGGCGTGCATTCGCGCATCGATCGCATGGTCGACCACGTCGCCACGCGCCTTCCGCACGGCAATGTCTATGTCAATCGCAGCATGATCGGCGCCGTGGTCGGCACCCAGCCGTTCGGCGGTAGCCTGCTCTCCGGCACCGGACCCAAGGCCGGGGGGCCGAACTATCTGCGCCGCTTCGCCACCGAGCAGACCGTCACGATCAACACCGCGGCGGCCGGGGGCAATGCCGGTCTGTTGGCGGCCGACGAATGAAGAATTGATCTCTGACGGCAGAATTAACACAATCGCGACAAGATCGCTGTATTCTGATGTCCTATGGGTGATTCGATCACACGTCTCTATCAGGCCGCCCTGGCCTGCCGGCACGACGATCCGTCGACCTCGCGGACGGCCCGGCTGTTGCGCTCGGGCCGCAGCAAGATGGCGAAGAAACTCGCCGAAGAGGCCGTCGAGGTCGTGATCGACGCCATGAACGGCGACCGCGACGCCGTGGTCAAGGAAAGCGCCGATCTCATCTATAACCTCGTAGTGCTGTGGATTTCCTCCGGCATCCGCCCTGAAGATGTCTGGAAAGAGATGGACCGGCGCGAGCGGCTTCTTGGCATTGCCGAGAAAGTGCCCAAGAAACTGCCGGAAGATTTCCCGCGTCGCAAAATCGTCATGTTGGAAGGCCGGCGCGTGCGCAAGCGCCGCTGAGCCCCCAACCCCTTCAGCCCAATTCCTTCGGCCCAATTCTCCGAGCCACCGCGATGCTTGACCACGTCATCTCGTTGCTCGCGACCTGGATCGTCGAGGTCATTTCCGCCACCGGATATCTCGGCGTCGTCGTTCTTATGGCGATCGAGTCGGCATGCATCCCGCTGCCGTCGGAGATCATCATGCCGTTCGCCGGTTACCTGGTGTCGATTGGGCAATTCAGCCTGGTCGGTGCCGCGACGATGGGTGCGCTGGGCTGCAACGTCGGCTCGACCGTCGCCTACTACGTGGCGGCCAAGGGCGGCAGGAAGGCGTTCGAACGCTGGGGCGCCTACATTCTTGTCGGACCCGCCGAACTCGATCGCGCCGATCGGTTTTTTGCCCGCTACGGCTCAGCCACGGTTTTCTTCGGCCGCCTGTTGCCGGTAATCCGGACCTTCATCGCTTTTCCGGCGGGACTGGCGCGCATGCCGATGCTGAAATTTCAGATTTACACCTTTGTCGGCTCCTGGCCGTGGTGCTTCGCGCTCGCTTATGCCGGCTACTTGTTGGGCGCGCGCTGGAACAGCGATCCGACTTTCCGCAACGTCTTCCACCGCTTTGATGCTGTCATTGCGGTTGTCCTTGCCGCGGGCCTCGCCTGGTTTCTCTGGTCGAAGTGGCGCGAACTGCGCCGTCGCTGACGTTGGGCAGTGGCGCGGCTGTGGCCGCAGCAGAGGTGTCGCGATTGGCGTTGTGACCTCGGGGCGCCTAATGTCATCGTAATGACGCCTAATTTCCCCTGCAGACCAGCGATGGTGCCGCTACGTCTCCGGCGGGCGGGCAGGGGATGGCCATATGACGGGGTGGCCGTGACACGACGGAAATTTAGATCAGGCAATTTGCA
>PLTE01000408.1 GCA_003164375.1 Hyphomicrobiales bacterium | reverse complement strand
CGATACGCTGGCGCTGGCCGCCGGACAGCTTGACGCCGCGCTCGCCGACATGGGCGTCGTAGCCGCGCCGGCCGTTCCAGTCTTCCAGATCGAGGATGAAGTCGTGAGCGTGGGCGAGCTTGGCGGCGCGCTCGATCTCCTCGATGCTCGCCGAGGGGCGGCCGTAGCGGATATTGGCGCGGATCGAGCGGTGCAACAGCGAGGTGTCCTGCGTCACGACGGAGATTTGCGAGCGCAGCGATTCCTGGGTCAGATCGGAAATGTTCTGGCCGTCGATCAGGATCGCGCCGCTTTCAAGATCGAAGAAACGCAAGAGTAGATTGACCACGGTCGATTTGCCGGCACCGGAGCGGCCGACCAGTCCGATCTTCTCGCCGGGCTCGATCGTGAGATTGAAGTTTTGCAGCACGCCGACGTCGCGGCCGTAGCCGAAGTTCACGTTCTTGAACTCGATGCGGCCTGAGCGCACGTCCAGCGGTTTGGCGTCGGCGAGGTCGGGCAGTTGCAGCGGCTGCGCGATGGTCAGCATGCCCTCTTGCACCACGCCGATATCCTCGAAGATATCGGTGATCCGGCTGGCGATCTGGCGCGACATATTGGTGAGCTGAAGCGTCAGCGGCAGCACCATGGCAATGGCGCCGACCTCGACGATGCCGTAACGCCACAGCCCGAGCGCGAGCGCGCCGGATCCGGCGATCAGGAGCGCATTGAGAATGTCGAGCAGGGTCCCGAACACGGTGAGCAGGCGCTGCGATGCGGAGAACAGATCGACGTGACGATCGACCGCGTTGCGCACATATTGGTCCTCTTCGCTGGCGCGGGCGAACAGCTTCACCGTGAGAATATTGGTGTAGCTGTCGACGATGCGCCCCATTAAAGTCGAGCGCGCGATCGAACTCACCTTCGAGCGCTCGCGCATGCGCGGCACGAAATAGAGCAGGAGCCCGGCGTAGCCGGAAAACCACAGCAGAAGCGGCAGCGCGAGCCAGCGATCGGCCGATGCCGTCAACGCGATGGCGGAAGCGCCATAGACCAAAATGTACCATACCGTCGTGATCGTCGCGGTGAGCGTGGAGCGCACCGAAGGCGCGGTCTGCATCACGCGGTTGGAAATCCGTCCGGCAAAGTCGTTTTGAAAAAACGCCCAGCTCTGGCGCACTACGTGCCAATGCGACTGCCAGCGGATCAAGCCCGTGAACGGCGCGGCGATCGCCTGATTGGTGATCAGATAACGCGTCAGCGTTGCCGTCGGTCTGATCAAGACTACGACAATCGCCATGCCGAGCAGCCAAGGCCAGCTAGCGGCCAGAAAACGGTCGGGCGGGGTCATGGTTACCATGGTGACGACGCGGCCCATGAACCACGGCACCGCGCTGTCGCTCAGCGCGACGAGCAACTCGGTCACGAACAAAGCCGCGAACAGCCATTTCGCCTGGCGGGCGAAATGCCACAGAAAGGCAACCAGCCCCGGCGGCGGCTCGGGTTGTTCTGGCGCCGCCGTCGGCGTCAATAATCGTTCGAAAATTGCAAACATCTGCGGATGGTTCCCTACATGGCGTCGATCGCCCCGGCAATCAAGCCGCATCAGGGATTCAGCGGTCACGGCAGCAGTCCTGACCTTTTAGCGAGATCATTCACGTGGCATCGCTACAGCGGGGAAACACCAAGGGGAGCGTCATGAGGCACTACAGCCTCGGCGCAATCGTATCCATCGCGTCGTTTGAATTTGGGCCGGGCTCGGCAGCATCCGAGCCCGGCCCACGCGCCGCCAAACCATGATCGCGCTAGTGAATCTTGCCAGCCATAACCGCGCCAAGAAACACGGCAACAGAAACCGGCAGTTGGGTGCTGATGTGCGCCGTGTGCAGCACTTGCGCGCGTGCCATGCCGATCGACACCGCAGTGGCCGCGATCATCAGCGAAACCGCGAGCGCGAGCGTTGCGGCCAGCTCGACGCCGGCGCGCCGCCGCTTGGCAAATGTCTTCTCGGTCATCGGAGCCCCGAAACCGACCGTCCCGGTCAGTTCAGTCATGATCGTCATCCTTGTCGCGATCTTTGGCGAATCGGCTGTGTGTAAAATCGTACCGGATGCCGGCGCCGGTCCGGCCGGACTTTGTCGAAGCTTTTGAAAAACAAAGGCGATTTCGTGATTTTGGTTAATGAAAGGTTAACGCCGCACCCCGATGAGGAGCGCTCACAGGGCCGAAAAAGCGACGGCTGGGCGAAATTCCATCGCCACATGGCCCGGCTCGTGCGCAACGCGATCGAGCCAGGCGAGGATCGCCGGAAAGGTCGCGAGGTCGTAATCGCATTGATTGGCGACGTGCGTATAAGCATAAAGCGCGATGTCGGCGACGGTGTAACGGTCGGCGGCGAAGTAGTCGTGCAGCGTGAGATGTTTCTCCATCACGCCGAGCGTGCGATAGCCTTCTTCCATCCAATCCTCGAAGGCGTGTTGCTGCAACTCGCGGCCGCCCTTGACCAGAGCGAGCCAAAAATAGGCCGCGCCGATATTCGGCTCGAGGCTGTGCTGTTCGAAGAACATCCACTGTAAAATCTCAGCCCGGTCGATGCGGTCATCGGGCGCCAGCGGCGTGCCGTCGGCGATGTACCAGAGGATGGCGTTGGATTCGGCGAGATAGCGTCCTGGCGCGACTTCAAGGAGCGGCACCTGGCCGCTCGGATTCTTGGCCAGGAACTCGGGCGTATGGCTCTCGCCCTTGAGGATGTCGATCTCGATCAGCCGATAGGAAAGGCCCAGCTGCGCCAAGGCGAGCCGCGCCTTGTAGCTGTTGCCCGATCGTTGCATCGAATAGAGCGTGAACATGGCCGCTCCAAGAATTTTCCGCTCTGAAATTTACATTGCGCAGTAACGCGCGACTATTGCGGTGTTACGACTTCACGGCGGCAATGTCGTGGCACTCAACGCCGTGGCACTCAACGCCGTGGCACTCAACGCCGTGGCACTCAATCTGGGCACTAGTTCCGCTTGCGCGAAATTCCGCCCGAACCGGTCTGCATTGTAGAGGACGCGCTGCAGAAAGCCACCGGATCGGCGAAATTCGTCAAAGCGCGAACGATTTCCGCGCGGCGCAATATCAGAACAAATACAGCGAGCATGGCCGGTACCCCGAGCGGGATCAGGCTCAATTGCGCGACGCTGCGGGCAACGACCGGCACCAGCCAGAGCGCCGCCAGCGCCGTCTTTTCCCACGGACCGAAGCCGCGCGCCAAGCCGTCGGCGGTGCAGAAGGCGATCGCCGGAGCCAGCACCATCATGTCGTAATCGAAGCTGTAGGGCGTGGCGAGAATAGCGGCGAGGCAAAGCGCCGAAGCTTTGAGCGGATAAGACGCGGCGCTCCGCCACAGCACGGCGAGTGCGGCGGCGATCGCGATCATCGTTATGCCCTGCAAGGCGTAAGCAAGCGGAACCGGCGCGCCCCACATGCGCGACCAGGCGAATACGCTTTGGATCTTGTGCCAGCCGGTATTGCCTTGCTCTAGCACGACAGTGCGCGTGAACTCAGAAAAGACGGCGAAGGCGTGCCATGCCGACATGCCGAATGCGAGCGTGGTCGCAAGCGTCAAGACGACGACCGTCGCCGCCGCGGCGGCAAACGCGCGCCAGCGGCCGCTCACGCCAAGTACGATAGGCAGCAATAGGCCATATTGCGGCTTGTAAACTAGAAGGCCGAACAGAACGCCGGCAAGGAGCGGACGGCGATCGAGCAAGACCAGCGCGCCGCCAAGCAGCGCCGCGGTGAGAAATCCATTCTGGCCGTGACCGACATTGATCAGCACCGCCGGAAAGGCGAGCGCGAGCAGGAGCCACTCGAACGTCATTCCGGAAGCCGCATAGCGGCTGTCCGGAATCCATAACCACCGTTTCCAGAGTGGGATCGCCGGCGCCTGTCCTTTGCTCTCCGTGGCTATGGATTCCGGGATCCCGCTTTGCGGACCCCGGAATGACGAGTTCAGAATTGCCCGGATGACGAAGAGATAAAGTCCGAGCGTCACGCCCTGCCAGACCGCGAGCGCAAGCCCATAGGGCAACAGCGCCAAAGCCGCGGCGATGAACAGGAAGAACGGCGGATAGTGCCAGCCGTAGAATTGGGTGTCGTCGCCGAAGATCGCGCGCTCGCGGGCGAATTGCGCCACCGGGTCGAAGGGAGCGGCGGCATTGCCCTCGTCGACATAGGTGCCGGCGGCATAGACATTGGAGAAATCGGTGCCGAGCGGCCGGCCCTGGCCGTCGACGCCGCCGTGGGACGTCACCACCAGAAACAGAAAGCCTGCGGCCGAGGCCATCAGGAGCGCGACGGCGACGAGCCGGACGCGCTCACGCGTGAGCCAGTCGCCGCTTCGCAACATGTCGCGTGCCCGGCGCATCGCGGATTTCATGGTGGTTTCCCTGTCCGGACGGTGTCGCGGCATTAGGCCAGGGGGGCCTTAACGGAGTGTTGCGCGGGGCGCACGCTCGGAGATAAATGCCGCAGATGTGAGGGAAAATTGAGGGTTTTGCGCTTGCCTGTCGAGGCCTGCGGCTATACCAAGCACGCGCTCAAATCGGAGACTCGGAAATGGCCTTCATCGCGGACCAGATCATGCGCATCAAGCCGTCGGCGACCATCGCCGTCACGGACAAAGCGCGCGCGCTCAAGGCGGCCGGCCGCGACGTTATCGGCCTTGGCGCCGGCGAGCCCGATTTCGACACGCCGGACAACATCAAGCTGGCGGCGATTCGCGCCATCACCGAGGGCAAGTCGTCGAAATATACCGCCGTGGACGGCATCGCTGAACTGAAGGCCGCGGTGTCGCGCAAGTTCAAGCGCGAGAACCAGCTCGACTATAAGCCGTCGCAGATCATCGTCGGCACCGGCGGTAAGCAGGTGCTTTACAATGCGCTGATCGCCACCATCAATCCGGGCGACGAGGTGATCATTCCCGCGCCCTATTGGGTGAGCTATCCGGACATGGTGCTGCTCGCCGGCGGCACGCCGGTCGAAGTCATCACCACGATGGACACCGGCTACAAGATGAAGCCGGAGCAGCTGGAAAAGGCGATCACGCCGAAGACCAAATGGATCATCTTCAACTCGCCGTCGAACCCGACTGGAGCTGCCTATACCAAGGCCGAGCTCAAGGCGGTGACCGACGTGCTGGTGCGGCATCCGCATGTTCACGTCATGTCAGACGACATGTACGAGCACCTGGTCTANNGGTGAACGGCGTGTCGAAGGCCTATTGCATGACCGGCTGGCGCATCGGCTATGCCGGCGGGCCTGAGAAGCTGATCAAGACCATGGCGATGATCCAGTCGCAGTCGACGTCGAATCCGACGGCGGTGGCGCAATGGGCCGCGGTCGAGGCGCTCGACGGACCGCAGGACTTCATCCCGAAGCACAACAAGATCTTCAAAGAGCGGCGCGACCTCTGCGTGTCGATGCTCAACCAAGCCAACGGTCTGCAGTGCCCGAAGCCGGAAGGCGCATTCTATGTCTATCCGTCCTGCGCTGGCACGATGGGCAAGACGGCCCCGACCGGTAAAAAGCTCGCGACCGACGAGGATTTCGTCTCCGAGCTTCTGGAAGCAGAAGGTGTCGCCGTGGTGCAGGGCACGCCGTTCGGCGTCGGGCCTGCGTTCCGAATCTCCTACGCGACGGCAACGAGCGCGCTCGAGGAAGCCTGCACGCGCATCCAGCGGTTCTGCGGAAATTTGCAGTAGGCGGGGCTGTTCTTCCTGACGTAGCTCAAGCGCGGCTTGGAAACAAACGGTACTGCTCGGGCCGTAAGCCCACCACCTGACCGACGCGCCATTGCTGGCTGCGCAGCGCATCGACTTCGATGATGGTTTGTTCAGGCTCCCCGCCGAGCGCGATCTCGACACGTCGCGCCGCGCCGATGCCGTGGATGCGCTTGACCACGCCCTTGAGGTCGGCCTCCGCCGACGCCGGCAGCACCGTTATATTGAAAGGCCGCGCGAACAAAGTCGCGGCACCGTCCGCGATGCCCTGCGGGTCGATGCCGATCGGTCGCCCGGCGAACTGCACCTCGCTGCCGGCGATGACGACCGGGAGTACGATGGATTCACCGATGAATTCGTGGACGAACGGCGTCTGCGGATGGTCATAGACCTGTTGCGGTGTGCCGGTCTGCTCGATCCGGCCCTTGTCCATGACTACGATGCGGTCGGCGACTTCCAGCGCTTCTTCCTGGTCGTGGGTGACGAAGATCGAGGTGA
>PLTE01000400.1 GCA_003164375.1 Hyphomicrobiales bacterium | reverse complement strand
TGTACCAGTTCTTTATACGCAAAGCCGCCGCGCAATCGCCCGGTACAACGGCGCAGGTCGTTTAAAACGCGTCAGGCCGCCAGAGCCGTGGCCAGGGTCTGAGTCAGCGTCGGAGCCAGCGCCGGAGCCAAGACCGACGCCGTCTCTTGCGTGCTGCGCAGCCAATCGCGCGCCGCGCGTTGGGCTGTGGCGATGTCGACGTCCGACATCTGGTCGGCGATTTCGCGGCGCAGCCGGATGGCGTCAATGTTTCCTTTCATCGCCGCCAGATTAAACCACTTATGCGCCGAGACCAGATCCACCGGCACGTCGCGACCGACCGAATACATCATCCCGAGCTCGAACAGCACGTCGCCCGAAGCGGGCCCTGCGCCGAGCGGCGCGGCGTTGCTGTCGAGAATTTCAAATCGAGCCATGGCACACTCCCCTGTCTACGCCTTTGTCCACACTTTTTGAGCTATTCGCTTTCGCTCGTTCGCCGGGTCGCTGCTGCAAGCCGACACGCGGATAATCATCAGAAGATTTGAATGGTGGTTTAAGTAATGCGATGAATCGTTTCTGAATTGCGCATTTCGATCCGCGCATTTTCGGCAACGCTTCGTTAGGCACTCGCCCGTCGGGGGCCGGCTATCGCGCCCCAAACTCGGCCATTGCAATCCCCGCGGCCTCGACTATCTTGCCGGCCTCGCAAGCATCGGGGTTCCAATGAAACTTCATCACATGACGGCAGCGGCGCTTTGGCTTTTGGCCGCAGGCTCCCTGGGCGTTGCAATCCTCATCGCGCCGGCCTTCGCGGCCGACCCGCTGGGTACTTGGTTTACCGCGGATAAAGACAGCCAGGTCCGCATCACTAATTGTGGCGGGGCGTTGTGCGGCAACCTGATCTGGCTCAAAGAGCCGAACGATCCGGCGACCGGGCAGCCGAAAAAAGACAAGAACAATGCCGACGCCAGCAAGCAAGGCCGGCCGCTCCTCGGCGCGCCGATTGTGCTCGGGATGAAGCCGAGCGGAACGCCCGATCAATGGTCGGGCAACGTCTACAACGCCTCCGACGGCAAAACCTATAGCGGTTCGTTCACCTTGACCGGTCCCAGCACCGCGGAACTCAAAGGCTGCGTCATGAGCATCATCTGCAAATCGCAGACCTGGACCCGCGCGAACTGACCGGGTCCGTAGAACGGGGCGAGCCGGCAACGCCGTTGCACGCTTAAGCCCTAGCGCGGATCGACCGTAAAGCTATGCGCCGGCTCGCCGCGTTGCTGACGCTGCCACATCGTAGTGTAAGCAGCCTCGATATTGCGCGTGAAACGTCCGGTGTCGAATAAGGGGAAAGTTTCACGGTTGTGCGCGAGCTTGGCCTTGACGCCGTGGAGCAGCGGCGGCTCGCGCGCGAGCCTAAGCGCCAAGGCCTCATAGTCCGCTAGCGTCTCGGTCACGAGTTCGGGCAATCCAACAGCACGCAGCAGGCTTGCCGCCACCCGTCCGGCGAAGGTCGAGCCGATGCAAGTCAAGACCGGAACGCCGGCCCAGAGCGCGTCGCTTGCGGTCGTGTGGGCATTGTAATTCAGCGTATCGAGGAACAGGTCGGCCTGCCGCTGCCGCGCCAGATGATCCGCGACTCGCGGAACCGGCGGCGCAAAAACCAGACGCTCGGACGCCACGCCACACCGCTCGGCCTCCAGACGCAGATTGTGCGAGGCGATCGGCGAATTGTCCTTCAGCCACAACACGCTGCCGTCGACCGCTTGCAACAGCCGCATCCAGACGGCGAATATCGTTGGGTCGATCTTGTACGACTGATTGAAACAACAGAACACAAATCCGGATTCCGGCAAGTGCAGTTCGCTGCGCGGCGGCGTGCGGTCGGCAATGACCCGCACCGCATCGTTGACCAGAAAAGTGTCGGGCAGCCAGACCGCTTTTTCGCTATAGAATTCAAACTGCTGCGCCGGAACAACGGTCGCATCGGCGATGATGTAATCGTAATATTCGGCGCCCATCGTGCCGGCATAGCCAAGATAATTCACCTGAATCGGCGCGGCTCGTCGCGCCAAGACGCCGAGCCGGCTATCGCGGGTGAAGCCGTTGAGATCGATGACGATGTCGATCTCGAGCCGCCGGATCAGATCGGCGACGTCCCGATCGCTGTGCGACGCAACGTCGATGAAGCGCTCGAAGCCTGCCTCGATCCGATGCCGATATTCGGAATCGTCTTTAACGTCGAATGAAATCGCGGTCGTCTCGAAGCGCGACCGGTCATGATGCTCGAACAAGCCGATCGTTAGATAGGCGATCGGGTGCTCGCGAAAGTCGGATGATAGATACGCAACGCGAATGCGATCGTGCGAATAGACCTGGCCGCGCCATAGCGGCGGAAAGGACGGCTGATCGTCCACATAGCGCCTGGCGCATTGCAGCTGATCGGCGGCCGACGATGGTATCGACAAAATCGAAAAAGGAACGCTGACCGGCTGACGATCTCTCAATCCCGACAACAGATGCGTGATTTCCGCGTCGAGGTTCGTCCAATCGCACAAATTCAACTTGGCATGAAGACGATGGCCGGCGCCCTGGGCAATGCGCGGATTCAAATCCAACGCCTTGTCGAAAGCGGCCAATGCATCGTCGTAGCGCTTGAATTCCATATAGACATTGCCGCGGCCGAGCCACGCCCCGGCAAGATCGCGCTTGACCGCGAGCGCGCGGTCAAAAGCGGCGAGCGCATCGTCGAAACGCTTGAACTCGACAAAAATGTTGCCGCGGCCGAGCCATGCTTCGGCGAAATTCGGATTGATCGCGAGAGCTCGGTCATAGGCGCCAAGCGCTTCGTCGTGCCGCTTGCGCTTGGTCAGGATATTGCCGCGGCCTAACAGGGCCTGAGCGTGGTTAGATTGCAGTGCGAGCGCCTTGTCGTAGCCGGCGAGCGCCTCATCGAAGCGATCGAGATCGAACAGGACATTGCCGCGGTTGCTCCAGGCGTCGGCATAATTCGGAGCCAGTTCGAGCGCGGTGTCGCAATGCAAAAGCGCCGCGTCGTACTGCCGCTGCAGGCGCAGCACGATGCTCAAATTGCTGTGCGCCAGCGCCGATCGCGGATCGAGCGTAAGTACTTTCGCGTAGCTGGCCGCCGCGTCCGCATGCTGGCCGAGGCACCCTTGCATCCAGCCGAGATTGATCAGCGCGTCCGTCGATTTCGGCCGGACGCGCAGGGCCTCATTGAAGCGTGCAAGGCCGGCGGCGAAATTGCCGCGCTGACCCGCGATGACGCCGAGCATATTGAGTGCATCGAATTGTCTTTTGTCGGCTTGCAGCACGAGCTTGTAGAGAAACTCCGCTTCGACAATGTTGCCGGCCTGGTGGGCGGCAAAGGCGCGCCCAAGAATTTGCTGCGATTGGGTTTTCGGTGGTTGCATGGCGAGGTGAGCGCTACGTTACTGCAGTCCGGCCGGGAAAGGAATCCGTCACCGCGCGCGCTGGCCGAACAAGATCGCGCGCACCTTCGGATCGCGCGGGTCGACCGCGGATGCCGCTTCGACACGGATCGCGAAGGCGCGTTTGACCGCCGCGCGGACGCGGATCGTCTCGAACCAGCGTTTGAGGTTTGGGAACTGCGCCAGATCCTGCCCTTGGCGCGCGGCGAGACGCACCCAGCCGACGCAAGCAATATCGGCGATCGAGTAGCGGCCGGCCAAAAAAGCGCGGTCGGCGAGCCGGGCATTCATCACGCCGTAAAGCCGATTGACCTCGTCGCCATAGCGCGAGATCGCGTAGGAAACCGCCTGCGGCGCATAATGGCGGAAGTGGACCGCCTGCCCTGCCATCGGGCCCAGTCCGCCCATCTGCCAGAACAGCCACTCCTCGACCGCGACGCGCGCGCGCTCCTCGCGCGGATAGAATTTGCCGGTCTTACGGCCGAGATATTGCAGGATGGCGCCGGATTCGAACACCGAGATCGGCCGTCCGCCCGGACCGTCGGGATCGACGATCGCCGGCATGCGGTTGTTCGGTGATATCGCCAGAAACTGCGGCGAGAATTGTTCGCCCTTGGAAATGTCGACCGTACGTACGATGTAGGGCAGCCGGCACTCTTCCAGCATGATCGAGATTTTCCAGCCGTTCGGCGTTGGCCAGTAGTAAAGCTCGATCGGCCGTTCGCGCCGCGCTCGGTTGCATCGGGGTGCCGCTTGCGTCGCGGCGGCCGGTTTCGCCCTCGATGGTCGGCGCGGCCGTCTCATGTCACGGCAAAGAAAAACGGCGCCGCGGATTGGCTCCGCAACGCCGGTTCAAGTTCGGTAAGTCTATTGCCGACATAAAGAATTTGCCGACATACCGAGGGCGTCGGCGAGATGGTTGAAGGGCAAGTTCGCTGGCGATTGGCCAGCGCGAGATTCGGTTTATCCGCCTCTCGTCTTCACCGTTGCGCAAAGACGCTCGAGTGAAGCTCGTACCTCCGTCCCGCCGACGCCCCCTGTCGTTCACCTGAGCCGGCCCGTCTCCGGAGATCATTGATCTGCCTTCGACCTGGCCGGCCCGTGTGACGCGGCCTTCGACACATGCGATGTCGAAGACCGTTTGCGGCGTCGACTACTTCTTCTTGCGTGCAGTCTTCTTTGCCGGCTTCTTCGCCTTAGCTTTCGCTTTTCTCTTCTTCGCCATTGCTGCCCTCCTAGCTTGAGTGGATGGCGGTATCGGTACAGTGCAGTCGCGAATCGACATGCACTACATCCCGATTACTACAGCCGAAAAAAAATAACAGTGACTCCACTTAATTTTGTGTGTACACGCCGCGTCCCGCGGCGGCGCGCGACGCGCGCCGCGTTGTGCGGAACAGCACAACGCGGAAAACTTTCTGGGTTGCGAGAACCTGCGCGAAAATTTCGACGCTGCGCAGAAGTGACGATGAAATGCGGGTTTTTCGAACATTTTGATTTTTCGAATTGAACGAGATCGCGCGCGCGCCGGCATTTTTCGCGTGCGACTTTGCAAGCTTCGCCGCAGCAGACGCGGCCGCGCTCGCGCCGCAAAAAAAATTATGCACCGAGCGCATTTGCGGGCGTGTTTGCCGCCCCGCCGAGGCGCAAAACGCGCGAATCGGTGTCAACCGATTCGCAAAATCTCGCTTGCGGCGACCAATTGAGCCGCCTCGCGACGTGCCGTCGGGGACGATCAGCTTTCGTTTTTGCGTCGTGGGACGAGCGAACGCTGACGTCGCGCGCTAGCGACGAACGGCACGGAAGCTCGGATTCAGATTCCGAGCCGCGCCTTCAGGAGATCGTTGACGGCCTGCGGGTTGGCCTTGCCGGCCGATACCTTCATCACCTGGCCGACGAACCAGCCGATCGCTTTCGGGTTGGCTTTGGCGTCGGCGACCTTGTCCGGATGCTTGGCAAGGATGTCGTCAACCAGCTTTTCGAGCGCGGCGACGTCGGTGACCTGCTTTAGCCCGCGCTGTTCGACGATGGTGCGCGGATCGCCGCCCTCGGCCCAGACGATCTCGAACACTTCCTTAGCGATCTTGCCGGAAATGGTGCCGTCGGCGATCAAATCGAGGATGGCTCCCAGCTGCGCGGCCGTTACCGGCCCCGCAGCGATGTCGCCGCCCTCCTTGTTGAGCCGGCCGCCAAGCTCATTGATCACCCAGTTGGCGGTAAGCTTCGCATCTCGGGGCGCGGATGCAGGCGAGCCCATGACGACGGCTTCGAAGTACTCCGCCGTCTCGCGTTCAGCCACCAGCACATCCGCATCGTAGACGCTGAGCGCGTAATCGCGCATGAAGCGGAATTTCTTCTGGTCCGGAAGTTCCGGCAGGCTCCGCTGCAAATCGGCGACCAGCGCGGGCGACAGTTCGAGCGGCAGCAGGTCCGGATCGGGGAAGTAGCGGTAGTCGTGCGCCTCTTCCTTGGTTCGCATTGATCGCGTTTCGCCCTTGTCCGGATCGAAAAGGCGCGTCTCCTGCACGATCTCGCCGCCGTCCTCGATGATTTCGATCTGGCGGCGCGCCTCGTGCTCGATCGCCTGGCCGATAAAGCGGATCGAATTGACGTTTTTGATCTCGCACCGGGTAGTCAAAGCAGCTCCGGGCTTGCGTACCGAGACATTGACATCGGCGCGCAGATTGCCCTTCTCCATGTCGCCGTCGCAAGTGCCGAGATAGCGCAGGATGCTGCGCATCTTGGCGACAAACGCCTTGGCCTCGTCGGCCGAGCGCAAATCGGGTTTGCTGACGATCTCCATCAGCGCCACGCCGGCGCGATTGAGATCGACGAGCGACATCGTCGGATTCTGATCGTGCAGTGACTTCCCGGCATCCTGTTCGAGGTGCAGCCGCTCGATTCCGATCCGCACCGTCTCGCCGTCGGCTAAGTCCACCGCAACCTCGCCTTCGCCCACGATCGGCGATTTATACTGGCTGATCTGGTAGCCCTGCGGCAGGTCCGGATAAAAATAGTTCTTGCGGTCGAACACCGATTTCAGGTTGATCTTGGCGTTGAGGCCTAACCCGGTGCGCACCGCCTGACGCACGCATTCGGCGTTGATCACCGGCAGCATGCCGGGCATGGCGGCGTCGACCAGCGCGACATGGGAATTGGCCTCGCCGCCGAACGCGGTCGAGGCGCCGGAAAACAACTTGGCCTTAGTGTTCACCTGGGCATGGACCTCCATGCCGATGACCACTTCCCAGTCGCCGGTTGCGCCCTTGATGAACTTCGATTTCCGAGGAGTAGCGTCCATCGCGCGGTCGATCCCTATCCGTTCCCGGTCGGGTTACGCGCTTCCGTGACGGGCGGCAAGACATACAAAATGACCTGCAAAATGACCTGCAAAAAGACCCGCCCAAAGCTCCGCGAAAATACCGGTCCCGGCCTTGCGGGAGCGGCAATAAACCCGGTCAGATTGCCGGCTGCAGCCTTAACCGCCGCACTTCGGCGTGCAGAAGCCGGTGTAACAAGGAAGCACGGTCACGAACGTGCCGTTCGCGCATAGTTGCTGCTGGCACCACTGCGTCTTCGGATCGCAGTTGAGCGAGCAGAAGGCGCCGTTGAGCACGGCCGTCTTCGCAAAGGCGCAGGCGCCCGGCGGCAGCGGTGCCGCCTTGCCCTTGGCGTCGGCACTCGAAAAGCTCGCGGCCGCAACCGCAGCTGCCAGTACGGCGACTTGCAAGACCGAAATTATCCGCATGATAGTCCCCCATCGATGAAAAAAACATTTTACATTGCCGCCGACTTTGCGCAAGCCATTGCCGTATCTCGCACATTTAAGCAACAGTCCTATCGCGCGGAAACTTATCCTTCGGCCGCAAGCGGCTCAAGGACAAGCCCGGCGGAACCGAAGCGACGCCACGCTGCGGCGGCGGATCGCAGGTCTGCAGCAGGCGATTAATCGAGCGTGCCGATCAGCCCACGAACACAGTCGGCCCAGGATCGGGGACGGTATTCGGCCCGCAGTCGCGCCTCCCGCGCCGTCAGATAGTCCGGATCAAACAGCGGCCGCTCGATTTTCGCCAGTGCATCGCCCGCGTTCGACGGATCGAAATAATCGATAAGGTCCCCGCCCACTTCCGGAATCGATGTGCGATTGGAGGCCACGCAGAACTTACCCTGCACCAGGCTTTCCGCGATCGGTAATCCCCAACCCTCGTCGAGGCTCGGAAAGACCGTGAACAAGCAGGAACGATAAGCCCGCAGCAGCTGCAGGTCCGACAAGCCGGGCATGAGCACGATCTTGCCGTCGAGAAACTTGCTCGCTGCAAGGTCGGCCAAGAGGTCGTCGACCGACCAGCCGATCTGCCCGGCGAAGATCAAGTTTGGTATGGACTGCGCGCCATAGCGCTGCAGCAGTCGTCGCCACACCTCGACGAGGAGCCGATGGTTCTTGCGAATTTCGATGGTGGATACGAACAGCACATAGCGTTGAGGAAGGCTGATCGGCCTTGGGCCGCCGGCCAACGGTCGATCGCTCAAACCTGAGCCCAGTTCCACGACCTCGACACGCGGCAGTGACCATCCGGCTTTTGCGGCCAACCTGCTAACAGCGTTCCGCGAATACTTCGATGTCGTGAGAATCACATCCGCCTTGGGTATGGCCTCTTGCAGCCAATTTTGGAATTGAACGACGTGCCGTCGTTCAACGAGGGATTCGTTTTCGATCGCAATGAGATCATGAATGAGGATCGAGAACCTGATCCCATAGCGCCGCTTCGCTTCGGCGACATGCTTCATATAATCCGGCACCCCCCAACTGGCGCCGAGCGAAACGACAATATCACCCTCCTGCACGAAGCGCTCGAAACGGCGCCGCCGAATTCGCATATCGACGAGATCGTGAACCGCAGTTTTGAATATCGAAAAGAAAAATCGCGGATTGCGGAGGATCACCGGAAGCATGCCTGAGAACTTGCTCCAAAATATCGCCGGCTCCCAAATCGTCTTCCACGGGGCATTGGCGCCCGGCGGCTTCAGGTAAGCGGAAAGGATCGCGTCGAAGCCGATCGCTTCGAATTGTTTGGTGTAGACGCTAAGCCGGCAAAACTTCACGCGTCCGGTCTCGCCGTAGAGCCGCTCGGCTTCGACAAAGATTTCGAACGGCACGCGCTGCAGGCCGGTCGGATTAGGAAAGTGATCGAAATAGCGGAGAAAATCCTCGACTTCGAACCAAACGATCGGCTGACGGTTCTTGCCGCTGCCACGATCTTCTGCCGCGAGTCCATCGGCGCCGCTCATGCAGGCGCTCCCGGATTGCATCCACAATCCCAGCCGGCAGTTGCGTTCTCGGCCATGAGGGGGCTCACCGGGAGTTCCGCGACGAAAGGAAGAACTGTTTTGCGGTCAGCCGGAAGCCCCCATACGTGTCGCGTCGACAAAGCGCTCTGTGGATTCGTCGATGCTGCGGCCGGTTCGGCCACGGGGTGTGTGAATATAGAGCTGAGAAGCCCGCGCAGTGGAACCATTCGTTTCCGGCCCGGGCGGCAGCGGCAACTCGTAATGGACTGGCCGGGCATGGTCCGCAAGCATCTTCTCGACTCTGTAGACTTTGTTGTAATTCGTGATTGAGCGCATGAAATTGGTCTGCCCCCGAAGCAAGTTTCGCGTGAGCTCGCCGGCGAGCTTCGGGGCGGTCCACCAGTTCATATGCTTGCCGTAAAGCACCCGCTGGGTATGCAACAGCTCGCGATAGAAAGCCGCCAGCGGCAACTTTGTCGGCAGCACGGCATGCTGGATATCGAACAGGCGATAATCGCACGACGCCAACCGGCGTTGCTCGGTGAGCCAGGTCTCGGTGCCCGGATAAGGCGTGTTGACGCTGATGTTGACCACCTCCGGCACGTCCATGCACCAATCCCGCACCACGCGGAAGCGCTCCTCGTCCCAGTCCGGATCGGCAATGATGTTGATCGCCACGCTGAACCCCAACGAGCGGGCGAACTCCAGCGCCTCGAAATTGCGCCCGAGCGGGATGCGCTTGCGAAATTTGCGCAAGCCATCCTCATCGAGGGCTTCGACGCCAAGAAACATTTGAGCAAGTCCCAGTTTCTTCCAAAACCGGAACACCTCCTTGTTTCGAAGCAGCACGTCACCGCGCGTTTCCAGATAAAAGCTCTTACGGATTCCCTTGCGAGCGATCGCCTCGCCGATCGCAAAGCCGTGGCGCTCTTGAATGAACGCGACATCGTCAACGATAAAGGCACCCGGCTCTGGAATGGCGGCGAGATCTTCAACCACTTTTTCCGGACTCAATAGCCGGTAGCTGCGGCCGTAGAAGGTCCAGGCGCTACAGAACGAGCAATCCCATGGGCAGCCGCGCGAGAACTCGACCGAAGCGCAGGGATCGAGCAAGCCCATGAAATATTTACGGCGGTGGCGCACGAGGTCGCGCGCGGGCCTGATCTCGTCGAGATGCTCGACGAAGAGCGGCCGAGGACCCTCGCCGTCCGCGGCGACGGCCCCGGGCACCTTGGCGACCGAGCCACGGTCGCCCGCGACGGCTTCAAGGAGCTTGACGATGCTCGCTTCACCCTCGCCCTTGAGCACACAATCGATGGCGCCCCCGCCGTGTTCCAAAATGGCATTCGCGGTGAAGGAGGCGCTGTGACCGCCGACGCAAATAAAAGAGCGCGGTAGCGTAAGTTTCGTCGCCTTGGCCAGATCGACGATTTCGGGCACGTTGGCGAGGTAGTTGCAGGAAAAGGCTATAAAGTCCGGCTGCCACTCTGCGATCATGCGGTGATAGT
>PLTE01000043.1:284-7074 GCA_003164375.1 Hyphomicrobiales bacterium | reverse complement strand
TGTTGCGCTTGATGCCGTAATCGATGGCGACGACGTGGAACTCAGGGCCACCCTCGGCCGAATTTTGCCGGCCATAGCCCTCGCCCCATTGCCATGGCGTTTCGTCCCAGGTGAAACGCTGCCCGGTCGTCACCATCGGCACCAGGTCCATGCCGACGAGGCCCGGCCAGGCTGAAGCCTCGCGCTTGAGCGCATCGAGATCGAAGCGGCCGGACGGCTCATGCGCGATCACCGCGTTCGGCATGCCTTTCTCGCGGATCAGCGCCGTGAGCGCGCGGGTATCGAGCCCGGCGAGCCCGATCACGCCGCGGTTTTTCAGCCAGAGATCGAGCGGGCGGGTCGAGCGGTAGTTCGAGGGCTGTGTGATCGCCGAATGCAGCACGATGCCGCGGGCGCCGGGCGTCGCCGCGAGGTTGACGGTCTCGATGTCCTCGTCGTTGGTGCCGACATTGCCGATATGGGGAAAAGTGAAGGTGATGATCTGTCCGGCATAAGACGGATCGGTGAGAATCTCCTGATAGCCGGTCATCGCCGTATTAAAGCAGACCTCGCCGACGGCATGGCCGGTGGCGCCGAAGCCTGTGCCTTCGAGCACGGTGCCGTCGGCAAGAACCAACAGCGCCGTCGGAGTAGGCTCCGACCAGCCGGAATCGTCTTGTTCGCGCGTCATGAGCGGCCTACATAGCCCCGGGTCTTCGCGGCGTCAAAGAGGCTAAAACCACGTGGACTGGCTTACGGCATTCGGACTCGTTGCCGTCACCGCGATGCTGATTTTCTATGCCGTCGAGGATCGCGGCCGTGTATTCATTCTGGCGTTCGCGGGCGCTTGTGCATTGGGATCGATCTATGGATTTATGCAAGGCGCCTGGCCGTTCGGAGTGGTCGAGGCGGTGTGGGCCGTTGTCGCGCTGCGGCGGTGGTGGCTGCGGCCCTCCGGCGCGTCCGCGCAATTGTGAAGTGCCAACAGTGATGTCCAAACAGTGAGGTCGACGTGCTCCGCGACGATATCAAAATCGCCTTGAATGAAGCGATGAAGGCCGGCCAGGCGCGCCGCGTTTCGACGCTCCGCCTCATCAACGCCGCGATTCTGGCACGCGAGACCAGCGGCGCCGAGCGCATCACGTTGTCGGACGCCGATATCCTCGATGTGATGGGCAAGATGGTCAAGCAGCGTGAAGAATCGCTCGGCATCTATGAGAAGGCCGGCCGCGCCGAGCTTGCCGCCCAGGAGCGCGAGGAGATCGAGATCATCACCGCCTACCTGCCCAAGAAAATGTCCGACGTCGACGCGGCGCATGCGATTTCCGCGCTGATCAAGGAGATCGAAGCCGAGACGCTCAAGGACATGGGCCGCGCCATGGCGGCGCTCAAGCAGCGATTCGGCGGACGGATGGACTTCGCCAAGGCCGGCGCGCTGGTGAAGAAGCTGCTCGGGGGATAACGGCCATGCCATCGGGAATGCCGCCGTGTCTCATTCGCGGCGTGCGCAGCGTCGACTTCGTCGTCACCAATCTCGACGAAGCGGCGCGCTTTTACGAGACCGTGTGGAATCTCGATCCCGTCGCCGTCGGCGACGATTCGCGGTTCTTCCGCGGCACCGCCGGCTATCACCATGTGCTGGGGCTGCATCGCGGCGCGCAGCCCGCGGTCAAGCGCATCGTGTTCGATGTTGCCGACCGGCAAGCCGCCGACGCGTTGCATCGCGCCGTCACCGCCGCCGGTGCCAAATCCACCACACCCGCAGTTTTGACGACGCCGGGCGGCGGTTACGGTTTTGGCTGCAAGGATCCCGATGGCCGCAACCTCGCCTTCGTCTGCGAGGCCGCCGATCATGCCGATACCGCGGACCGGCCCGACCGGCCGCGCAAGATCGCGCATCTTAATCTCAATGCGCGCGATTTCGATGCGAGTCTCGCCTTCTTTACCGGTGCGCTCGGCTTTCGCGTCATCGACGACAATGCGCCGCTGTGGTTTCTGCATTGCGCGAACAGCGATCACTCCTCGATCGTGCTGGCGAAGACCGGCCTGCCCACCCTCAACCACGTCGCCTTCGAGATGCCAGACTTCGATTCGGTGATGCGCGGCATGGGGCGAATGAAGGACAACGGCTATCCGATCGAATGGGGTCCGGGCCGCCACGGGCCGGGGGATAACGTGTTCGCCTATTTTTGCGGGCCCGACGAAGTGCCGCTCGAATACACCGCCGAGGTGCTGCAAATCGACGACAGCTACCAGCCGCGGCCGTCGACATACTGGAAATTCGCGCCCGGCCGCTCCGACCAATGGGGCATCACGCAGCCGCGCTCGGCGCGCTACTATCGCGTTCAGAGGCTTTTCGGCTACAGCTCCGACGGCGACCGTCTCGGCTAAGCACTGCCGGCGACAAATTGTTGCGGCCGACGGCGTCTGCGCGGCGGCCCGTTAAAGTGCTAGGCTCGCCGCCAACAAGCCGTGTTGTTCAGGGAGAGAACCATCGTGCGTCGCTCATCCATGCTGTTGATCGCAACGCTCCTTACGCTCGCCGGCTCGGTATGCGGCGCGGTGGCGCAGGATTGGCCGACGCGCCCGATCCGCGCGCTCACCACCGCCAGCGCCGGCGGCATCAGCGACGTGTTCATGCGCGCGCTCGGCGAAAAGCTTGGCGAACGGCTGGGCCGGCCGATCGTGGTCGAGAACCGGCCCGGCGGCATGCAGAATGTCGGCGCCAGAGCCTGCCAGGATGCGGCGCCGGACGGCTATACGATCTGCATCATCAACGCCGATCCGATCATCTACAATCAGTTTCTGATCAAGGATATGCCGTTCGACCCGGTGCACGGCCTGCAGCCGATCACCAATCTGTTCGATCTGATCCACGTGCTGGTGGTGAATTCGGATCTGAAAGTCAAAAACGTCGACGAACTCGTCGCACTGTCGAAGGCGCGGCCCGGCACGCTGAGCTACGTCACGCCCGGCGCGCCGATGGTGCTGTATATGGAAACCTTGAAGCGAGAGCGCGGCGCCGACTGGGTGCGGGTGCCGTTCAAGGGCGGCGGCGAAGCGGTCAATTCAGTGTTGGGCGGTTCGACGCCGATCGCGTTGATCGGCGAAGGCAACGTGGTCGGCCAGATCAGGGCCGGCACGATGACGCCGCTGGTCATGATGAACAACATTCATTCGCCGAATTTTCCCAAGGTCCCGACCCTGAAAGAGACCGGCTATAACGGTCCGCCGTCGCGCGGCTGGTACGGCCTGTTCGCGCCGGCCGGCACGCCGCGGCCGATTATCGACCGCATTGCCAAGGAGACGGCGGCCATCGTCGCCGATCCGGAATTTGCCGAAAAGCAATTGAAGGAGCGCAGCTTGGTCGGCTCGACCGACACGCCGGACGAATTCGCCAAGCTGATCGCCGACGACCGCCTGGTGGCGGAACAGGTGGTCAAGCAGGCGGGGATGGAGCCGGAGTGAGTTTCGTTCACAAAAAAACAGCTGTTGATAACTCCGGTGCTGTGAATAACGAGGATAGTCTAGAATTATTGAGCAAATTCAATAGATTATTAGTTCACTTTTTGTTCCAAAAGTTTGTATAATGGTGATTCGCAATTTTTGAGACAGCCAGGGGTCTCTTGCGGCGTTGAGTAAGTAAAGCAGAGTAATAGCGATGCGCTTTTCCCCGGCTTTTTTGGATGAACTCCGCGCTCGGCTTCCGGTCTCGGAAGTCGTGGGTAAGCGCGTGAAATTGCGCAAGGCAGGCCGGGAATGGAAGGGGCTGTCACCTTTCAACCAGGAAAAGACGCCGTCGTTTTTCGTCAATGACCAAAAGCAGGCTTGGTTCGACTTCTCGTCAAACAAGAACGGCAACATCTTCGACTTTGTGATGCAGACGGAAGGTCTTTCCTTTCCCGAAGCCGTGGAGAAGCTTGCGTCGATAGCTGGCGTCCCACTTCCAGAGGTCTCACCAGAGGCGCAGGCTAGGGAGCGGAAAGCTCAAACCCTCTACGACGTGATGGACCTTGCCGCAAAGTTTTTTGAGGCGACGCTCGCTTCAGGGAAGGGCGCAAATGCGCGTGGCTATCTCGCCGATCGCGGCGTGAAGCCGGCAACTCAAATTGAATTCAGATTAGGGTATGCTCCGGCCGATAGGTACGCCTTAAAGGAGCACCTTGGCTCGCGCGGCGTGTCCGTCGAAGACATGATTGCAGCTGGATTGCTGATTGCCGGCGAGGACATCGCAATCCCATATGATCGCTTTCGCGACCGTATCACGATCCCAATACACGATCAGCGTGGCAGAGTTATTGCGTTTGGTGCGAGAGCACTAAATCCAGATATGCAGCCCAAATATCTAAATTCGCCAGACACATCTTTGTTTCAAAAGGGAACGACAGTTTTCAATTTTCATCGCGCACGCCAGCCCGCGCATAATGATGGGTCGGTAGTCGTGGTCGAAGGTTATATGGATGCAATTTCCATCTATCAGGCAGGACTCAAGAGCGTTGTTGCGACAATGGGAACTGCGTTCTCGGAAGACCAGATAAAACTGTTGTGGCGGTTATCGCCGGAGCCAATTGTCTGTTTCGACGCTGACAATGCGGGTATTGCTGCCGCTTACCGCTCGGTAGATCGCATCTTACCGATTTTGAAAGTTGGTCACACGTTTCGATTTGCATTCATGCAAGGTGGAAAGGACCCTGACGAGCTAATCCGTCAGAAGGGATTGGACGTGTTCAAAGATGTTCTTTTGGGGTCTTTGCCGCTGTGGGATGTGCTATGGGATCGTGAGACATTAAACCAAAAATTCGACACCCCAGATGCGCGCGCCAAATTAGAACACAAGTTGTACTCGATAATAAGGGCCATCGAAGACAAGGTTGTTAATATGGCCTACTTTCGGACATGCCGTATTGAATTGTCAGAATTTTTTTGGAGCATCACCAGAGGTAGGCGCGACTTATCCAAGAAAAGCGCGTTAGTAGAGCGCGAGCTCAATATTGAGAAGGAAGGGTACAAGCACGGACTTCAAAAAATTCTGCTTGGGATGCTTGTTCACTATCCTGAGTTTTTGGATGCGAAAGGGGAGAGGGTTTCCAAACTTCAATTGTCCGAAGAGCTGGAGGAGTTTAGCAAGGGGCTCTACGATTTGTTGTATGCGCACGGCGAAGTCGACGTTGAGCTGATCTACTCGCAGCTTGGATACCAGTACCCGCGTTACTACAAAGTCCTTCAAGATATTCATGGCGACCGGACCGAAAATTTACAGCGCGGTCACAGTCTTTTTGCGCGATTCCCTAAATTGGCTTACGATCCGCCTCCGCAGTTCGTCGAAGATTGTATTGATCACTTCATCCATGACTTGGAGATCGAGCAAATGCTGCTCGACCTAAGTCGCTTGAAAAGCCAGGTGATCGCCGACGCGGACTTCGAGACGATCAGCAACCGCATCGGTGACTTAGTGCGCGAAATCCACAGAAATATCGGAAACTACAATGAAACCGGCTCCAGGCTCGCGGAAGACGCCAGCCAAATCAAGGTCGCGGGCAGAGTTGCCGAAACGCCCTTACCCCACCGTCAGCTAGCCCCCATTTCTGCCTGAGGAACCGCCTCGGTTTCGAGCCGCTCCTTGCCCGCATCGAGCGCACCATCACCACGCGATCGGTCTGGGGCGCGAGGCCAGAGGCCGCCGCTGCCGATGTTTTGCTGACCTGGAAGCAGCTTGTTGCCTTGCATCGGCAATGGCATTCCCTAACTAGGGAACTGAGGGACGCGGAAGCAGCCCTTGGTCAGGATAACACTGAAACGAACTACGCGCGGTTGCGCGACGTCAAAGCCCAGCTGTCTTCGCTCGACGGTACCGAGGCTCTGATCGAGGGTTTCGGCGCGTCCTCGGGCCGCCCGGCCAAGTCGATGTAGGCAAGTCGACGTGGGCAAGTCGATGTGGGATCAGGCCGATTTTGGGAACGGATCGGCTAGACGGCATGTTGCCGAGGGACTAAGAGGTCGCCCTCGCGGTTCAAGGTTAGTCGGAGCTTAACGGAGTTCCGACAAGGTTGCGGCCTCGATTCGGGCGGTGCCGGTCTCGGCGCGGCCATTTTTGGCCGTTGGCACGCGCCAAACCCGGCAAAAACGCCACTTTTGGCGCAAGCCGGGCGGGTAAGGGTCGACGGTCCAATAACAAGGGACGCCAGGGCATAGGGCCCGGTTGCGGTCTTATCCGGCGGCGAGACTCACGGTCGAGACTCACGCCATAGGGTAGGGGGGTGCGAAGGACGCGCCCCGTGGAGATTAGGGTCGGTGGAGATAAGAATGGCAAGCAAGAGCGTGGCCACCAAGACCGTTGCGACGACCAAGGCTAAGGCGCCGCCGCCGAAGGACGCCGATGCGCCGGAGAAGGAAACTCCGGAAACCCCGGATGCGCCGCTGCCGCTGCTCGATCTCTCTGACGCCGCAGTCAAGAAGATGATCAAGCAGGCCAAGAAGCGCGGCTACGTCACCTATGAGCAGCTCAACGCCGTCATGCCGTCGGAGGAGGTCACCTCCGAGCGGATCGAAGACATTTTGGCGATGATGAACGAGATGGGCATCAACGTCGTGGAGACCGAGGAAGCCGAGGCTGAGGACGAGGAGGCCGCCCGCGAGGAGCCCGAGGAGGAGGAGGCCGAATCCGGCGAACTCGTCGAGGTCACCCCGAAGCCCGTCGCCAAATCCGAAGCCAAGGAGCCGACCGAGCGCACCGACGATCCGGTGCGGATGTATTTGCGTGAAATGGGCTCGGTTGAACTGCTCTCGCGCGAGGGCGAGATCGCCATCGCCA
>PLTE01000043.1:0-200 GCA_003164375.1 Hyphomicrobiales bacterium | reverse complement strand
GCAGCCGGTGCAGGCGGCTTCGCCGCCGTCGGCGCCGCCCGGCGCCACGCCCTTCAAAGCGGCCGGCCCCGCGCCTGGTGCCGGCGAGGAAGGCGGCGAGGAGCCGCCGATCGGCGAAGCCGATCTCGACGAGGACGATCTCGAAAATTCGATGTCGCTCGCCGCGATCGAGGCCGAGCTCAAGCCGAAAGTGCTCGAGA
>PLTE01000108.1 GCA_003164375.1 Hyphomicrobiales bacterium | reverse complement strand
CGCTCTCGATCAGCGCAAGCGGCCAGCTTGTCACCGACGCAGGCGATCAGGTGACCGGCACCGCCGGCGCGATCACGTTGCAGCCCGGCGACCACGACATCGTCATCAGCGCGAACGGCAACATCTCCGTACGCCAGGGCAACAGCACGGTCGACACGCCCCGCGGCACGCTGCAACTGGTCACCTTCGATCAACCGCAGCGTCTGCAAAAAGACGGCGGCTCCACATTCATGGCGCCTGAAGGCGTCAACGCCAATCCGGCGCCGGCCGGCACCGGCGTTGTGCAGGGCGCAATCGAGAAGTCGAACGTCAACGGCGTCGCCGAAATGGCGCGCATGATCCAGCTCACCCGCAGCTACACCGATATCGCCAACATCCTGCAGCAACAAAGCGACCAGCGCCGCAACGCGCTGTCGCAGCTGTCGCAGACGCCGACCAGTTCGTAAGGCTTAAAGTCGAGGAGACCGTCGAATGCGTGCGCTCGATACAGCCGCAACCGGCATGGCGGCCATGGACCTCCAGGTCCAGGTCATCGCCGGCAACATCGCCAATATGACGACCACCGGCTTCAAGAGCCAACGCGCCGAATTTCAAGATCTGCTCTATGAGCACGTGCAGCGCATCGGTGCGCAGGCCTCCGAACAGGGCAATATCCTCCCCGTCGGCATCGAGCTCGGCTCCGGCGTCAAAACCGTCGGCACGCCGCGGCTGATGACGCAAGGCTCGCTCCAGCAAACCGGCAATACGCTCGACGTCGCCATCCAAGGCGACGGCTGGTTCAAAATCCAGATGCCCGACGGAACTTATAGCTATACCCGCGACGGCTCTTTCCAGCAGGACGCCACCGGCCGTATCGTGACCGCCGAGGGCTACGTCGCCCAGCCGACCATTACCATCCCAACGAATGCGAGCGGTCTGACCATCAACAACCAGGGCCAGGTCTCGGTGACGTTGCCCGGCTCCACGACCTCGACCATCCTCGGCCAGTTCACCATCACGCGCTTTTCCAACAATGCCGGCCTGCAGGCGAACGGCGACAATTTGTTCACGGCGACGCCTGCGTCAGGCACGCCGACGGACACATTGGCGGGAACCGATGGCGCCGGCACGTTGCAGCAGGGCTATCTCGAACAATCCAACGTGGAGGCGGTGAGCGAAATCTCCAATCTGATCGCGGCGCAACGCGCCTACGAGATGAATTCGAAGGTCATCACCGCGGCCGACGAAATGCTGCAGACCACCTCGCAACTGATGAAATGAGAAAGGTCTGATCCATGACCCGTCCGTTGCTCATCCTGGCTGCACTGCTTCTGTTCGGCGGCGCCGCGACCGCGCAAACCCCGGCGCCCGCTCCTGCCCTGAAGGCGAGCGTCACTGTGACCAGCGAGGTCGTGCACATCGGCGACCTCGTCGAGAATGCCGGCCCGGTGGCCGATGTACCGATCTTCCGCGCGCCCGATCTCGGCACCACCGGCGCAGTCGCGACCGATCGCATCGTCGACGCGATCCGGTCGCATCAGCTCATCGGCATCGACACGCGCGGGCTCTCCGAGGTGATCGTCACCCGCGCCAGCCGTGCGATCAGCGTGCCGGAGATATCCGCAAGCATAGGCCAGGCGCTGGCCGGACAATACGGCTTCGGCGACGCGCATAATATCCTGGTCAACTTCGATCGCGACGTGCGCACCCTGCAAGTCGAACCGAACGTGACCGGCGAGCTGCAGGTGCTGGCGCTGTCCTACGACCCGCGCACCACGCGGTTCGACGTGACGCTCGGCCTGTCGTCGAGCGTGGAGCTGCGCCGACAGTCGGCCCACTATAGCGGCACCGCGATCGGGACGATCGATGCCGTCGCGGTCGACCATCCGGTCGAGCACGGCCAGGTTCTCAAAGCGTCCGATCTCACCGTGCTGCGCCGGCCGAAGACGGATGCCGGCGTCTTGACCGATCTCAACGCGGCGGTCGGGCTTGCGGCGCGGCATCCGCTGCATCCCGGCCAGCCGCTCAGTTCCGGCGATCTGATGAAACCCGAAGTCGTCCAGCGCAGCGACACCGTCACCATCGTTTACCAGGCGCCGGGCGTGACGTTGACGCTGCGCGGACAAGCGCAGGACGCCGGCGCCCTTGGCGACACCATCGGCGTGCTCAACCTCGAATCCAAACGCGTGGTGCAGGCCGTGATTTCCGGGCCGGACCGCGTGACGGTCGGCCCGATCGTCACGCGCGTCGTCGATAATGCGGCGGGCAACGCCGAGTAAGTTGTGCGAGTGAAAGGTAGTGCCATGTCGAAACGTGTATTGCTGCTGCGTTGCGCCTTGCTATCGACGGTCGCCATGCTCGCCACTGGCTGCTCTTCAATCGACAAGCTGAAACTGATCGGCGAACAGCCGCCGCTGTCGCCGTTGGATAACCCAACCACCAAGCCCGGCTACAAGCCGGTGCAGATGCCGATGCCGACGCCGCAGCCGGTCACCTACAATCCCAATTCGCTGTGGCGCAACGGCTCGCGCGCCTTCTTCAAAGATCAGCGCGCGCATCAGATCGGAGACATTTTAACCGTCAAGGTCAACATCAACGACACCGCGCAGTTCCAGGATCAGACCCAGGTCACCCGCACCTCCACCGAAGATTCCGGCATAACCAATTTCCTCGGTGCCAACACCATCGCCAATCCGGCCAAGGCCGTATTGCCGGGCAGCATCATAACCGCAGATACCAATTCGCAGAGCAACGCCAACGGCTCGATCAACCGAACCGATCAATTGGTCACCAATGTCGCCGCGGTGGTAACGCAAACGCTGCCGAACGGAAATATGGTGATCGAAGGCAAGCAGGAAATCCGGCTTAACTCGGAAATGCGCGAGCTTCTGGTTGCCGGCGTGGTTCGTCCGGAGGACATCGAAAGCGACAACACGATCGATTTGCCCAAGATCGCCGAGGCCCGTGTCGCTTACGGCGGCAAAGGCACTCTCTCCAACATTCAGCAACCACCCTGGGGCCAGCAGGCGCTCGATGTTCTGTTGCCGTTCTGATCAGGAACAAGTGTCGCTTATCAGCCATCAAGAAAAACAATTCGAAGCATCGCTCTGATTACGGAATACCGATTTCGGGCTCCCCGGGATCCGCGTTGTGTCACTCAGTTGCGTCAGTGTAACGCAGATCCCGAAACGACGCGGCCTCCGGCAGCTCCCCGCCGGAGGCCGCAATCGTTATCACGCTGATCGCTGGCGGCCCCAGGCAAAGAAGCTTGCGCGCATCAGATCCTGCGACAACGCACCGATCGCGCGATCCCAATCGCCGAATTCTGCCTGTCGGTAGAGCCGCGCAGTCGGATACCAGGGGCTATCGTGCCGCTCGCGCAGCCAGCGGAAATCCGCAGCATAGGGTAGCAGCAGAAACAGCGGCTTGCCCATCGCCGCCGCCAAATGGGCGACCGCGGTATCGACTGAGATCACCGCGTCCAACCCGGCGAGCGCCGCAGCCGTATCGGCGAAATCGCAAAACTCCTCGCCGATGCGAATGATGTCCGGCCGGCTCTGTAAAATTGGAATGTCCTCTTCGCGCACGGCATGCTGCAGACTGACAAAGCAGAACTCGGGCAAATCGAGCAGCGGCAACAGCGCCTCGATGCGGATCGAGCGATTAAGGTCGTTATCGTGCGAACGGTCCCCCGACCAGACCACGCCGACCAGCGGCCGATGCCGCGGCAAGCGATCGCGCCAGCGGCGAATCTCCGCTTCCGGCGGCGGCGCGATATAGGGAACGTCCGCCGGGATCGTTGCTTGCTCCGTTGCGCAGGCGAGCGGCAGACTGAGCAGCGGACAATGACAATCGAACGGCGGCAATGGCGCACCGCGCGCGATCACTGCGTCAACGCCGGCGATACCCGGCAGCAGACGGGCCAGTTCGCGCTGAACTTCAAGAATAACTTTTTTCGCTCCGCACGCCGCCACCAACCGCGCATAGCGCACGAATTGGATCGTGTCGCCGGAGCCCTGTTCGGCGTGCAACAGTATGGTCTTCCCCGCGAGTGACATTTTAGGCGTTTCTTGGCCAAGCCACAGTGGCTCAGCGAAGTTGCGACGCTGCGATGCCAGGAGCCCGACCGACCAACGCGCTTCATAGCCGCGCCAGCCGGCGGCAAAGTCGCCGAGCGTCAGACGCGCCACGCTCTCGACGAACCGCGCCTGGGCAAAATCCGGCCGGCTGACCAGCGCGCGGCTTGCGCTCATCAACGCTTCGTGCGGCCGATCGAGCCGGCGCAAGGCGACGGCGCGGTTGGTCAAGAGCTGGGCGTTATCGGGCACCATCGCCAACGCCCGATCGTAGACCACAAGCGCCTCGGCGGGACGATTGAGCTTGAGCAAGGCATTGCCGTAATTGCCGAGCGCATCGCGGTGATCGGGATCGACGGCAAGCGCGCTTTCGAAGTCGGCAAGCGCCTCCTGCGGACGGCGCAGTTCGAGCAGCGCCACCCCGCGCCGGTTGTGGAGCTCCGCATTGTCCGGCGCAAGGCGCAATCCCGCATCATAGCTCGCGAGCGCGTCCTTGAACCGACGCAGCAAATGAAACACCAACCCGAGGCTCGAAAATCCGTCGACGCGATCGGGATCGATTTTCAGCGCCGACTGAATGAGCACGAGCGCGGTGTCGAAGCGCCCACGTTGATAATGAAGCCGGCCGAGACCATGGAGCGCATCGAAGTCGCCGGGATGCCGCGCGATGACGGCGTTATAGAGCCGCTCCGCCTTCGCCGAGTCGCCATCGTCGTGAGCGCGCAGCGCCCGTCGCAATAGGCGCGAAATATTCGATTGCGAAACCTGCAAGCGGTCGTTCATCGGTGCATGACGCCGGGATGCCACATCCGGCAGGCCCGCTCGCCGGCCGTTCGTTAACGATCGGTAAGCGCCGATGGTAAATGAAGACTTAAGAGGCCCGTCCTCGTCCCGTGCGACGAGGGGGTTTCATCGCAGACCGGAAAACCCGGCGGCGCTTAGTCGTCGCGGTAGACGCGCTCGCGCCGTTCATGGCGCTCCTGGGCCTCGATCGACAATGTGGCGATCGGGCGGGCCTCGAGCCGTTTGAGCGTGATCGGCTCGCCGGTCTCCTCGCAATAGCCGTAAGTGCCGTCTTCGATACGCTGCAAGGCGGCGTCGATCTTGGCGATCAGCTTGCGCTGGCGATCCCGGGCGCGCAATTCGATCGCCCGATCGGTCTCCGACGAGGCCCGATCGGCGAGGTCGGGATGATTTTGGCTCTCATCCTGGAGATGCTGGAGCGTCTCCTTGGCCTCTTTGAGGATGTCCTCGCGCCAATCGAGCAGCTTCAATCGGAAATACTCGCGCTGGCGCTCGTTCATGAACGGCTCTTTGTCGGTCGGACGATACTGTCCTTCTGTCTGCCGCAGGTTTGTTTCAGCGCCCTTGCCGTTTTTTTGGGGCTTTTCGGCAACTCGACCGTTTTTGCCCTTCAACAATTGCATGAGCATGTACTCCCGCCCTCCACTCGCGAGGCCCCCCTCGCGCCGCGGCTTATATCCAAGGTCTGTGACAGTGACAACAACCATCGGGAGCCGAATACCGCAGCAGACGGATGCCGTAGTGGAGCATTTGTGGCGCCATTCGACCCAGCCGCCGGGCTTTCCGCACGGCCGGAACGGCAAGAAGATCCCATAATCTTCAATAATTTAGGGATTTTCCCGATTCAGGACATACCGGCTTTGGCCAGTTCAACCGCCACCCGCAGATCAATCTCGGCCAGGACCTGATCGAGCCGGTCGTCGCCGGACATATCGTGCAGGTCTGCGGCCACCGATTTCAGCCGCAACATCGTGCTCTGGTCGAGCGTGCCCGCGAGCAGACCGAGCTTAAGTTCGTCGAGGGCATCAAGTGCCCGGCGGCCATTTTTGACCACGCGGCGTCGGCGTTCCACCGGGTCTTCGATGCCTTGCAGCGCAATCAGCGCGTCGATTCCACCCACGGTTCGTAATGCCACGGCCGCGCTCGGCGCCTGTGGGGCGTCAGCGCCGCCCAGCGAGAAGGTGCCGCTTGGCGAAGACCGCGCCACGCTGGGCGCTGTCGCGAGCGACGTCCGAGTCGGTCCAGAAACACGCATACTAATAAGGTGTCGCGTCATGGTTAACGGGCGGTAAAAAGCGGCCGGCAAGAATTGCCCGAACCGGCAAGGGATTCTCGTCCCAATCCGGCATCCCCTTCCGTCTCGCGAAAAATAATCATTTTATTTCAATTGCTTAACTGGCGCGACCGGCTGGCACGCGATTGGCATTCATAACGCAGTCCGACCTCTTGGGGAGCAAGAGCCGTCCGACCTCTTGGGGAGCAAGAGATGAGAGGGCCTTTTCGAACCGCGCTTGCCGCGCTGGTTGCTGTCAGCTGTGCTGGATCGTCGGCCATCTCGCCGGCGATGGCGACGTCGCGCATCAAAGACCTCGCCAATATCGAGGGCGTGCGACAGAACCAGTTGATCGGCTACGGCCTCGTTGTTGGCCTTAATGGCACCGGCGACACACTTAACAACGCGCCTTTTACCAAGCAGTCCCTGCAGGCGATGCTGGAACGGCTAGGCGTCAACATCCGCGGCCAGCAGATCCGTACCGGCAACGTCGCCGCCGTCATGGTCACGGCCGACCTGCCGCCCTTCGCGACGCAGGGTACGCGAATCGACGTGACGGCCTCGGCCATGGGCGACTCCAAGAGCTTGGAAGGCGGCACCTTGCTGGTCACTCCCCTCCTCGGCGCCGACGGCAATGTCTATGCGGTCGCGCAGGGATCGCTCTCGATCGGCGGCTTCCAGGCCGAGGGCCAGGCGGCCAAGATCACCCGCGGCGTACCGACCGTCGGGCGATTGCCCAACGGCGCCATCATTGAGCGCGAAATCGAATTCGCGCTTAATAGCGTCGGTCAGCTGCGGCTCGCGCTGCGCAACGCCGACTTCACGACGGCCAAACGCATCGCTGTTGCCATCAACGACTATATCGGCGCGGCAGTCGCCGAGCCGCTCGACCCTTCGACCGTGCAACTCACGCTGCCGAAGAAATTTCCGCAAAACGTCGTCGCCATGCTGACCGAGATCGAGCAATTGCAGGTCGAGCCGGACGAAGTCGCCAAGGTCGTCATCGACGAACGCTCCGGCGTCATCGTCATCGGCCGCGACGTGCGCGTCTCGACGGTGGCGGTGGCGCAGGGAAATCTCACGGTCACGATCTCGGAATCGCCGCAGGTGAGTCAACCCGCGCCGCTGTCGCGCGGCCGCACCGTCGCCGTGCCACGCACGCAAGTAGGCGTGCAGGAAGAGGGCAAGAGGCTAGCGCTGGTCCAGGAAGGCGTGTCGCTGCAACAGATTGTCGACGGCCTCAATGCGCTCGGCATCGGGCCGCGCGATCTGATCGTGATCTTGCAAGCGATCAAGGCCGCCGGCGCCATCCAGGCCGATATTGAGGTGATGTGATGTCGAGCATAAGCCCCGTCGATTTCGGCGCATCACTATCCTCGATCGGCAGCGCGACCAGCGCACAGGCTCAGGCCGCGCTGAAGATCAGGAGCAAGGCGAAGGCCGGCGCGGAAAATTTCGAGTCGATGTTCCTCAGCAACATGTTCCAGGAAATGTTCACCGGCGTGGACGGCGACGGTCCGATGGGCGGCAGCGGCGCGTTGAAAGTGTGGCGCTCCTTCGCGATCGACCAGTTCGCCAAAGCACTCGCCAAGGCGGGCGGTATCGGCATCGCGCCCAAGGTCTACGACACATTGCTCAAAGAACAGGGACTATCCCCGTCATGAAACCCATCACGACGGCCGCGGAGGCCGAACAGGCCATCGAACAGCTCACCGCGCTGATCGAGAGGCTCACCGGCCTTGTCGAACAGGAAACCTTGCTGATGCACGCCGGCAAGATCCGCGCCGCCTGCGCGCTCGAACCGGCCAAGGCGGAACTCGCCGGGCAATTGTTCGCGGCCGGCGAGCAGTTGAAGGTGAGCGGTAAATTTCTGCTGCGGACCGTGCCGGCGCGCTGCGCGGCGCTCGTGCGTGTGCAGGAGATCTTCCGCGCCGTGCTGCAGAAGAACATGATCGTGCTGGCGACCGCGCACGCGGTCTCGGAGGGAATCATGCGGCGGCTGTCGAGCGACCTCGCCCGCAAAGCTTCGCCGCAGGTCTACGGCGCGACCGGGCGGACCGCCGCGCCCAATCCCAAGCACGGCCGGCCGCTCGCCGTCAGCCGCACGCTGTAGGCGCCGACCGCTCGGCCGGCACCATCACCGCGGCTTGAGCGGACGGCTTCCGAGAGCGGAAAGTTCCTGGCGCAGCCGATCGAGCGGTCCGTCCCAGTCGCCGATCGCGGGTTGCCGAAACAGCCGCATGGTCGGATACCAAGGGCTGTCGGTGCGGTCGAGCATCCACCTGAAGTCCGGCGAAAACGGTATCAGCACGCCGACGGCCTTGCCCATCGCGCCGGCAAGATGCGCGACCGAAGTGTCGACGCAGATCACGAGATCGAGCATCGCGACGACGGCGGCGGTATCGGCAAAATCCGCGAATTCCTGCCCAAGCTGATTTACGCCGTGTGCGCTCAGGATCGTCGCGTCCGACTCGCCGACATCCTTTTGCAGACTGACGAAGTCGACGCCCGGCGCCGACAATATCGTGGCGAAGCGCTCGAGCGGTATCGAACGTCGGTGATTGTTGGGATGCCCGCTTATGCCGGCCCAGCAAATTCCGATTCGCAGCCGGCCACTGTCCGGTAATCTGCCGCGCCATTTGGCGATGCGCTCTTCAGAAGCTCGCAGATAGGGGACCGTGGCCGGTATCGTTGCCGGTTCGGTTCCGAACGCTAATGGCAGGCTCAACAGCGGGCAGTAGAGATCGAAGGGGGGCAGAGTCTCACCCGCGCTTATCACTTGCGAGACACCGGGTACGGTTGCCATTAGTGCAGTGAGCGGGGACCGGACGCCAAGCAACACCTTTGCGCCGAGCGCTGCTAACAGCGGTGCGTAGCGTGCGAATTGGATGGCGTCGCCAAAGCCTTGTTCGGCGACAAGAAGAATTGTCTTGCCCTGCAGCTCCTGCTCTCCGCGCCACATCGGACGCGGATAATTTGGCCGGTCCTTCGCCCATTCAGCCCTTTCCCACCGATATTCATACTTTTTCCAACCCTGGCGAAAATCGCCCAGGCACAGCCGGGTCAGCGCTTCGTTGAAGTTCGCGTCCGCGTTGTCCGGCTTGATCGCTACAGCGGCGCTAAAGCTGCGCATCGCTTCGTCCATTCGGTTCAACTCGACCAAAGCATTGCCGCGCTTAAGATGCGCATCGGCGAAATTCGGCGCAACGCAAAGCGCCTCCGCGAAATTCGCAAACGCATCGTCGTAGCGGCCGATCCCTGCGCATGCGTCGCCGCGATGACAGAGCGTGTCCGCTTGGTCGGGGCGAAGCGCCAGCGCCGCGTCAAAGCACGCAATCGCCTCATGGTAGCGTTTGAACCGGTTGAGAACCTTGCCGCGATTGCTCAGTATGTCGGCACTGTTGGGATCGGCGGCGAGCGCTTGACGGAGCCTTGCAAACAATTCATCGCCGCGATCAATCGTTGCCAGGGAGATGCCATTCTCCATCTTGATGCCGGCCCGCTCAAGGCACAGCAAAAGCGCCTGGTCGAAGCTCGCCAGCGCCTCATCGTTCCGATCGAGCTCCGCATAGGTACTGCCGCGATTGTGGTGGGCGGGGGCGAGATCCGGCGCAAGCGCGAGCGCGCGATCGTAGCTCGCCAACGCCTCCGCGTAGCGGCCGAGACCTTTGAGCGAATTGCCGCGGTTATAGTGCAAGGTAGCGTCGCCGGCACGCGCCGCCAGCGCTCGATCGAAGCTCGCCAGCGCTTCTTCATGGCGCTTGAGCGCATCAAGGATCACGCCATGACTCACAAGCGCGTCCACCGATCCGGACTTGATGTTCAATGCCGCCGAAACCAAATGCAGAGCCTCGACAGACCGGCCCTGTTGATTTCTGAGAACGCCGGACAGATGCAGCGCATCGAAGTGGCGCGGATCGGCCGCGAGAATGGCTTCATAGATTCGGTCGGCCTCAGCGAGCCGTCCGCCCCGGTGCAGTGCCAGCCCCTGCTCGAAAGAGCGGCCGAGTTGCGAAAGCCTCGCGGTCGCCTGCTTCGCCATGGAATCCTGCCTGCAGCCTCGGACTGGCGACGGGAGCACCATACCGCCGAGGAGCGGCTCCCGCCCACGGTGCCTTTACCGCAAAGTCGGCCATGATGGTTAACCGGTGGTAAACGTTAGGGAATCGACGGTCTGTTAACTGCAATGGTGCATGAATGACCGCAGGGGAGACCGGTCTGGCAAGGCGTCGCAGTCCATGAGTATCGGAAGCATAGGAAGCAGCCAGACGTTCTGGCAACAGGACCAGACCTATTGGAGCCAGGTTCAGACCGAGAATCAGACTTCCTCGTTAAGCGATGCGCTGATTACAGGATTAGGCAGCGCCGTGAGCAACGAAGCGTCGGGCTTGGCGGCCATTGCGACCAAGGAAGCGCAAACGCGCGTCCAAGCCCAACTTACCGCCGCATTGCAAAGCGCAGTGCAAGCCTCACAAGCCAGTTCCAGCGGGTCTACGTCCAACGCTCCAACGACCGGCGCACCGGCAACCGGAACCGGCACGGTGCCGCTTTCCGCGAGTACCTCGCTGTTAACGCTCGGGATTCCCCAGAATGGCACGATCACCGTCAGTGACGGCACCAACACGACGACCTTCGCGTCGACGGGCACGGATACGGTTCAGGATCTGATCAATGCCATCAACAATCCAAACGTTGCCGCCAATGCCCAGGTGACGGCGTCGCTTAATGCCGGCGGCGACCTGGTTCTCACCGGCAAAAATCTCACCGATTCGATCTCGGTCGGGGGCGTTTTTGCATCAAGCGTCGGCTTCGGCGCCCAGAACTCCAGTTTCCAGCCGACCGCCCCCACTTCCAGCGCTGCCAACTCTTCCAGTTCCTCCAGCGCCTCCGGTTCCACTTCTTCAAGTTCCTCGAGCGCGGCAGGATCGTCCACGAGCGCCGCAAGCAGTTCGACAGGGTCGTCCACCAGCACTGCCGCCAGTTCCCCCGCGGCCGTCCTGTTTAATTCCGCCCTCGCGCTGCAGACCGGCGGCACTGCCGAAACCCTCTTGGCGAGCAGCGGCTCGTCGGGCTCGTTGCTCGATCTGCTGGCCTGATACCAACCGCACTTGAGGTGGATCTTCGTCCTGAGCCGACCGCGTAGCGGGGCTCAAAAGCTGCCCGCGCCGCCTCAAACGACTGGAACCAACCGTTAACCCTAGCGATCTACGCTAGCGTCAGGGTTTCGGCTGTATTGTCGCTGTAATTCCAGTGACTTAGACTGAATCGGCACGCGCGGGGGCGTCATGTGCGGCATAGCGGTTGCTATCGATTGGGATGACGCCGGATCGGCAGTCCGGCAGTTGATCGCGGGTATGCTGCATCGGGGCGACGTCACCGACCCACTCGTCATGGTCGGAAACAACACCGCGATGTGCACACGCCGCTTGCGCATTGTAGACGCGGCAAACGGCGCGCAGCCGCAAGCCTCCTTCGATGAGCGCTTTCTCGTCTCGTTCAATGGCGAGATCTACAATCACGACGTTCTACGTCGGGAATTGGAGGCGCTCGGCGTGCGTTTCCGCACGCAATGCGACACGGAAGTTGTCGCGAATGTGCTGCGAGCGTGGGGCCAAGCCGGGATCAAACGCCTGGCCGGCATGTATGCCTTCGTTGCGATCGATACGGCGACCGGCGAGTTCTTGGCCGCGCGCGACCCTTTCGGCGTAAAGCCGCTTTATCTCATCCAGTCGCCCAAGGGCTTTCTGTTTTGCTCGGAAATCCGACCGCTCCTGGATGCGACCGATGGCGACGCCGTCTTATTGTTGCCGCCTGGCCATTTGCTGACCCGTGATTTCTGCGGGCGCCATTACAACCTGCCATCCCCAACAACCTCGAGCGCCGCCTCGCCCCAGGAACTGGACCGAATTCTATCGGAAGCCGTGCGCATCCGCGTGCCCGCGAACCTTCCGGTCGCGGCCTTGTTCAGCGGCGGCATCGATAGCACGCTTGTTATGCATTACGCGCGCAGATTTTCTCCGGCCATGCCGGGCTACATCGCGGTCGGGTGCAATGCGCCCGATCATCTTTACGCCAAACATTATGCGGAGGAGACCGGTCTCAACCTGCGCGAGGTGGCCGTTGAAGCGCATTGCACCAAGACGCTCCCCCTCATCGAGACGGTCGTTGATACCGTGGAGACGTTCGAGCCCTCGGTGATCCGTCCTAGTCTTTACACCTATCTTCTCTCGCAGCGCATACATCAAGACGGTTTCCGCGTCGCGCTGTGCGGCGAAGGCGCCGATGAATTATTCGCAGGCTATTCGCCCCTCGAACGGGCTTTTACCCGGCCTGACGGCGGCGGCCGCGATATGCAGAAGCAATGTTTGGGCATGATGCATCGCGCCAATCTTCAACGGGTCGATCGCTGTTCGATGCAATTCCAACTCGAAATACGCGAGCCGTTCCTCGATCAAACGGTCGTCGATTATGCGAGTGAGCTCGATGAATCCTGTTTGGTGCGACAAACGAGCAATGCCCCGATCGGCAAGGCGCCGTTACGAGCGCTCTATGACCTGTATCCTTCCGAGCTACCGACTTGCATTCGCGATCGGCAAAAGATGCTGTTTCATGAGGGCGCGGACGGCGACGTGGAAGAATCCGGCTGGCTCGATCTTTTCGAAACGTCGCTGTCGGACGCAGATCTCCACGACGGGCAACGCGAATTCGCGGATTTTGCAATAGCAACCAAAGAAGAGCTGATTTATATGCGGATGCTCGCGGCAAGGATGGATGTAAGTCGCATACCGCATCTGCGCGGGCGGCTTCGACTGGATGTCCCGCGCGCCGCCTGATCGCGCTGGCGCGCTTGCAGCGGTTCAAGCATTGCCGGATCGTTGGCAATGCGAGCGAAAACGCGTCTCGCCGTTGCCCCAATAAACCGAACTATACGCCGTCTCTTACGCCTTGCCGCGCAGGCCGGCGGCGATGCCGCGATTGATCTTGATGATCGACGTCAGGTGATCCGGCTTCGGATTGGTCATCAGCGAGAACGTCTCCCCCATGACGAAAACGCCGAGCCGCCTGATATTCTCGCGGACCGCGGCCGGCAACCTGTTGCCTTCGCTCGTCACCGCGTCGAGGAATACCGTCCAAAGCCGGCGATTGTACAGGATTGCATCGTCGAGGCCGGACGGCTTATCGCGCCACGAATCATGAACAGCCTGCAACTTCGCCGCAGCTTGCAAAAGCAAATTCGCCTCGAGTTCGCGCGGGCCTGCCGTGTCAATGGCGGTCTTCGCGTAGGCGTTGCTGGCGTAATGCATGTCGAGATGCTCCTTTTCGTAGGCAATGAGCTTGCGCGCTTCCTTTAGCGCCTTATACGGCTCGCCTGTTAAGATTCGATTGTTGATGCTCTCAATATATGGCTTCGCACTGGGCGCGCGTTTCACAAATTCATCCGCCAGCCGGACGTAAAGCGCGTGATGGTCCTGCGGTCGCTTGGCCGTGTAGATGAACTGCACAGCGAGATAGATGAGTTTCGCCAGGCTATTGGCGCTGCCCAGCGACATGATGTCCTTTTCACGCAGAATGGGCACCTTCCCCTCGACCATGAGACGCGTGCGCTGGCCGTTATTGGTGACGACGCAATCGCCGAGGAGGATGCGTTCGTTAGGCTTGAGCTCGATCTTTAGGGCCACGCGTGAATCCTTATGAGGCGATCCATCGTCACGGATGCGGGTTAAGGGCTTGCTAAGCGTCCGAAAAATAGCGGCCACACAATAACGAGCAGGACACCGTGCAGCCTCCGACCATTCGCCACGAAAAAGCGGCGGAGCTTTCGCCCCGCCGCCTTCACCAGAAGACCTGTACCAGAAGAAATTAGCCGAACAGCTTGAGCACCGACTGGTCCGCCTGATTGGCGATGGACAGTGCGGAGATTTCCAACTGCTGCTGGGTTTGCTCGGTCAGCAAGTTGGCGCTAGCTTGGTTCTGATCGGCCAGCACGAGATTGCTGGCGCCCGTCTGCAGGGTGTTGATCAGGTTGGTTTCGAACGTCTGGCGGGTCGAGATGGTCGACGAGTTGGTGCCGAACGTCTCGGTTTGGGCCCGCACGTTGGTGATTGCGTTGTTGATCGCGGTTTCCGTGGACGCAATGTTGGTGTTGTCCTGGAAACCGTTGCCGCTGATCGCCGACAGTCCAAGCCCCGACGAGCTGAAGTTGACGCCGCCGATCGTCAGACCGCTGGTGCCGTTCTCATTAAAGTTGACCGTCAGGTTGTTGCCGGCGAGCAGGTTGACGCCGTTATAGGACGAGTCCCCGGCGAGCTGATCGATCTGCGTCAGCAGGGCATTATAGTTGCTCTGCAGCGTGGCGCGGGTCGAGCTCGGGGTGACGACCGTCGCAGTCGGCGTAGTGACGCCGCTGGAGAAGCCGAGCGAGCTCACCGTCCCGGCGGTGCCGCCGATGGTGACGATGTTCGAGCTTGTCGGCGCCAACACGATCTTGCCCTGCGAGTTGACCGATGCGGAGATATCTCCGATGGCCGAAAGCGCGCTATTGAGCCCCGCCAGGGTCGAGATCTGGCCGTTGCCGGTGCCGAAGGTCAGCGTATTTACCGCGTCGGTGCCGACCTGGATCGTCAGCGTGCTGTCGGCGGCAAGCCCTGCCAATGTCGAGTTGTAGTTGTTTTTGTAAGCCGTCGAGGACAGACCCAGATCGGTGTTGCCGAAAGCTCCACCGACTGTGATGGCCCCATCCGGGCTGCTGAGCACGAGTTTGCCATTGTTGGCGCCGGAGCTTGGAACGGTCGCTGTGACCGTGCTGCCCAGGTTGGAGCCGCTGATGGCGCTGACAAGATTGGCCGAGCTCGTGAAGGTGTCGCTTGCAGAAACGGCATTGGCGGCAACGTAGTAGAATGACGACGTGTGACCTTCACCGTCAGAAATCGTCAGCGCATCGCCAAGCGTGGCAGCCGAGGTGTTACTTGTAAAATTGCCGGCGGTGAGGTTGGTGCTGGTGGCGCTTGTCGTCAGGTTGTGGGTGAGATCGTCACCGAGCACCTGGACGTTGCCGCCGACGTTGGTGATGCTCGCCACAGCGCTGAGGTTGCCGCTGGCGCCGGTGCCGCTCTGCAGAACGCTGATCAGGCCGGCGACGTTGCTGAAGGTGTTGGTGGTCGTATCGGTCGCGGCGCCGAACGTGGCCGTCACCGTGGTGCCGGCGAGCGAATAGGTCAGGGTATCGCCGCTCGTCAGCTGGCCGATGCCGGCGGAGTCGAACGTCGACTTGGTCTGCACCGAAGCCGTTGAAGCGCTGACCGCACTGGCGAAACTGGTCGTGCTGACGGCTTGCGTCGTGTCGGCGACAATTGCGCTGCCGGTTTGCGTGCCGCTATAGGTCACGGTGCCCGTGGTCGCCTGTTGCGCCTGCTGCGCTGTTGACAGCGCCTGTTCGAGCAGGCTCGTCAAGCCGGTGAGGCCGTCGTTGGCCGCGTTCAACGTCTGCTGCGCCTGACCGATCTGGTCGAGAAGCGCGCTCAGGTCGTTGGACCGGTTGGTCAGCGACTGCGAGGTGAAATAGGAGGTCGGATTGTCGAACGCCGTATTGACCTTCTTACCGGTCGCAAGCTGTTCCTGCGTGGTATTCAAGTCGTTGGACGTGTTCTGCAGGGCCAGCAAGTTCTGCCGAATGCCACTGCTCAAGGTGATGTCAGACATATTCGCGTACCCTTCTGGTTACAGGACGTACTGGCGTGCACTTGCTGTACGTGCCGTACCGGCGAGTGCAGGTTCCGATCAAACCGATCGGCTGCCGAAGGTTTGACGCAATTCGTTTAAAGACGTGTAAACCCGTACTGGATTTGGTTTTCGGCGGCGAAACTAACGCTATGATCTAAATCAATGCCCGACGCTATGAGCACTGACGCTTCAGACCCGGCGATGCAGTAGCGGCATGAGTTTTAACAACTTCATCGATTTTTTACGTAGTCACTTAAGTCGCCATTAACCATTTCTCTTCGCTATTGCTTAACCATAATTACAAAGTCGCTCCGTCGCGCCGCAACACCCGACAGCGCCGGATCGACGAAGGAACGAACCTCGATGTCGACTGCCTCGGAGTCCGATCACAAGGCCGGCGGCGCCCGCGCAGCGCCTCCCGCCGGCAGGACCGCCGCCGAGCTGGCGGGAACCGCCACGGCCCCTAACACCGTCAATCTCGTCATCGCCACACCGTGCTTCGGCGGACAGATTTCGGTGCTTTATGCAGCCTCGCTGTTTAAGCTGCAAAAGTTGATCCGCGCCTATAGCGACTTCAACCTCAAGATCTTGTTCAAGGACGGCGACGCGCTGATCACGCGGGCGCGGGCGAGCCTGATCTCCCAATTCCTGGACGATCCGGATGCCACCCACCTGTTGTTTATCGACGCCGACATCGGCTTCGAGCCGGATCAAGTGCTGCGTCTGATCGAATGCGGCGCCGACATGTGTGCCGCGATCTATCCGATCAAGCGGATCGACTGGGACAGGGTGAAGACGACGATCGAGGGCGGGCGACCCAACGCGGCGGGCGCGGCCTTAAAATATGTGTTCGAGGTCGACGATCCCAACGCCGTCATCGAGAAAGGTGGCTTCGTCAAGGTGCGGTACGCCGGCACCGGTTTTCTCATGATCCGGCGCCAAGCGCTGGCAAAAATGTGCGCACATTATCCGCAGCTGCGCTACAAACGCGATCATTCCGTCGATGCCGCGACCGCAAGCGACAACCGCTTCGCTTTGTTCGAATGCATGATCGCCGATGACGGCACCTACCTCAGCGAGGATTTCGCCTTTTGCAAGCGCTGGATTGAACTCGGCGGCGAGATCTGGGCGGATCTTGGAAGCAAGCTCAACCACGTCGGCCCGATGACGTTTTGCGGCGATCTGGCGTCGCAATTCGCCGGTGCTTAGGCGCGTGCCGGTCGGGAAGGAAATCCCATGACGACCGAGGCAACTTTGATTTCCGGCGACGCCTTGAAGGCGGCTGCGCTCAAATTCTTGAGTGAAATGCGCGACAAGGTTGAGCGCGAACAAAATGGCCTGCACAGCATCTTCGACAGTTGGTTTACGCGCGTCCTGACGCGCTTGATCGCTTTCGATCCGAGCCGTTCGTGGGAGGACAGCGTCCGCGAAAATGCCGCGCGGCCGCCCGCGCAAGACCTTAGCCTGCAATGGGACTTGATGCGCCTGCGGCTGTTCCTCGATCGCTGGGTGCAGGGCCATCTGGTCGAGTATTCCGAGCGCGAGCGATCGGGTGTCCATTATCATCCGCGGTTCGGCACCGAGTTCGGCCTCGACGTGCTGCTGACCTGCCAGGGCGCACCGTCACTGATGCGCTGGCGCGGCACGCCGCTGATGAAGAACGTCTTCGATTTCGCCATGTACCCGGCGCTGATCGCGGAGCTGCGCCCGCAAACCATTTTCGAAATCGGATCCGGCCTCGGCGCAAGTGCCGTCTGGTTTGCAGATAATCTGGCGCTGAGCGGCATCCAAGGGCAGGTCCATTCGGTCGACCGGGTCAAGGTCGAGATGGAGTATCCGCACGTCAAATTCTATCAGGGCGATTGTTCCGCCCCGGAACGGCTGTTCGATTCCGACCTTCTCCACTCGGAGCCGCATCCATGGCTCGTCGTCGAGGACGCGCATCACAACGTCATCGGCGTGCTTGAACAGTTCCACCCGGTGCTGTCGCCCGGCGATTATCTGGTCGTCGAAGACAGCGACGTGAAACGGCAGGCGATCCGCGACTTCGTCGGTGCGCATCCCGGCGAGTATCTGGTCGACACGCGTTTTACCGACAATTTTGGCCGCAATGCGACCTGCGCCGCCGATTCAATATTCGTCAGAACTGCAACCCGCCGCAGTGAAACGCCGATCGATCGTGCCGGGTAATCTTCAGTTATCCGCCGCAACGCCTTCGTCTTAGCCCGTTGACGGCGCCAGAAAATTGACCAGGCTGAGCTGCGCCATGCGTGCGGTCACCGACAACGAGGCTGACAGACTGTTCTGCAATGTTAGGATCTGTTCACCGATCTGGTTTTGATTGATACCGTCGATGTTTTGCATCATGTCCTGTAGCGTGGTTTGCGTCTGCGTATTCAGTGCGGTGGCGTTGCTGACCGTGGTCTGCGAATTCGCAAGATCGGCCTCGATATCGTCGATCGACTGGGTACCGGATTGACCGTCGAGGTTCGCCGTCACCTTCTGGCTCAACGCCTGGTAATTCGCTCCGGCGTTCGGATCGCTTGCCGAATAGGTCGTTGCCGCAAGGACGGCCACGTTCGCGACCAGCGTGCTGATCGCCTGCTCGTTGGCGCGCATGCCGTAATCGATGGTCGTCGAGGGACCGACCTGGGCGGTCGCGGTCTGCCGCGCCGGCGTGCTGCCGTTTTCGCCGGTGTACCAGAATACGGTGTTCGCCGAAGTCCCGTTTGCCAATGAGGTGGCCGAGTCGTAGGGCGGCCCGGCGACCCGTTGGGGTGGGTCTGAGCTGAAGAAGTTATCGGCCGCGGCGACGGCGGATGCAGCCGGCAGCGCGGTCTGATCGAGATTGCCGACCGCGGCGCTCAGCGCCGCCTGCAGATTGGTTGCGGTGTCTGCGGGCGTCGCACCAATGGTGAACTGGTTGGTGCCCGCCGGCGAGGCCGTGGTGGCTTGTAGCGTGATGGTTTGGCTTGAGCCGTCGGGAAGCGTGAGGCCGAACGCGATCGAATCGCCGGCATTGGGATTGGAGCCCAAATCGACCGAGATCGACGCGGGCGAGCCGGTCGGGCCGGTGACGGTCGCACCGGTCAGCGACGAATTCACGCTCGCAAGCTTGAACCCGAACGGCGAGTTGGCGGCATCCTCGCTGATCGAAACAGTCGAGGCTGAGGGCGCCGGAATGACCAGGCGGCCGAGCCCATTGGCGCCTTGATCGGCCTGCAGGCGTTGCGCCATCACCTGCGTGAAACCCGCTTGCGCGCCATTGCCGTTGAGGATGTCGGACATGCTGGCGACTGACGGCTGGGTCGTCGCGCTGCCCGAGAAAATATAATTATTGCCGACCTGGGTGTTGAGTAGGGACAGGATCTCGCCGAGCTGCGTGGCGGCGGCTGCCTGAGTCGTCGTCTGTCCGTTGCTGTTCAGGCTGAAGGCGCCTTGCTGGTTGATCGCCTGTTGAACCGAGCTTCCGCTGCTGCCGAGTTGCGTCAACGTCGATTGCGCGACGCTCAGCGTCGTGCCAACCGTCGTGGCGGTGTTGCTATAACCGTTGATCGCCGAAAGCTGCGCGTTCAAGGCCAGCGCCACGCCGGCCTGCGAGCCGAGGCCGGAATAGGTTTGGGCCGCCTGGTTGGTGCCAAGTTCCGTGCTCAACGTGTTGAGCTGGTTATTCATATTGTTGACCGCCTGAATATTCAGAGCGGCGATCGACCCGGGCCCGGTGATGCTCATTTACTGTACCGCTTGCATTAGCGCCGACATCATTTGTTGAATCGTGCTCATGACGCGTGCATTGGCGCCGTAAGCATTTTGCAGCGCAATCAGGTTCGACATTTCGGTATCGATATTGACGCCGGACTGATCGTTGAAGCGCTGCTGCAACGCGGTGACGACGGTGTCCTGGCCTTGCTGCAAGTTCGTCGCCGCGTTGGCGGCTTGCGATTGCTGGCTGACGACCTGGCTCATGTAATCGCTCAGCGTACCGCTATAGGGCGCGGCCGCGCTGCCGAAGCCGGTATCAGGCGAATAGGTCAGCGAAGCGTCGGTCATCTGGTTGAGGATGAAGTTCGGCCTCGTCGGGTCGCCCGACGCGGTCGTCGATGCATAGGCGACCAAGCTCGACGGCGAGGCGACGATCGCGGGATTGACTTCGATAGTTCCGGCCAGGCCCGTGGTCTGCGAACCGTCCGCGGTGAGCGCGCCGGTAATCGGCGCGGTTCCGTCGGTGAACAGCGAAAGCTGCGGGCTACCGCTGGTCAGCGACGTCACCGTCGAGGTCGCCGAAAGCGAATTGACGACGTTGCCGCTGCCGTTGTTGACCACCTGCAAGACCGTGCCGGACGGGTTCGAGAATTGCAGGTTGGTGCCGAGCACCGAATTGAGCTGCGACACGACCGAACTCATGCCGCCGGAAAAATTGACGCCGATCACCTGGTTATTGGCCGAGGACGCTTGCGCCGGTACCGCCCCGCCGGCGCCCAGCGCGACGATGGTGACGGTTTGTTGGACGTTTTGGGAATTTGTGTACGTCAGTTGAACAGTATTGCCGGGCACAATCGAGCCGACATCGACGCTATAACCGGACTGCGAACCCGACGTCGCTGTCGTCCCAGACGTCGTTTGGTTCGACAGCGCCTGCGACATCTGATTGGCCATCTCGTCGAGCTGGCTCTGCGCCTGCGGCAAGATGGTGTCGCGCATCTGCAGATAGGCGCCGATCTGGCCCGACTGGATGGCGTTGGTGGCGACCAGATCCGTGGTCGTGCCGCCGCCGGGCGAAGTCAGCATAATTGTGCCGACGCCGTCCTGGCTCGGATTGGCGCTCCACTGCGCGGTCGGCGACAGCGATCCCGCGTTGTTGAACGAAAGCTGCGAGGCCTGCGACCCGCTGACCAGTTGCTGGCCGGTGCCGGTGAAGAGCGAAATCTGATTGTCGGAATTCTGGACCACGTTGACGTTCATCAACTGGGTGAGCTGTGTGATATCCTGGTCGCGCTGGTCCTCGAGCGCCGCGTTGGCGCTGTCGGACGTGGTGACCCCGGTCAATTGCTGGTTGATTTGGGCGATCTGCGTCAACATGCTGTTCGCAGTCGTCACGTCATTGGCGATGCCCTGTTCGGCCTGCGTGCGCAGTTGCTGGATATTCCCGGTCATCGAATTGAGATTTTGCGCCACGGCTTGCGCGGAACTGACCACGGCGGACTGAGCGGAGTAGGAGCTGGGGCTCGTCGACAGCGACTGCAGGGCGCTGGTGAAATTATTGAAGATCGCATCGAACGAGGTCGACGATCCCGGCGTACCGTAGACATTCTGAAGCTGCTGATAGAGCGACGCCGTCGTATCGGCGTAGGAACCGCCCGACGTTTCGGTCCACAACTGGCTCTGCAACAACGTGTTGAGATTGCGATTGATGCCGTCGACCGCGACGCTCGTCCCGGCCTGGCCGCCGGCCGCGAGCTCGACCTGATTGACGCTTTCGTCGACATAGCCGGGAGTGTTGGAGTTCGCCACGTTGCCGGCGATGACCGACAGGCTGCGCTGGGTCGTATTTACCCCGGCCACAGCGGAGGCTAACGCCTGAGAGAGTCCCATTGTTCTAACGGTCCACGCGGCTTACCGCTTGCGACCCGGAGAGCCCGCGCTCACTGGATAACCTGAAGCAGGCTTTGGATCATCTGATCGGACGTCGTCATGACACGCGCATTGGCCGAATAGGCTTGTTGCGCGATGATCAAATTGCTGAATTGGGTGGAGATATCGACATTTGAGGATTCCAGCGAGCTGCCGACGATCTTACCCGACGCGCCAAGGATCGCCGATCCAGAATCGGCGGTAGCGGCATAAGCGCCGCCGTTGAGCGCCTGCAGCGAATCCTGGCCGTTGAATGTCGCCAGCGAGATATCCGCCAACGCAATAGTCTGGCCATTCGAGAACGTGCCGGTGATTTGGTTCTGACTATTGACCGCGACCGATTGGAGCTGGCCGGCAGCGTAACCGTTCTGCTGCAGTTGGCTCACCTGCGACGTGCCGCTTGGATTGGCGAATTGGGTGAGACCGTTAGTGCCGAAATTGAGCTGAACACCGCCGAGCGAGTCGCCGTTCACGGTCAAGTTTTGCAGTGTCACGTTCGAGATCGGCGGCGTCAACTCGCCGCTCGAATTGAACGTGAAGTTTGTGCCGACGTTCTGCCAGGCGGCTTGCGTGCCCGTTGCCGCCGAATTGCTTTGATAGAACAGCTGCCAAGCGCCGGTGCCCGTCTGCGCCCAGCGGAACTGGACGTTGACCGAATTGCCCTCGGTATCATAAGCCGTGATCGAACCGCCATCGATCGACTGAGCGGTGAACGTGGATACGTCATTGGCGACGACCGTGCCGTCGGCCGGCAGAGCGGTTAATGTTTGAATGCCGAATTTCGCGGCCGACGCGGTGCCGCCGACGGTCAAGGAGACGGTCGGGTTGCCCGCCGTCAGCGTGACATCGCCGTTGGCTGTATTCACGCTGCCGTTTACGCCGGACAAGCCCTGGATCGCAGTCTGCAATTCCCCAAGCGTCGCGACCTGACCGACTCCGGTACCGAACGTGATGGTCTGCGCCGCGCCGGTGCCGACCTGGACGGTGAGCGTTTGCCCTTGCGATACGGCGCTTTGCGTCAGCAGATTGGTCGGCGAGAACGAATTCTGGCCGGCACCGAAGCCGATATTGGAAGCCGCGGTACCGCCGACCGTAATCGACGATGTGTAGCTTTGGCCGGTGAGGACCATATCCCCGGCGCTGTTGATGGTGGCCCCGACCGCCGCAGTGCCGCTATTGATGGCAGTGAGCAGGTTGCCGACCGTGCTCGTCCCAGTTGCCGTGAACGTCGTCGTGTTCGTTCCGTCGTCGATCGTGACGGTCTGTCCGCTCGTGATTCCCAGTGACGCAAGAGTGGTGGTAGCCGAAAGCCCGCCCTGCGTGCCAGTGCCGGTCGCCAGCGCATCCGGATTGAGCTTGCCGCCGGTTCCGGTGATTGTTGCCGCCACTGGAGCTCCGGCGAGCGGGTTGGCTTCGAAATCGCTTGCATTGAGCACGCCCGAGCTCGGCGTGCTTGGCAGGTTTGCCTGATATTGGATGGCCGTCGTCGCCTGCGCCGGCACAAATTCATTGTTGAACTGCAGAACCTGTGGAGAACTGCCGGTCGGATTTCCGGTGGTCGGATCGACCGGGATGCCCATGAGATAATAGCCGGAGCCGTTGACCAAATAGCCCTCGTTATTCATCGCAAAATTGCCGGCCCGCGTGTAGTCGCTGACGCCGTTGAAGGTCGGGGTGGTGCCGCTATTTCCGGTCGGCTGGGCCACCACGAAATAGCCCGCGCCATTGATCGCCATGTCGGTGGAGACCGATGTGCTCTGGATCGAACCTTGCACGCCGTTGGTCGCGACCGAATTGGCGATAACGCCGTCCGTGGTCTGCTGGTTTTGCGAAGCAGCCGAAACCAAATCCGCAAAACTAGTGTCGGTTTCCTTGTAGCCCGTCGTTTGTGAGTTTGCGATGTTGCCGGAAATATTCTGAAGCGCGAACGATTGTGCCTGCAGACCAGCCACCGCGGTGGTCAATGCATCGAAGATACCCATGACTTGTCTCCAACTCTTGCTCAACGCGACAGCGGCGGGAGTCCAACACATGGACCGGCAGCCGCACTCAGCGCCGGATGCAGCAAGCCGCGTGCCATGAGATTAGCCATGTCAGATCAGAGGCTTAAGATTGGAGTGCGGTGTCCTCCGGTACGGTTATGCCGACCTGCCGGCAAGAATTGCCGAGCCACCAAACCATTTCTGCCCTAAGGGAACGGCGCCAGATATCGACGCCGGCGCCTTGTGAGCGCCAAGTTCGACGTGTTTTAATTTCATCCCAAGGCCACTTGAGGTTTCTCATGCGCTTTGAAGGCACCAGCGCCTATGTCGCCACCGACGATCTCAAGGTCGCGGTCAATGCCGCGATCGCGCTGGAGCGCCCGCTTCTCGTCAAGGGCGAGCCCGGCACCGGCAAGACCGTACTGGCGATCGAGATCGCCAAGGCGCTGTCGGCGCCGCTGATCGAATGGCACGTCAAATCGACCACCAAGGCGCAGCAGGGGCTTTACGAATACGATGCGGTCACCCGGCTGCGTGACAGCCAGTTGGGCGACGCACGCGTCAACGACATCCGCAATTACATCAAACGCGGCAAGCTGTGGGAGGCGTTCGTCGCCGAGCAGCGCCCGGTGCTATTGATCGACGAAATCGACAAAGCCGACATCGAATTCCCCAACGATCTGCTCCAAGAACTCGATCGCATGGAATTCTTCGTTTACGAGACCGGCGAAACAATCCATGCCCGCCGCCGCCCGATCGTCGTCATTACATCCAACAATGAGAAGGAATTGCCGGACGCGTTTCTGCGCCGTTGCTTTTTCCACTACATCCGGTTTCCCGATTCCGACACCATGCGGGCGATCATCGAGGTGCATTTCCCCGACATCAAGCATCGCCTGGTCGCGGAAGCGCTGAAATTATTCTACGAGATCCGCGACGTACCCGGCATGAAAAAGAAGCCTTCGACGTCCGAATTGCTGGACTGGCTGAAACTTCTGATGGTCGAGGATATTTCCGTCGAGACGCTCCGCGAGCGCGATCCGAAACGGCTGATCCCGCCGCTGCACGGCGCGCTCATCAAGAACGAGCAGGACGTGCACCTGTTCGAGCGGCTGGCGTTTATGGCGCGGCGCGAAGGACGCTAACAATACTCGTCACTGCGAGCAGCCGACGGATCACCACAACGGGTGCATGGTGAAGGAATAAGTGGCGCCCAAACCGAACGTGAATTGGTTCGGCGAACCGCGCTGGGTCACCAGGGGAGAATCGGCCACGGAACCGGTCAGTCTGTCGTATTCGGTGAAGACGTGGGCCGTCCATTGCGGATTAAAGAAATACTCGACCTCGCCACCGGCGCCGTATGAGTAGAGACCGCCATTGGCGCTATACGCCGTCAACGCCGGCAGACCAGGCTGTAATGTATTGGCAGTGATCGCTTGCGCCTGGGTGATGCTAAAATAAGGCGAGACTGCCGCCGCCGATTGCAATGTCACCCGCGGGCCGGCGGATAATCTGAATTGCCCCGCCGGTACCACCGCATCGAGGAATACGTCGCCGGTAACGCCGGTCTCGCCGCCAATCCCTTGGCGCACTTCGCCGCGCAGTCGCAGCCACGGCACCGCCCAGAATTCGGCGAAGGCACCAAGTTGAACGGCGTAATTGACGTCGCCCAGACCGTAGAGCTGCGTGTAGTCTGCCGCCTTGCGCTCCCAAATGATCTTGGCCACCGGGCCGAACTTGAACTGAGGGAGATTGATGAGGCGAATTCCGAAACTGTCGCGCGGGCCGAAGTAATCCGGCGGCATTCCTTCGTTGCGGATGCTAAAGAGCGGCAGCCCGCTCCAGGTTAATTTGCTGTCGGGGGCGCCGGGCCAAGCCGGAACGACGCGGCCCTCGATCCCCACGGTGACGATCCAGTCCGGCGCGGCCGGCGCGTAGGCTGCCGGCGCGGTGGGCTGCGGCGCAGACGACACCGGTAGGTCGGCGGCCACGGCAAAGCGCGGCGCACCCATTACGCACAACACAAGCACAACCCGCCAAGCCGGCGACATCATGGCCATCCACCCCACCCAGAATTCCAACCCCACCATAGCGCAAGAACGATGCGGGAGCGAAGCCGGTGGCGCACATGGTAAATTTGGCGGTTAGTCGTTGCCGATCTGTTCGCTGCGCTCGCCCCTACGCCTTGGTTCGCTCCCTGCGTTTCTCGTCCGTTAATGGCGCGGCGGGATCGCGCGGCGGTGGCTTCGGTGGCGTTGCATGGTCCGGGCTCGCGGCCGCAGTCGCGTCGGTGGCTGGCGTAATAATGGAGCCGGGTGTCGGGCTCGGTTCTTGGGATGCCGGCACAACCGCCGCCGGTTCTACCGCCGGATGAACCGGTTGGATTGCCGGCTCGGCGTTTTGCGCCTTGCGGTGCGCCCGTTCGCGGGCCTTGGCGCGACGCACTGCGATCGCTGAGCGCAGTCGCTTGGTCCAAACGCGCATCTGCGCCGCGGCGCGGCCGAAAGCGCCGCCCGCCCACACCAGTTCGAATGGCGTGAATTGCCGCCAGGTTTGATCGCCCCCGACGATCGCGCGGGCAATGATATTGCCGGCCATGGCGGTGGTGTTAAGCCCATGTCCGCCAAAGCCGCTCGCCAGCCACACGCCGGGACCAAGTTCGCCGATCTGCGGCATCCGGTGCATGGTGAGGCCAAGCGTGCCGGCCCAGGCATGGTCGACGGCGACAGCGCCGAGCTGCGGATAGATCTTCTTGATATCGCGGGTCAGCGCACCGACGTAGCGGCGCGGATCACTCCGCCAGGCCGTCGCCCGGCCCGACAGCATCAAGCGGTCGCCGCCCACGATGCGGTAGTGATTGTCGGCGCGATCGCTGTCACTCACCGCACCGCGATAGCCGACCGCCTCGGCAAGACGCTCGCCAAGCGGAGCCGTGGTGATCACATAGGTCGTCATCGGCACCAACGTCGCCGCCAGCCGCGGTATGAGTGAGCCAAGGCCAACGTTGCCGCACAGCACGACATGATCGGCGCGCAGGCGCGCATTCGGCGTCACGATGCGTTTGCGCACCCCTGTCGGGTCGAGTGACAGGGCCGGGGTGCTTTCGAAAATACGCGCGCCGTCACGCTCGGCGGCGGCGGCGAGCGCGAGCGCGTAATTGAGCGGATGGATGGTGAAAGCGCGCAGATAATTGATGCCGTAAAAGTAACGCTCGCTGCGCAGCACCGAGCGTACGCGCTCGGTCGGCCAGCCTTCGATCTCGCAGCCCAATTCGCCGAGCAGCGCGACATAGTTCAAAAACGCGTCGCTGTTGTCGACTTTAGACACATAAAGCCAGCCGTCTTGCGAATCGACGCCGGCAGCACCGTCGCCGCGGACGGCGTCGCGGACATAGTCGAGACCGGCCTGCGATAGCGTCCACAGATCCTTAGCGCGCTCGAATCCGACCCGCGCGATCAGAGTGTCGGCATCCGCGCCGAAGCCCGGCAACACGAAGCCGGTATTGCGGCCGGAGGCCCCCGCGGCAAGGCGGCTCGCCTCCAAGAGGACGACGGACCAACCGCTGCGCGCTATTTCCCGTGCCGCGGTAAGCCCGGCGAGGCCGCCGCCGACCACGCAAACATCGACGTCGAGGTCGGCCGACAAGGGTGGGCGCGGTGGTACATCCACCATTGTCGCGGCGTACCAACTATCACCGTAGGCCTTTATATCGACGTCACTCATATGACTTTATCCGGAAATTTGGCCGGCGCGTTTGTCGCTGCTATGTAGGGGGTTCACCTCCGCCCGACTAGACTCATTTTGCCGGGAAAGCGACATTACCGCGATGCGTCGTCTGATGCTGCTGCGCCATGCGAAGACCGAGCGCGCCAACCCCGGCGACCGCGACCGCGATCGCAAGCTGCTAAAACGCGGCCGCGCCGACGCACCGGTGATTGGCGCTTATATGACACGTCACGGCCTTGTTCCCGACCTCGCCATCGTTTCGCCGGCGACGCGAGCGCAAGAAACCTGGGCGCTGGTAGCCGCCGCGTGGGCCAAAACGCCACGGATGGTGACCGAAGCGCGCATTTACAATGCCGACACCACAACACTGATCAGCGTCATCGGCGAGACGCGCAAGACGCCCGCTCTTCTGATCGTCGGACATAATCCAAGCTTGCACGATCTCGCAGTCCAATTGATCGCATCCGGCGACGTCGCCGCGCGCGAGCGGATCGCTGAAAACTTGCCAACCTCGGGCCTTGTTGTCATCGACCTGCCATTGGACGATTGGGCGCTATTGCGCGCACAATCCGGCCGGCTGGAGCGATTCGTCAGTCCGCGCGAGATCGCCGCCGCGACTGAATAAGGCTGAAGCGGAATGCCGCTTTTTAATATGTTCGCTAGCTTCACGCGCGGCCGTTCGTCGGCCGCAGCGCCAAAGCCGCGCTTGCAGACCTCGGGGGAGCAGGCTTTCCACGGATACGGCTTCGCCACCCCCGAGCTGTTGTCAAATCTCACTTTGGCCGATTATTTGCTGCTGCCAGCGGCAATTTTCGCGGCCTCGATCCTGAGCATCGAGTTTGCGCATGCGTCGCGGTTCCTCGGCGGCCTTTGGGCATCGAACGCCATTGTCGTCGCCGCCCTCCTGCGCCACGTTCGCACCCTCGGCAATTACGGCTCGATATTTTTGGGCGGCCTAGCCGCGATGACTCTCGCTGGCACGATCAAGGGCAACAGTCTGGCGCTGTCGGGGATCCTGACGCTCGCGAACGCCGCCGAGATCGGCTCCGCCGTTGCGTTATTGTGGCTCTGTCGCATCAACGCATTAAATCTCGCGTCGTTTCGAAACTTACTGATATTCGTCGCCATTGCCGGCGGCCTCGCGCCATTCGCAAGTACGATCATTTGCGCCACGGCCATTGGCCCGGCGTCTGGAGTTTCTTGGATTTCCATGTGGCGCAACTGGTACGTCGGCCACGCGCTCGCGATGATCATCGTGGTGCCGTTCCTGGTCAGTGTCACGTCGCGGCAATGGGGCATGCTGCGCCTGCGAGAGCGGCTGCCGGAGGTCGCGGCGATCTTCGCATTGTTCTTCGCCATCGGCGTCGGCACCGTGTATTTTAGACCGACCGCTTTCGTCGTCGGTCCGGCAATATTGATTGCCACGGTGAGGTTTGGCCTCATCGGCGCGACTGCCACCACCCTTGTCTCAGCACTCGTCGCCACCAGTTTCGTCGTTTTGGGTATCGGCCAGCCGTTTTTGCCGCTGCCCGAACTGTCGTCGCAAATCTTGAGCTTGCAGGCGTTTCTGACCATTACCTCGTTCTGGGCACTGCCGACCGCGGGCTTGCTTGCCGAGCGCGACCGCCTGCTGGGCGATCTGTCGCGCGCCAACGCGCGATTATTGACGGAAACTGAAAAAAAATCTCATTTGGTGATCGGCTTGCGGCGCCACTTATCGATGGTGGAGGAAAACGAGCGCTTGAGACTGTCGCATGAATTGCACGATCAGGCCGGACAAAGCCTTATCGCCGCCGTCCTGGAACTTAACGAGATCGATGCGCTGATTTCCGGGCCCGCGCGCGGCCGTCTGCACCTCGTTCGCAAGAACATGGAGGAGATGGGCAAGACGCTGCATCGGATCGCATGGGAGCTGCGGCCGCCGTCAATCGACGAACTGGGATTGCGGAAAGCACTGGCGAGCTATATCGCCGATTGGGGCGAGCGGTGCGGCACCGACGTCGACTTTCATTGTGAAGATACTGGTCTCGATGAGGTGCCGGACGAAATCGGTACGACCGTTTATCGGGTTGTGCAGGAAGGGCTGACGAATATCGTCAAGCACGCGCAGCGGCCGTCCAGCGTGAGCGTCGTTATCCGGCGCGCCGACATGACGCTGCAGGTGATCATCGAAGACAACGGTTGCGGCTTCGACGTCGGCACCGCAGGCGCAAAACTGGGCGCGCATCGCGGCCTCGGTCTCGACGGCATGCGCGAGCGGCTCTCGCTGATCGGCGGCACGCTTGAAATCGAATCCGCGATCAACGCCGGCACGACGATCTTCGCCCGCATCCTTCTCGACGGTCAAAGGCCGCCGGCATGATAAAAAGCGACATGACAAAAATCCGCATCGTGCTTGCCGACGATCATCCCATCGTCCTCGATGGGCTACGCAATCTGGTTCGGGCGGAAGAGGATTTCGAACTGGCGGGCGAAGCCGCGAGCGGTCTGGCCGCACTGAAAGTCATCCGCGACAAACGCCCCGATGTGGCGGTGCTCGATATATCGATGCCGGAGCTCAACGGCATCGTACTCTGCCGCCGGCTGATCGGCGAGTTGCCGGAATTGCGCGTGCTTGTGCTCACGCTGCACGAAGACAGAGCCTATCTGAAGCAGGCTCTGGAAGCCGGCGCCCGGGGCTATATCCTGAAAAGATCGGCGGTGGAAAATCTCGTGCAGGGCATCCGAACCGTCATGGTCGGGGGCACCTATGTCGATCCAGCGATCGCCGGCCGCCTATTCGACGGCAAGCGCCCTAATGCCAAGCAGGCGTCAAGCCGAAGGGGAACGCCGGCGCTGACCGACCGCGAGACCGAGGTGTTGAAAATGGCGGCGCTGGGCTTCACCAACAAGGAAATCGCCAGCCGGCTCGATGTCGGCGTGAAATCCGTCGAGACGTACAAGGCGCGCGGTCTCGAGAAGCTCGGACTCAAAACTCGTGCGGAATTGGTTCGCTACGCATCCGCCGAAGGATGGCTGCAACTCTAGAGTACGATCCGGAACAGTGACTGCCGGCTTTTTCGGCAAGATAGCGCTCAAACAAAATCTCGGAAGGCTGATCGCGCGTCAAACTGCGCGTAAAGATGTCAGGAAATTTCTGACAGGGCTAATCCGCATTCCGGTCTCGCCTCGGCGCAAATTGCTGTATGACCGCAACCGATGGGCAATGCGTGGGGGTGTTTTGGCGTCGGCGCGCCAGACGCCCGTCAAGGAACGGTTGATGTCGAAAGCGGCGAAAACAATCGCTACCGGACGCGCGCCTGTGCCGAGTTTTACCGATCAAAGCGACGACAGTGATGTCCTGCATTTTTTGACGCGGACGTTGCAGGCCCATTTCCTCGATGCCGAGCCGCAGCATATGCTGGAGAAGCTGCGCAATTTGAGAAGCGCGCTCGATCAGCAGGAAATCACGCTGTCGGATTGGCCGGAATCGCCGAGCAAGGACCGCATCTGCGCGGCGCTCGCGAAAGCCAAGAACCTCGTCGCGCAAATCCTCGATGAATACGGCGCCGTAGCAGAAATGCATTCCGGCGCTGGCGACTTCAAAGCCGTGTAAGGCGACAGGGTCGCTTTGCCGGCGACCAACGAGACAACGAACTATCGCCTATCCAGCGCACCGAGACCGTCGCTTTATTCGTAGAAGTCCGGTGACTTCTTCTGCGCGTCGCTCTGCGCTTTATCGTGGTTGATCCACAGCTGCGCATGCTCTTTCGTCAGAATGCCGGCGATGCGCTCCATTGACGCCAGGCTCTGCTCTTTGCTGGTGTTGAACGCCGGCACCCGGCGATTGTCCCAATTGTCCTTGAAGTGTGCGACGTCGCCTGAGAGCACCACCGCGCCGGTTTTCGGCAATCGGACCAGCAAGGACTGATGACCCGGCGTGTGGCCCGGCGTCGAAACGATCACGACGGAGCCGTCGCCGAACACATCGTGATCGCCCTCGAGCTTGGTCACCGGATGGTTTGGGTTGAAGCGCGGCGCGCCGTTCAATCCCGGCCAATCGTATTCGGCTTTCTGCACGTAAAGCATGGCCTGCGGGAACTCCTCGACATTGCCGATATGGTCAGGATGGGTGTGCGAGACCGCTATGGCCTTGATATCGAACGGCTTGAGGCCGAGCTCTTCGAGCTGGCCGGCAAGCGTCTTGGTCCGTATCCAGCTCGGCGCGCCATTTTCGCCTTTGAGGCCGTCCGGCATGGCAGCGACGGAGTCGTTGATACCGGTATCCCACAGCAACCAGCCCTGCGCGTGGTGAATCAGATAACAATTGTCGGACACTTGCAGCGGCACTCCGACATTGACGCCGGGCGACCAGCGCGACTGATCGGGCGCGGAGCCATGGCCGCAATCGAGGATGTAGAGCTTGTCGACGCCGGCGGCCATCGCCGAAGACGACGCGGCGGAAGGCGCGCTGAGCGTCGCCACGCAAGCGGCGGCGGCAAGAACAGAAAGCCTCATGGTGTCCTCCCTCGGCGTTTTGCGTTCGCAGCCGGACGTATTGGACTAGCCGGCCAGCGCCGCCATAATCCGTGCCCAGCTGCGGATGCCTTTGTGGAACGATTTGAGATCGTACTTCTCGTTCGGCGAATGCACGCGGTCGTCGTCGAGCGCGAAGCCGACCAGCAGCGTATCCATGCCGAGCACCGACTTGAAATCACCGACGATCGGGATCGAGCCGCCTGCCCCGACCGTCACCGCCTTCTTACCCCACTCTTCGGCCAATGCCGCGCGCGCCTTGGCGAGCGCCGGATTGTCGAATGCGACGTCGAACGCCGGCGCGCTGGTGAAATTGCCGAACTCGACGCTGCAATCGGACGGCACCCGCGCACGCACGAAGTCGCGGAAGGCCGAGCGGATTTTCTCCGGATCCTGCGCGCCGACAAGCCGAAACGACACTTTCGCCATGGCCTTGCCGGGAATGACGGTCTTGGCGCCCTCCCCGGTATAGCCGCCGATGATGCCGTTGACCTCGGCCGTCGGCCGTGTCGAGATTTGCTCGATCAGCATGCGTCCCTCTTCGCCGGCCGGAATTTTCAGCCCGATGGGGCCGAGAAATTTCTCCGGCGTGAGACCTAAGCCGGCGAGATCTTCCTTGATATCGGCCGGCAGGTCATGAACGCCGTCGTAGAAGCCGGCAATGGCCACCGAACCGTCCGCGTTGTGCAGCGCCGAGAGAATATCGGCGAGCACATGGATGGGGTTGCGCGCCGCACCGCCGAACAGGCCCGAATGCAGATCGCGATCGGCGCAAGTCAGCCTCACCTCTTCATAGACGAGACCACGCAACGAGGTTGTGATCGAGGGTGTTTGGGCATCCCACATGCCGGTATCGCAGACTAAAGCCAGGTCGCGCTTGAGTTCGGCGGCATTGTCGCGCACGAAGCCGAACAGGTGCTTTGAGCCGCACTCCTCCTCGCCCTCCATCAGCATCGTGATGTCGAGCGGCAGCTTGCCGGTAACCGCTTTGAAGGCGCGGCAGGCCTCGATGAAGGTCATGGCCTGGCCCTTATCGTCGCAAGCGCCGCGGGCGACGATGATCTTGCGGCCGCCGGGAAGCGTCTCGATGCGCGGCTCGAATGGCGGGGTCTGCCACAGATCGAGCGGATCGACCGGCTGCACGTCGTAATGGCCGTAGAACAGCACGCGCGGCGCGTTGCCCACCAAGTTGCCGCCGCTTTGGCCCCCGCTTTGACCATTACCGCTTTTACCGATCACAACCGGGTGACCTTGGGTCGGGCGCACGCTGGTCTCAAAGCCGAGGCTCTCCAGGTCGGCCGCGACGTGCTCGGCGGCTTCCCGGCAGTGCGGTGCATAGGCCGGGTCGGTCGACACCGACTGGATCCGCAACAGCGCAAACAAACGATCGAGGCTTTGGTCGAGATCGCGGTCGACGCGATCAAGGACTGCAGGCAGAGCTTCTGACGTTGTCATATTTCACCACCTTACGCCCTCGAGCACGCTTGCGCGATCGAGCTGCCCCGCGCACCCGGGTGAGCGAGCGATCCGGGCTAATATGATTTTATAATATCCGCCGGCGCGCATTGCCACTGGCGCTCCGTGTTCGTTCATGCGTTGCAAGATTGCAACGCTCCTCCAAGTTTCGACGCCACGACGCCCGCAGAATGGCCCGATTTATCGACGCTGTCTTGTCACCTTGCGTTTGAATCTACATTATCGCCCGAACCTGCCGACAGTGCGGGGCTGGTGAGGGGCAATGGACGAATTGATCGGACGTCTGGTCGCCGACATCGGGATTGACCGAGCCGCGGCGGAAAAAGCCGTCGGCATTATTCTTGACTTCCTTGTCAAGGAGGGGCCGGCCGACAAAGTACAACCGCTCTTGGCCAAGCTCCCCGGTGCGGAAGCCTTGTTGCAGAAAGCCGCAGCTGGCGGAGGCGGCGGCCTGATGGGGGGCGGCGTGATGGGCGCCGGTATGCGCATGATGTCGGCGGGGTTGAGCATGGGGCAGGTCCAGAGCGTCGCGCGAGCGGTCCTTGCCTATGCGCGCGAGAAGGCCGGCGAGGACACGGTCGGCGAGATCGTGGCCGCAATTCCCGGTCTCGCGCAATTTGTTTGAACTACCGACGTGGGTGCGGCGACGAAGTTGCGTTGAGGCGGGGACATCGATGATCTATCCCATCACCAACATTCAAGGGATCGAAACCGGTTTCGCCAAGATTCTAAAGTCGGACGGGATTCGTACAACCGTCGGCTTGTTAAGGTCGGCGAAGACACCAAAACAGCGGCTTAAGATCGCATTGAAGACCGGCGCGCCGGAGAAACTCGTGCTCGACTGGGTGACCGCCGCCGATCGCATGCGCGTCAAGGGCGTCGGCTGCGAATATTGCGAACTGCTGCATGCTGCCGGCGTCCGAACCGCCAATGAACTCCGGTTCCGCAATCCGCAGAAACTCGCGCAGGCCATGGCGGACATCAATACCAAGCGGAAATTGGTGCGGATCCTGCCGTCGGTGAGTACCGTAGCGCGCTGGATCGAAACCGCCAAAAAGCTGCCGCCGCTGATCCGCTATTGAGCCTGGCACTTTGGCGACGCTATTGCGGCTTTCACGGCGGCTAGCGACGGCTTGACTCGCCGCCGGTGACCGCGCAAAGCGACAGCCGAGAGAGCGGCCGAGAACGGCCAAAAACACCGCCGAGGATGACCGCCAGGATGGCCAAAACAGCGGCCACGGACGCACCCCATCGCGCGATCGAACGCGCGGTTGCGGCGCCGGGCACCGCGCCCGGCGATAACGTGCTGACATGGCTGTTGGCCAAGCGTCGTCCGCTGGTGATGGGCGTGCTCAACGTCACACCGGACTCGTTTTCCGACGGCGGCCTTTTTATGCAGCCGCCGGCCGCGATCGAGCACGGCCGGCGCCTGGCCGCCGAAGGTGCCGACATTATCGATGTCGGCGCGGAGTCGACCCGGCCCTATGGCGGTGCGCATGCGGTGTCGGCCGCCGAAGAGCGTGAACGTCTTGAACCGATCCTGCCCGCTGTCGCCACCATCGGCATTCCGGTTTCCGTCGACACCATGAAGGCTGCCGTGGCGGCATGGGCGCTTGAGGCCGGCGCTTCCATCGTCAACGACGTCTGGGGTTTGCAGCGCGATCCGGACATGGCGCGCGTCGTCGCCGAGCATGGCGCGCCCATCGTCATCATGCACAATCGCGAAACCGCCGATCCTGCCATCGACATCATTGCCGACGTAGCCGAGTTCTTCTCGCGCTCGCTCGAAATCGCCTGGGCCGCGGGCATCGGCCATGACCGGATCGTGCTCGATCCCGGCATTGGCTTCGGCAAGACGGCGGAGCAGAGTCTTAGCTGTCTGGCGCGGCTCGATGCCTTTATGGCTTTCGATTTGCCGCTCCTGGTCGGCGCTTCGCGTAAGCGATTTATCAATGAGGTCCTGCCGTCGGAGCCGATGGAGCGGCTCGGCGGATCGCTTGCCGCACATCTTATCGCCGTCGAGAACGGCGCCGCCATCATCCGGACGCACGATGTCGCGCCGACGGTGCAGGCGCTCGCCATCGCCGCCGCCATCAGGCGTGCCCGATGAGCGATGCGATCTTCGTCAACGGGCTTATACTGCACGCCTATCACGGTGTGATGCAGCACGAAGCCAAAGTCGGGCAGACATTCCGGCTCGATCTCGTCCTCGATATCGACCTTGCTGCGGCCTCGCGCAGCGACAAGCTCAAGGACACCATCTCCTATGACCTGGTGGTGAAGACGGCGAGCGAAGCATTCTGCTCGCGCCGTTATCGCCTGGTCGAGGCCGCCGCCGGCGCCGTCGCCGACGCTCTTCTCGAGCTTTTCCCGCCGCTGCGTAGCGTGCGCATCACCGTCCACAAACCGCACGCACCGATCGCCGCGATTTTTACCGATGTCGGCGTCGTCGTCGAGCGGTCGCGTGAACGCAAGCGTGGGTAAGGCTGCGGTAGAGGCATTGCTCGCGCTCGGCGGCAATGTCGGCGAGGTGCGGGGAAACTTCGATCGGGCGATCGCGCTATTGTGCGACGGCACGGCCGTACGCCTTGTGGCGCGCTCGTCGGATTATCGAACGCCGCCGTGGGGCGTCACCGACCAGCCGCCTTTCGTGAACGCCGTCATTGCGGTAGCGACTTCGCTTACGCCGCACCAACTGCTCGCGCGCGCGCTTGAAGTCGAACGCGACCTCGGACGCGACCGTGCCCGTGAACGCCGCTGGGGGCCGCGCACCGTGGACATCGACCTCCTCGCCTATGACGATCTGGTTCTCCAGGACGCCGATCTGACGCTGCCACACCCGCGCCTGTTCGAGCGTGCCTTTGTCCTCCTGCCGCTCGCTGAGATCGCGGCCGACCGCGTGATCGCCGGCATCCGGGTCGGCGATGCGGCCGCTCGCGTGGATGCCGGCGGCATCGAGAAACTGGCCCCACGCTAGGGGTTACGGCGGCACGGCACTTGCACGTCATTGTGGTGTGGCCCTTTAGGGCCGCCCGTGGCATTTTGAGGCTATGACAACTCCCGAAACTTTGTCGTTTGCTGGCGATTTTGCGCCTGCGACGCGCGATGACTGGCGCAAGCTCGTTGGCGCCGTGCTCAAGGGCGCGCCGTTCGAGCGGCTGGTGAGCCGCAGCCATGACGGTCTGACCATCGAGCCGCTATATGAGCCCGCCGCCGCGCATGCCGTTGCCGGCCGCGCGCCGGGTGCCGCCTGGACGCTCTTGCAGCGCGTCGATCATCCCGACCCGGCGGCGGCCAATGCCCAGGCGCTGGACGACCTCGACAACGGCGCCGCCGGTTTGGTGCTGGTCTTCGCCGGCTCGGTGAGCGCCGATGGCTACGGCCTGCAGGCGTCGAGCGCGGCGCTGGCGCGCGTCCTTGACGGCGTTGAGCTCGACCTCATCGCCATCGACCTCAATCTCAGCCCGTCGTCGCGCCATATCATCCACGACCTGGCGGCTTTGGTGAAAAATCGCGGCATCGCGCCCGGTTCGCTCGACTTGCGTTTCAGCATCAATCCGATCGGCGGCTTTGCCGCGCTGGGAAAGAGCTCGCGCAGCTGGAACGCGATGGCGCCGGCTTTCGCGACGATGGTCGGCGCGCTTGCGGGCGCAGGATTTCGCGGGCCGTTTGCGGTCGCCGACGGACGCATCATTCACAATGCCGGCGGCTCGCCGGCACAGGAGCTAGCCTTTGCGCTCGCCAGCGGCGTTGCCTATCTTCGCGCGCTCGAGGCCTCCGGCATGGCGCTCGAAGCGGCGCGTGACGCCGTCTATTTCCGGCTGTCGGCCGACGCCGAACAATTTACCACCATGGCGAAATTCCGCGCCGCGCGAAAATTATGGGCGCGCGTCGAGACGGCCTGCGGGCTTGAGCCGAAGCCCACGATGATCACGGCCGAAACCGCGTGGCGAATGATGAGCCGGCGCGACACCTATTCCAACATGTTGCGCACGACTATCGCGGTTGCTGCCGCAGGCCTCGGCGGCGCCGACGCCATCACCGTGCTGCCGTATACCGCGCCGCTCGGCCTGCCGGATGCGTTCGCGCGCCGCGCCGCGCGCAACACCCAGCTTGTTCTCCTCGAAGAGTCGAACCTCGCCCGCGTCGCCGATCCGGCCGCAGGCTCCGGCGCGCTGGAAGCCATCACCGAACAATTGTGCGCCGCGGCGTGGCAAACGTTTCAGGAGATCGAGAAAATCGGCGGCGCCTGGGCGGCGCTGGAGGCCGGCTCGATCCAAGAGGCGGTGAGCGCGGTGCGCGCCGAACGGCAAAAAGCTTTTGCTCGCGGCAAAGATATCCTCACCGGCGCCAATGCATTTCCTAACATCCACGAAGCCGTGCCCGCGGTTCTCGACGTCGCCGCTCAGCCATCGCCGGACGACGAGCCGGCGGTCGCTAAGGCGCTGCCGCGGCTGCGTCTCGCCGAGCCGTTCGAAGCCCTGCGCGATGCATCGGACGAAATTTTCGCCAAGACCGGCGCGCGGCCGAAAATTTTCCTGGCCACGCTCGGCACGCCTGCGGACTTCACCGCGCGCGCCATGTTCGCCAAGAATTTTTTCGAAACAGGCGGCATCGAAGGCGTGAGCGGCGACGAAGACGCCTCCCCCATTTCCACAGCCTTTAAGGCATCGGGCGCAGCGCTCGCGTGTCTTTGTTCGTCGGACAAAGTCTATGAGAGTGAGGCGGCGGCGGCTGCGGTGGCGCTCAAGGCTGCCGGCGCCCGGCACATTTATCTCGCCGGCCGGCCGGGCGAACGCGAGACAGGCTTGCGGGAAGCGGGCGTGCAGTCCTTCATTTACGATGGCTGCGACCTGCTTTCGACTTTAAACGCAGCATACGGTATCTTGGACGGCACTGACCGGGGAACCGCAAAGACGGGTGGCGCATGAGCCCAGTCCCGAATTTTTCGAGAATTGCATTCGCCGACGAGCCCGGCCCCTCGCCTGCGCTCGCCGCGCCTTGGCTCACCCCTGAAGGCATCGCGGTCAAGAGCGGCTACGACGCGGCCGATCTCGATGGCCTCGACGGCCTGAACTCCTATCCCGGCATCGCGCCCTATCTGCGCGGCCCTTATCCGACCATGTACGTCACTCAGCCATGGACCATCCGGCAATATGCCGGCTTCTCGACGGCCGAGGATTCCAACGCCTTCTACCGGCGTAATCTCGCCGCCGGCCAGAAGGGCCTTTCGATCGCCTTCGATCTCGCCACCCATCGCGGCTACGATTCCGATCA
>PLTE01000009.1 GCA_003164375.1 Hyphomicrobiales bacterium | reverse complement strand
CCGCCTGCTTGACGGTGTCGACGCCCAGGTCGGCTTCCAGATCAAGATCGAGATCGAGCATGTCCACCGGATAACCGGTTTTTCCGGCGACCAGAGCCAGCACCCTCTCTTTCACCGGATCGGCCTTTGCCGCAACCGTTTGAGCGGCCGCTCGTTCGACAGGGGGCTCGACGGTTGGCTCGAAGGTTGGCCCGACCTTACTCCCGCTGGTGGTTGCCGCCGCTCTTGCGGGTGTAGAAGAAGATGAAGGACCGGGAGAAATAGCGGGAGCGTTGATTTGAATTGCCGACGCCGTTTCAGCCACGGCGCGCAGCGGTAGTCGCGCTGGCTGCGTATTGTCGATCGGCACNNGGTCGTCGCGACCGCTGCCAGTCGTGCCGTTTGACTCGGCGCCGCGACCCGCGCGGCCGAGGCGTGATCGCGAACCCGCAGCGTCCGCTGGACGACTTCCAGATCGCCGGCGGCATGGCCCGCAATACTCGTCAGCCAGGTACTCCACGCACTATCATCGGCGACGCGGTAGCGATAGCCGAGAGCGTTCGCGCTGGGATGCGTTCCGTCCTTTGTCTTCATCCATCGCAGCAGCATCATGCTGATCTGTGAACCGAATCCGGCTCCCAGATGGATCGCGTACTCGACGGGATAGACGCCGCCCTTCGACAGGTTCAACCTTCCTAGTTCCGGATCGACTTCCTTGAAATTCGCCACCGGAGGCACGCAGCCGGTTTCAAGCGCCTTCACCGCGACCACATCTTCGATGCCCGTGGCCATGGCGTGACCGGTGAACCCCTTGGTGTTGGCAATCACGATGCGATCCGCCGCATCGCCAAAGACGCGACGCAGCGCATGGATCTCGGCGGAAGCACTGCCGCCGCGCGCCGGCGTGTAGGTTTCATGGGAAACGAAAACGGTCTGCGGCGCGATCTGCCGACGCGAAATGCCCGCGCCCGTTTCGGCCTTGGCCACCAGATTCTCCATCACCTGGCCAATGTGCTCGACATCCAAACGCGTACCGTGGAAGGCGCTGTTGCCCGTGATCGTGGCCAGCACTTCGCAGATAGGCCGGATTGCCCGTTCCCGCGCAGCCTGGGCGCTCTCCACCACCAGCGCCGCGGCGCCCATCCCGATGATCATTCCGTGGCGGCGGCGGTCGAAGGGAATGGCGGCGTCGGCGACCACGTCGTCGGTGGCGGCCGCTCCGCTGGCGAGGAAGCCCGCGCCCATCCAATCCATGAGACAGTCGGAAGTGACGTCGTCGGCCGAAATGATAATCACGCGCCGGCATCTCCCTGCCCGAATCCAGTCCTCCGCCAGCGACATGGCTTGCGTGGTCGTCGCGCAGGCCGAGTTCAGTTGGGTGTTGGGACCGCGCGCTCCGATGAATTCCGCAAATTGCGAATGTCCCATGGACAAGGTGCGGAGCAGAAAGCGCCGGTTGAAGATATAGGGTTCCTGGGCGATCGCGGAGCGCAATTCTTCGATGCGCCGCTTGATCTCCAGCACCACGATGGAATCGCCATCCCCTTCGACCGCCCGTGCGAGCAGGCTTTCGAGCGTGGACAACTGCTCGCGGCGCTCGTGGTCCGCGTGGTAGCGCGTCATCTCGTCCGCGAACGAGTCCAGCCCGGGGAAAGCGGACGCAAAAATCACACCCGTCTCGTCGCGCAGCGCTTCCGGCAATCCCCAGCGCTCCGGTAATTGCGTGCCTTTGCTTGTGGTCTTATAGCGCATGACCAGCGGGATGCCGGCGTCGCGCAGCGCGTCAATTCCCGCCGCCATCGCCAGTTGGGTCACGCGGTCGAGAGCGCCCACGCGTTCGGCCGAAATGCCAAATTCGTTTTCAAGGTCAAACGTTCCACCCCGTCCCGCCAACTTGATAACATCCGCTACGCTGTCGATGGCTTCAAATCTCGCTTCTCCGTTTTCGCTTTTCACCAGACGCGTGATGTGTTTGTCGAGCATGGCGCTCCGGAAACGCGTCGGTATCGAATCGATAAATTGCTCGCCGCGCAGAATGCGCCCAATGTTCGCGTCATCAAAAATGTGTCCCGTCCCAGGCAGGCCTAACGCAGCTCCGGTGACGACTACGGGCTCCAATGCCGGGCGATCGTTCTTACCGTGGTAGATTTCGTAGCCACGATCGAGAACGTCTGCAAACAAGCACCCAAGTTCCTCGTAGCGATTGCCCTTGCCGTTCGCGGCCGAGTCCTGCGTCGTTTGCGTTTGCGCCGTCGGTACTGGCGCTTCGGACACGGCTCCTGGTAATGGCTTGGAGACTTCGGACTGCGATGCAACCGCGATCGCTGTCGTTGCCGCAGTTTCGCCCACCACTTCCGCTCTGCCGCGGCCGAGTCCCGCCGCATACAAGCCGCACAAAGCCTGGTTGAAGGCGATAATATCCCCGACCTTGGGATGATTGGTAAACAACGAAACCACGTCGTCGCCGCCGAGCACATCCTCGGCGAACCCCTGCAACGCCTTCTTCGGTCCAACTTCAACGAACATGCGAGCGCCCGCATCATACAGAGTGCGCAACCCTTTGACGAATTGCACCGGAGACGCAACCTGCTGCGTCAGGATGTTCACCATCTCGGCCGACGCGTCAGCACGCATCGGATAGAACTCGCCGTTCGTGTTAGCGACGATGGGCAGGCGCGGAGCCTGCAGGTGCAGACGTTCCAGAACCTGCCGTAGGGGCGCGCTGGCGCCCGCTACGATCGACGTATGGAAAGCGTGGCTCACCGACAGCGGAGCCACGTCGTAGCCCGCTTTTTTGAAAGCGTCCAGGGCCGCTTCGACCGCTTTGCTCGCGCCTCCAACCACGGCCTGCCGGTTGCTGTTGACGTTCGCGATTACGACGTAGCCATCGATCGTCTTGAGGACGCGCTCGATTTCTTCCAGCGGAGCAAAGACCGCCGCCATGCGCCCGTTGTCGTCCATCGCTACCTGGGTCATCCCGCGTCCGCGAGCGCTCACGGCTTCGAGAGCATCGGCAAAAGGAAGGCCCCCGGCTGCGACCAGCGCGCCATATTCGCCCAGGCTGTGTCCCATGGTGAAGTCGGGTTCAATGCCATACGCCGACAACAGCCGAGTGAGCGCGAGGTCCGTCGCCAGGACCGCCGGCTGGGTAATTGCGGTTTGCCGCAGGTCGTCTTCCGCCTTGGCGACCGCCTGGGCGTCAGCCTGGTCAATGAAGATGAATTTGCTGAGTGGTTTGCCCAGCAGCGGCGTCATCACGCGATCCGCTTCGTCAAAGGTCGCCGCCACAATCGGCTCCGTCGCCCGCAGCAACTGGAGCATGTTGACATACTGCGAACCTTGCCCTGTGTAGAGAAACGCTACCTTGGGAGCCGGACCGCAACCGCGGAAGACTCCTTTCGCGCGTAGCGCTGTCCAAATGGCCGGTTGCTTGGCCGCCAGCGCTTTCAGTCCGCTGGCAGCCTTCTCCGCGAGTTCGCTGGCGTTGCCGTAGTCGATAGCCAGACGCTCAGGCGCGCGCAGATCGGATTCGGCTGGAGCGGTCGGCGACGGCGCCTGGCCCGTTTTCGCGGCGCTCTCTACCGCCCTCAAACGCTCGACGAGGGCGGATTCAGAACATGCGCCGATCACCAGCGCTCCGCGCAACGGCACCTTGCACTCCGGCGACGCCCACGCCGATGTGCCAGAAACACTCCCTTCGCTCGTCGGTGCCAGAGTCGTTGGGATTGTTTCGTGTGCGATCGGCGGCCTCTCGCTGAC
>PLTE01000180.1 GCA_003164375.1 Hyphomicrobiales bacterium | reverse complement strand
CGACCTGGAACACGCCGACCGAATCCGCGCGCGACAGCATGGCGTAGACGGCGGAGTCGTCGGCCGGCAGCGTGGCGAGCGAATAGTCGGCGCCGTAATGCTCTTTAAGGAGATCGAGGCCGCGGCGCAGGCAGCNNTCGTCCTTGTCCCACTCGATGAAGGTGCGGTCGTCCATGGCGGCATTGCCGATCGGGACCGTCTCGTCGAGCGGGCCGCGGGTCAGTACGAAGCCGCCGACATGCTGCGACAAATGACGCGGGAAGCCGATCAGATCGTCGGCGAGCGCTGTCGCCTGCCGGATCGCCGGATTTGCCGGATCGAGGCCGGCCTGGCGGACGTGATCGTCCGGCAAGCCGTCGCCATAGCCCCACACCGTCTTGGCGAGCGCTGCCGTGACGTCTTCGGTCAAGCCCAAAACCTTGCCGACTTCGCGGATGGCGCGGCGCGAGCGGTAATGCACGACGGTCGAGCAGATCGCCGCGCGATGGCGGCCGTAGCGGGCGTAGATATATTGGATCACTTCCTCGCGCCGTTCGTGCTCGAAATCGACGTCGATATCGGGCGGTTCGCCGCGGTTCTCGGAAATGAAACGGGCGAACAGAAGATTGCTTTTGTCCGGATTCACCGAAGTGATGCCAAGGCAAAAGCAAACCGCGCTGTTGGCGGCGGAGCCGCGGCCCTGACAGAGAATTTCTTTGTCCTGATTGCGCGCGAAGGCGACGACGTCGTGGACCGTGAGGAAATAGCGCGCATAGCCGAGCTTGGCGATGAGCGCGAGTTCATCGCGTAGCCGTTTTTGAACGTCGGCGGGAATGCCTTCCGGGTACCGGTCGAGCGAATAGCGTTCCCGCGCGCCCGCCCAGGTCAGATCTTCGAGGTGGCCTTGCGCGGTTTTGCCTTCCGGCACCGGCTCGTCGGGATATTCATATGTCAGTTCGCCGAGCTGGAAGCGGCAGGCTTGCGCGATCTCCAAGGAGCGGGCGATGGCTTCGGGAAAATTTTGGAACAGCCGCGCCATCTCTTGCGGCGGCTTGATGTGGCGTTCGGCATTGACGGTGAGCCGCAATCCCGCTTCGTCGAGCGTGCATTTTTCGCGCACGCAGGTCAGCACGTCGGCGAGCGGCCGGCGCTCCGGGCTGTGATAGAAAACCTCGTTGACGGCGACGAGCGGCGCATTCGTCCGCGTGCCGAGTTCGGCTAGAAGCTCAAGCCGGCGCGGCTCGTCGCCGCGATGATAATGCACGCCGGCGAGAAAGACGCGGCCAGGCGCCGCGCGCGCCAACGCGGCAAGCCGCTCTGTGAAAACCGTCGGTGATGATTCGGAAAAAAATGCCGACCGTGGCGGCAGCGCGATCAGCATCTGTCCTTGGCTGGCGTCGAGAATGTCTTCGAAGGCGAGACTGCATTCGCCTTTCTTGACCTTGAGATTGCCCACGGTGAGGAGACGGCAAAGCCGGCCGTAGGCCGCGCGATCGATCGGATAGGCCAGCACCTCGAAACCGTCGGCCATCACCAGGCGCACGCCGACGAGAAGCTTTATTTTTCTTTTTTTCGCTTCGCTATAGGCGCGCACCACGCCGGCGAAACTGTTGCGGTCGGCGATGCCGATGGCGGTGAGGTCGAGCTCATCGGCGCGCGCGACCAATTCCTGCGGATGCGAGGCGCCGCGCAGGAAGGAGAAATTGGTGGTCACGGCCAGTTCGGCATAGCTCGTCATTTCCCTCCCCCCTTGTGGGGGAGGGTAGGGTGGAGGGTCGCGAGGTGACGCGAAAGCGTCGACTTCTGCGCGGCGCCTCCCGACCCCCACCCCCAACCCCTCCCCACAAGGGGGAGGGGAGTTCGCTTTTGCCTCTCGCTCAAGCAAACAAGCCTTGCACGAACCAGCGCGCCGCCGCGGTCTCGCGCTCATAGAGGCCTTCGCGGAACAGCCAGAAGCGATGGCCGCCGGCATCCTCGACGAGATAGTAATCGCGCGTCGGCGGAACGGTCTGTGCGCGATGCCGCCACCATTCGGCGGCGATGCGTTCCGGGCCCTGGGAGCCGGTGACATCGTAGGTCACGCCGCGCCAGCAAAACCGCCGCGGCGGACCGTCGGGAACAAGCGCTGTGACCTCGGTCGGCTCGGCACGAGGCAACAGCAAGAGCGGACGCGCCTGTTCAGGCGCAGGCCATGCGGAGACTTGACATGTCTTGCCGTCGATCGGCGGCAATACTTCGGCGCGCTCGGGCAGGTGACTGGCACGGGCCGCGAACCGTCGCACGCACTGCGAACCGAGACGCTGCCGCAGCGCATCGATCAAAGCCGCGCAACGCTCGGCGCTGTCTTCCGCAGCAGTCGCGGTGAACTCGGTCTGGCGCGCCGGCATGGCTTCGGCGCGGGTGACGGCAAGCCCGATCGCCTCAAAGCCGAAGCCCGCGTCTTGCGTCGCCGCAACCGCCTCGAGCTTAAGATCGATGAGGCGCGCCACATGGGAAACGTCGCGCGTCGGCAGCGTCAGCCCGATATCGATGGTCTCGACCGCGCCGTCGACGCGGTAAAGGCAAAGCCGCAACGCGCGCGCGCCGACGTCGTCGCGCACCAGCACATGGACGAGATTTTGCATGAGCCGTCTGGCGCGGGCGACGATCGCCTCCGCGGTGATGATCGGTTCGAGCCAATAATGCAGGCTGTGATAGACCGGCGGCGCGACGATGGGCACGAGCGGTTCGTCGACGCGGCCGAGCGCCTGATCGAGACGGCGCAAGAGTTCCGCCGCAAAGCGCGCGGCAAAGGGCGCGCGCGGCTGGTCGATGAGGGAGCCTACGGTTTTGAAGCCGAGCCGGCGCAGCGCGTTGCGGGTTTCCGGCGTAAGCCGCAGCGCCGCGATGGGCATCTCGGCCAGCGCCGCCACTTCTTGACCCAACGGCAAAACGGCTAACGGCGAGCGGTGAAAGCGCGACGCCGCCCAGGCGGCGCCCGGCGTTGCGGCAACCGCAAGCCGCGCCTTGAGCCCGAAACGGTCGAGCCGGGCGGCGAGATCGGCGATGAGCTTGTCCTCGCCGCCGAACAAATGCGCGGATCCTTCGATGTCGAGGAAAAAACCGTCGGCGCCATTTGCCTCGCCGCCAAATTCTTTAAGCCATGGTGAAGCGGTCGGCGTATAGCGCGTCGCCCATAACGCCAGCCGCCGTAGCGCGGCGGCATCGGCGGCAGCGTCGATGGCGCGCACTTGCAGCGGCACAGCTTTCGCCCGCGCGTCGGCCAAGGGTTCGCCGAGCGCAAGGCCTGCTTGTTCCGCCGCGGCGTTCAAACCGGCGAGGCGGGGGCCTCCGGCGCCGCCACTGACCAGGACGAACGGCCGCTCAGGATCGATCGGCGTATCTGCAGGATCGATCGTCTGTGGATCGATGCTTTGCGCCGCGAGAAAGCGCTGAATCGGCCAGCGCGGCAGCCAAACTGAAACGATGCGCGACATGATCGTACTCCACTACCCATTCGCCCGGCCGGCCGTTGCGACAGCGTTCGAGTTGCAGATGCCATCGCGGGCGCGCCTGCATGCCGAAGCGGTCGCGCGCGGCAAGTGCGGTGCCGACGCGCCAGCGCGTTGCCGCAGCACTTCCCCCTCCCCAGCCTCCCCCGAGGGGCACCCCGCCGCGCTCGCGCGGCGGGGATCCCGATGCGGGGGAGGGTGGGGTGGGGGCCGCCGGCCGCAGCAGCAACAGCGGCAGCCCGCAATCGCTGGCCGCGAGCTGCAGCTTTTGGCTGGTCTTGAGATCGAGCCGGTCGATCATGCCTAAGACGGCGGCGGGCGCTCCCGAATGCAACGCCTCGGCAATCGCCCACAGAGTTTCTTTGCGGTGCGCCGTCTCGACCAAGATCACGCGGCCGGGATCGAGGCCCAAGGCGTTGAGGCCGTGTCCGGAAATATGTCCGCAAAGCCGGCCGTATGGGCGCAGCCCATAACCCGGCATATGGGCCGGCATGACGACGATGAGCGGGTGCGCCGGCGGCAGGCGGCCCAGGAGCGCCACGACGAAGCCGAAGGCGGCAGCGATGGCGCCTTGCGTCTCCGGCACGATCTCGTGCAAGGCGCCGCAGGCGAGGCCGCCCTCCGGCAGGTGTGAATCGAGCGCTGAGAGGCCGAACGGCAGAACTTTGTCGGGTTGCCTTGCGGGCCGCAGCAGGCGACGCAATTCCGCGATGACGACGGCGCGGTTTCGCGCCGGACTTACAAGAGCCCTTGGCGTCACAACAGCAACAGAAAGAGCAATGGGCTCAGCCATTTGGCGGGATTCCCTGCCGGGGATAAGCTGTCGATGTTCTCTGTATGTTCTAGAATGACCATACTAGAACAAATAAAGAACATTGCAAGGGCAAAAGAGGCAGCGAAAGGGCGATCGAGGGCTCGGTCCGGTTCGGTTAAGGGTCCGTGGCCGGCATTGAGGATGCGCGGCCGGAGCAGTTCCGCTGCGTTGCTTTTCGCCCCCTTGCGACCCTAAACTATCGCTATGAAAATCCTCATTCCGAGACCGACATTCGCGGCTGTGGGCCTGGCTGCGGCCACCTGCCTTTTCATGATTTTGGCCGCAACGCCGGGCCGGACCGCCACCTGGGGTCACGCCAGGTGGTGCGCGGTCACCGACAATGGCGGCGGCAACCTGATGTGGGAATGCGTCTATGACTCGGTCGAGGAGTGTCAGCCATTTATCCTGGCCGGCAACCGGGGCTATTGCAGCCTCAATCCCTACTGGCGGACTCCGGACTAACCGGCTACGCAACATCAACTGAAGTAACGTTGCCGAAGTAAAATTGCCGACGCAACATTGACGGCGGCAACATCAGGCGGGGACTGACGACATCATGCCGGAAGCCGACAAAGAAGGCGAACGCTATTCGCTCGACCAGCCGCAGCAGACGCCGGGCTTTTATCTCAAAGGATCGCATCAGCTCGATTGGGGCATGAAGAACCGCATGGCGCGGGTGTTTGATCCCGCCTCGGGCCGCACCGTGATGCTCGCCGTCGACCACGGCTATTTTCAGGGCCCGACCACCGGGCTTGAGCGCATCGACCTTTCGATCGTGCCGCTCTTGCCGTCCTGCGACGCGCTGTTCTGCACGCGCGGGATTTTGCGCAGCGTCATTCCCGCTGAGTCTCAGAAGCCGATGGTGCTGCGCGCCAGCGGCGGGCCCAGCATTTTGCGCGAAGAGCTGTCCGACGAACAGATCGCCATGGACATGGACGACGCGATCAGGCTCAACGCCGCCGGCGTCGGCATCCAGGTCTTCATCGGCGGCGAGCACGAGACGCGCTCGGTGCATAATATGACGAGGCTGGTCGATGCCGGGTTACGCGCCGGCATTCCGGTCATGGGCATCACCGCGGTCGGCAAGGCCATGGTGCGCGACGCAAAGTATTTCCGGCTCGCCTGCCGCATCATCGCCGAGCTCGGCGCGCAATATGTGAAGACCTATTACGTCGATGAAGGTTTTGAGACCGTCACGGCATCCTGCCCGGTGCCGATCGTCATGGCCGGCGGCAAGAAGCTTCCCGAGCTCGAGGCGCTGACCATGGCGTATAACGCCGTGCAGCAGGGCGCGTCCGGTGTCGATATGGGCCGCAATATTTTCCAATCCGAAGCGCCGGCCGCCATGATCGCTGCGGTCTCGGCCGTCGTGCACAAGAACCTAAAGCCGAAGGACGCTCTTGACCTGTTCAAGACGCTCAAGGCGAAGGGCTCGGAAACGGCGAAATTGCGAATAGCGAATAGCGACTAGGCCGTGTACTCATAAATCCCGCTCAATGTCCGCCTCGCTCTGAAACCGACCGAAATGCCGCCTTGCCGCGAAATGACGCGATGGGCCAATAAACGACATTGGAGTGGTGTAATACTCGCTGCCGTGCGCTTGCAGGACAGCCGGAAAGAAGTAAAATTCTAGCTAGCATTCTTGCAATTCACGCCACAGCTAGACAAGAGCACACGTGCGACTTACATCCCTGTTTCTGCTGACCGCATTTCTTGCGTCCGGCCAACCCGCCTTTGCACAGAAGGCCAATGTCACCGGAGCGACGATCACCTGGTACGGCAATTTGACCGCAACAACGAAGGTGGTGAAAGATGCCGACAACGCGACCGGCGAACGATACATCGGATCAGGCGGCGTCCCGCCGACGACCAACAGCGATCAGATCACGTTGATTCCAAATACGAAGTTCGGCTTTGGGTTCGCGCTCTTCGGCACGCCGAAAGGCGCCACCGTCGAGCTTGTGGAGGCGGTTAAATACCCATCGCCAGGAATACCCGATATTAGCACTGGAGCCCTCAAGCTCAGCGACCAAGCACCTTTTACCTATACGATCGGTCCCGGCAACAATATATTTTTTGTCATTGGTTCGAATCCTTCGAAGTGGCCGACGGGCGTTTGGACGCTGCAGCTCCTAAACGGCGGCACCGTTCTGGCGGAGAAGAGCTTCACCCTTTCTCATCCTTGACCGTCATTGATGCACCCGCGCGCTTCGCGTGCTGGCCAGACAAGCCGCCCGGGTGGTAGCGCACGCCTCTCGGCGTCGCGTGACTGTTCCGGTTCATTTTCGACCGTTCCAACGGGTCATGCCTGCCGATCCATGGCCGCTTCGCCCCCGAAAGCGGACTTGAGGCCGGGGCGGAGCGAGTCCAGACCGTTAAGGAGTCCATGCCCTAGCACCCACGGCACGCCAGCCGCTATTTTCGCCGTCCGCTCAGCCATACATGCGCTGCGGTCCGAAGCCGATCAGAAACCAGGCCACCGTACCGGCGGCAACCGCGCCGCCGAGCGCCGCCAGCACTTGTGCAACCCAAGATGCGCTGCCGACCGCACTGGCGTCGGCATGGACCGGCGCTGCGAACACATGTGACATGGACTTAACCTCGGTGCGTTCGCTCGGCGCTGTTGTTAGGTTCGCATGATTGCCGTCGTCGGCTGCAAGGTCGATGTCGTTGACCTGGTCCGGCGAGGCCACTTGCACCGTCTCGCCCGCGACCACGATCGCGCTCAGCCCGCTGTCCAGTGGCGCGGCCTCGGCAAGGCCCGCCTGCGGCGCCGCCATGGCCATATCTGACGCTGTGGCCATATCCGCCCGCGGCGCGGCATCGGCGACCGGCCGATTATTTGCCGGCGCGACGCTTGGCGCCAGCGGCTGTTCTTGCGACGGCGCGGCCGCAATCTCGTGGAATTTTTTCCGCGCCAATTGCGTCGGCCGCTTTGCCGCCGATCGTTTCGCGGCTGTTTGTTTGATAGTTCTGCCCGCTGTTTTGGTGTGGACAATCGACGCGGTCGCATGGACCTTGCTCTCATGCGGCGGCCGCAAGCCCGCGAGCAGCGCCAGCGGCTTGCCGGGCTGTTCATTTGTGGCGGTCTGCGCCGTTGCCCAGCCTGTTGCCAACAGCAAAGCGATTGCCGCGCCGGCGGCCGCAGAGACGATGCGAATACTCAGCATTGCGTCCTCCGTTACTGAACCGAGCATGATCTGGAAAAGCAGACTCCGGTTTTCAGAAAAGATCATGCTCCAGCGGCGCATAGGGCACAGCCGGCGTGGCCTCACGGTGACGTAATTGGGGATTTTTTAGCGCAAATAGCGGACGAAAAGCGGCGCTGTTAACCAGCGCGTGGCCGTATCACTCGCCGGCCGATGCCTGCAGCTACGGGATAGCGGACCGAGCGATCTGGCCATCGCGTCTATGGGCGATCCCGCAGGCAGCCTTCCCAGGTGTTGGTCAGCCTTCAGATTCCGCAGACGAATCAGGTATAGTGGTAAGGTCGAACAAGTCGTTGGTGTGACGCTGGTCAAGCATCAACAGGATTGCGCCGCGACGTTCGTTAGGCGCTGGAGTGGAACTGCATGACTCCCTCATGGGATAACATGAACAATTATGAAAAGCTCGAATTCTTGCGGCAAAATATGATGCGGATTCAGGCTTCGCAAAATGCGCTGACCTCAGACCTCGACGGAATTTGGCGCGCTTTGGACGTGGTCAGAGCCGAGCTTGGCAAGATGGCCAAGGTCATCGCGACGTTGCGAGCGCTGTGGCCGAAAAATTATTTCCGGGCGGGCTGAGCGAGCCCGGAGCGACCGTCATTCCACCGTGACGCCGGCGGCTTTGATTGGCACCGCCCATTTGGCGATCTCGCTTTTGACCAGATCGCTCAAATGTTGCGGCGTCGCATCGGCATCGGGGACGATTGCGGCACCGAAGCTCGTCAGCCGGTCGCGCACCGCCTGCGTATGCATGGCCTCAAGCGCCGCGTCGTGAAGCTTTTTCACGATCGGCTCCGGTGTGTTCTTCGGCAGGAAGATCGCGTTCCAGGTATAGGCGATGAGATTGGGGGTGCCTTGCTCGGCCGCGGTAGGCACGTTGGGCAGCGCCGGCGAACGTTTGTCGTCGAAGATCGCAAGGCCCTTGAGCGCGCCTGCATCGATCGGCGGCTTGGCCGTGGTGATGATGTCGCACATGTAGTCGTCCCGGCCGGCTTCGAGGTCCTGCAGCGCCGGCGCCGAGCCGCGATAGGGCACGTGCGTAACATTGACGCCGATCACGTAGTTGAGGAGCACGCAGCCGAGATGCACTGCCGAACCGGTGCCGGCCGAGGCGAACTGCATCTGCGCCTGATGCTCTTTGGTATAGGCGACGAATTCCGTAAACGTGTTGACCGGCAGGTCCTTGCGCGTCTCCAGCACGATCGGCACGTTGGCGATCAGAATGACCGGCGTGAAATCGGTCACGGCGTTGTAGAGCGGATTCTTATAGAGCGTCTGGCCCTGCGCGTGGGTGCCGACGGTGCCGAGCACGAACTGATAGCCGTCGGGCGTGGCATTGGCGACGCGCGCCGAGCCGGTCATGCCGCCGGCGCCGGCGACGTTCTCGACGATGACGCTCTGGCCCAACACTTCGCCCATGCGGTTGGCGACGACGCGGCCGAGGATGTCGGTCGGTCCGCCGGCGGCGAATGGGATGACCATCGTCATCGTTCGGCTGGGGAAATCTTCGGCGCGCGCCGGAAGCGCAAAGGCGAGCGTGACAGCGAAAAGCGCGGCGAATGATTTGTATTTCGATTTCTTCTTCATTGGGTCGTTTCCTCCGTTGCCTCAGTGCTGCATTGCCTGCCCGGCGCAGTCAATTCGACCGTTCGCCGCAATGGGCCGGGCGTTGACGGTAATGGCTTACTCGACGCTGACGCCGCTGGCTTTGATCGGCGCCGCCCATTTATCGATCTCGCTCTTGACCAGATGACCGAGATATTGCGGCGTCGCCTCCTGATCGGAGACGACCTCGGCGCCGAGGCCGGTCAACCGGTCGCGCACCGTGTCGGTGTGCATGGCTTCGAGCGCGGCGTCATGAAGCTTTTTCACGATCGGCTCGGGCGCGTGTTTCGGCAGGAAAAGCGCAAACCAAGTATAGGCGATCAGATCGGGGCTGCCCTGCTCGACTGCCGTCGGCAGGTCGGGCAGAGCCGGCGAGCGCTTGCTGTCGAGATTGGCCAACCCCTTGACGGTGTCGCCTTCGATTTGCGGTTTTGCCGACAGGATCAGGTCGCACAGATAGTCGATGCGGCCGCCCTGCAGGTCCTGCAGCGCCGGGGCCGTGCCGCGATAGGGCACGTGCGTGACGCTGACGCCGATGACATAATTCAGGAGCACGCAGCCGAGATGTGAGGCCGAGCCGGCGCCGGCTGAGCCGAATTGCAGCTTTGCCTGGTTCGCCCGGGCGTAGCCGACGAACTCCTTGAAATCTTTGACCGGCAGATCCTTGCGCGCGAGCAACACCAGCGGAACTTCGGCGATGAGAACAACCGGCGTGAAATCGGTCACGGCATCGTAAAGCGGGTGCTTGTAGAGGGTTTGCCCCTGGGCGTGGGTGCCGACGGTGCCGAGAACGAATTGATAGCCGTCGGGATCGGCATTGGCGACGCGCGCCGCGCCGGCCATCCCGCCTGAGCCGTTGATGTTCTCCACCACGACCGGCTGATTCAGTATCTCGCTCATGCGGCTGGCGACGACGCGGCCGAGCAGGTCGGCCGGGCCGCCTGCGGCGAACGGAACGACCATGGTCAGCGGGCGTTCCGGAAAAGCGTTTGAGGAAGAGGCCAGGCTGCAAACAATCAACGCCGCGGCCAGCGCCGTGCCCACTCGCTCTTTCATGGGCATTTCCCTCCCTCAAAGACGGCGCGCGCAACGGTTGAAGCAGAATCAGCCTAGCTCGGTAAGCGCTTCGGGGAAACGGTGCAGCCGTTCGCCCGGGCCGTCCGCGCCGATCAGATAATTGTCGCACACCCAGGAAAACATCGGGCCGCGGATATAGGTCGGATGCACGACGATGTTCATGTCCTTTTCAATCGCCATCGGCTCGTCGTTGCGGATCAGCGGCCGCTCGACCAGATCGTAGCCCTGGCCGTGGCAATGCAGCCGCTTTTCCTCCGGCCGGCCGTTCTTGCGCATGAAGTCGTTATAGGCCGCGAAAATCTCCTTGCAGGGCGTGCCGGGCTTCAAGAGCCCGAGATTGAATTTGCGCGCTTCGAGCGTAAAGGCGAATTCGTCCTTCAGCTGCTGCGAGGCCTTGCCGACCACGGCGGTGCGGCCGAGCTCGGTATACATGCCGCCGGGCCCGGCATCCTCGACCAGGAGCGTGAAGACGTCGCCCTCTTTGATGACGCGGTTCTGGTAATGGTGGCCGGCAAACTGCGCCGGTTTGTCCGCCGGCATCGAAGCGCACAGATAAATGCCGTGCTCGCTGCCGTGGCGCTGGCTGTAGCTCTGTGCGATCGCCGCGATATCGCGATCGCGCAAGCCGGGTTCGATCGCAGCAAAGGCCGCACGCATCGCGCCATCCTGCATGGCGGCGGCGCGCCGCACCAAGTCCTGCTCCTCGGCGCTTTTGATCACCTTGATGCGGTCGACGAGGTCGCTTGCGTCGACGAAGCGCGTGTTGGAGAAGCGGCCTTTCTGTAAGTAATCCACCATGGCAAACGACATCTGATAGGTGCCGACTAGCCCGATGGTGCCGCCGGCATAGGGCGCCAGCGCCTGCGACGCGAGCTCGGGATCGTAGCTCGCCGTGTAATGACACGAGGCATAGCTCGGCGTGGTCAGCCATTGCTTGACGCCGCGGCGGACGCCGTCGCTATTACCGTTGAGATTATGCACGCCGCCGAACGGACCCTGGCTCACCAGCGTCATCAGATCGTCGCGCGGGAACACCACGGTGAGCGGATAGCCGTTGGTCGCCGGCAGATCGGTGAAATATTTGACGTAGCCGCCCATCTGATCGCTGTTGTTCTGCATCAACAGCACGTCGATCTTGTCGCGCTCCATCGCTGAGCGCACCGCGGCCCAGCGCCGGTCCAACTCGGCCGTGGAGATCGGCGTCTGCAGCCGTTCGGAAAGCTGTTCCATCGTCACTTCTCCTGGGGCCCTACCATCAGTGGCCTTCGGGGTTGGGGTCACGCCAGACTCGCTCGAACGGTAGTCGCCAGGCGTGAGGGGCAACAAGCTGATGGATCGATTTCGGTCCCCAGCCGCCGGGCGGGTAAAGCCGAACCGGCGGCGGCGCTTCGAGCAGCGGTGTCGACACCTCCCACAGCCGTTCGATGCCCTCCGCGGTCGTAAACAGCGTGTGATCGCCGCGCATCGCATCGAGGATCAGGCGCTCATAGGCCTCGAGCACATCGCCGGCCATGCCCGTGTCATGCATGGCGAACTGCAAGCTCAGCTTGTCGAGACGCATACCCGGGCCAGGGCGCTTGCCGTAGAACGACAACGACATCTTCGAGGCGTCGGCCAGATCGAACGTCAAATGGTCGGGGCCTTGCGCGCCGACACCTGAACCCACGGGAAACATGCTCTTGGGTGGCTCCCGGAAGGCGATCGAAATAATCCGTTGGCCCTCCGCGAGTTGCTTGCCGGTGCGCAGAAAGAACGGCACGCCGGCCCAGCGCCAGTTATCGATCGCGCACTTTAGGGCGATGAAGGTTTCGGTATCGGACTCCGGATCGACGCCGTCCTCGGCCCGATATCCGGCGTATTGTCCGCGGACGACGTTCTTCGGATCGATCGGCGACATGCTGCGAAAGACTTTGTTTTTTTCCTCGCTGATCGGTACCGGCTCCAAGGATGTCGGTGGTTCCATCGCCATGAAGGCGAGGATCTGGAACAAGTGGGTCACCACCATGTCGCGATACGCCCCGGTCGCCTCGTAGAATGCGGCCCGTTTGCCTAAACCGATTTTCTCCGGAACATCGATCTGCACATGGTCGATGAAGTTGCGGTTCCAGATCGGCTCGAACAAACCGTTGGCGAAACGAAACGCGAGAATGTTCTGCGCCGGCTCCTTGCCCAGGAAGTGGTCTATGCGAAAAATCTGATCTTCGGCGAAAACCTCGTGCAGCTTCGCGTTCAGCGACACCGCGCTTGCCAGATCGGTGCCGAACGGTTTTTCCATGACGATCCGGGAACGATCGACGAGATCGGCGTCTGCCAGCAAACGCACTGCCGACAATGCGGCGTTGGGCGGCACGCTCAGATAATGCAAACGACGACTTTCGCCGCCCAATTTCGTCTCGGCTCCCTTTATCGCCGCCTTCAAGACGACAGCGCCGCCGGAAATCGGTACGTAGTCCAGTGTATCGGCGAACGCTGACCAGTCGGCCTCCTTCACCGCCCGACTGGAGAATTGATCGAGCGCCTCGCGCGCGATCTTGCGGAAGCCTTCGGTGTCGATCTGGTCGAGCGAAACGCCGACGATCCGGCACCCCGGAATAAACCCGGCGCGTGAGAGGTGAAACAGGCCGGGCAACAGCTTACGCCGGGACAGGTCGCCGGTAGCCCCCACGAGGACAACGACCTGTGGGTGTCTCGGACCGACGCCGGGGGGAATTTTTGCCAACTTAGCCATCCATTATAGCCGCGCCCCACTCCGGCAAGGGCAGCGCCGGCAGCGATTTTCGAGCCTACTCCTAGTGCGGCACGACGTTGATCATGCCGCCGACGTCGCCTTGGAGAAAACACCGCATATTGGCTTCGATCGTAGGCATCGCGTAATCGACATAGACGTCGCAGAAGCCGCCCTGATGCGTGGTGATCAGCACGTTATGCATCGCCCAGAACGGGTGGTCGGGCGGCAGCGGCTCTTCGTTGAACACGTCAAGCGCGGCGCCGGCAAGGCGCTTGGCTTTGAGCGCCTCGACCAACGCCTGTTCGTCGACAACGCCGCCGCGCGCCAGATTGATCAGAAAACTCGAAGGCTTCATCGCCGCGAAGACTTTGGCGTCGATGCTGTTGCGGGTCGACGCGGTGAGCGGCGTCAACAGCACGAAGAAGTCGAAATCGCCGACGACGCGCAGCAATTCGTCGCGGCCGTGCATGCGGTCGAAACCGGCGACTGCGCGGGGCCCGGAACTCACCCCGACCACGCGCATGCCGAAGGCTTTGCATTTCGGCGCCAGCGCCTCGGCGATGACGCCGATGCCCAAGATCCCGACCGTCTTGTTGTGCAACAGCTGCGCCGGAAAGCGCTGCCATTGCCGGGCGTCCTGGGCGCGCACGGCCCGCGGCAGATCGCGAGCGAGCGCCAGCATGGTGCCGAGAGCGGCCTCCGATACCGGCGGCCCGTGGATGCCGTGGAGATTGGTGACGACGATGTCTTTGCGCAGGGTGGGCTGGTCGGTGAGGTTATCGGTCCCGGTGCCGAGCGCCTGCACCCATTTCAGCCGGCCGGCCTCTTCGAGCACCTTGGGGGATAGCATCGGCGCGAAGGTCAAAAGCGCGTCGGCCTTGGCGATATGGGGGCCGGCTTTTGAGTGGTGATCGACCAGCTCGATTTCGAGTTCGGGAAAGCGCTGTCGCAGCCGGTCGCGGTACTGATTGCGGACGGGCTCCGGCAGCGTCAGGAGAATAAGGAGATTAGTCATGGACTGGGGTACTGCCGCCGTAATCGGAGACCTCACCGGCGCGATGTCGCCGGCGGGTTGCGCAAACCTTATATCTTCTTGTGCGAAGCGCCGCCAAGGTGTCGCGCGGAGCGGCGGCCTCGGCTAAGCTTTAAAAGAGGTAAGCGATTATTCCGGAGCAGAAACGGACGTTGTTCCGGGACGGACGCTATTGAGGAGCATCCACTCTCAAGGAGCATATAATGGCTATCGACCTGTCGGCGGTAAATTGGATCTATGTGGCGTTGATGGCGGGTTTCGCCTTCGTTGCCGCTTTGCTTGGCAGCCTTATTTCGTTCCGCAACCGCGTCGGTGGCGCGCTGATCGCGGCCATTCTGTTCGCGGCAATGTATGTCGGCTGGAATTATTATCCGCACCCGCAAATCCAGCTGCCGATCGTGACGACCTACACCTATCCGAGCAACGGTTGACCTTTCCGCCCGTCCGGTTAAGCGTAGAGTGGCAAATCTGCTTTGGCTGAAGGTTTGCCGGGGGAAATGGAGCGGGCATGAATAAGGTCTATGCGGATGCAGGCTCCGCGTTGGCCGGGTTGCTGAAGGATGGCATGACCATCATGGCCGGAGGGTTCGGCCTGTGCGGCATCCCGGAATCTCTGATCCTCGCCATACGTGACTCCGGGGTCAAAAACCTGACCATCGTCTCCAACAATTGCGGGATCGACGGCGTGGGCTTAGGCGTGCTGCTCAATACCCGCCAGATCAAGAAGATGATCTCCTCCTATGTCGGGGAGAACAAGACTTTCATGCAGCAGTTCCTGGCGAACGAACTGGAGATCGAGTTCAACCCGCAGGGCACGCTGGCCGAGCGCATCCGCGCCGGCGGCGCCGGTATCCCGGCCTTCTTCACCAAGACCGGGGTCGGAACCAAGATCTCCGAAGGCAAGGACGTGCGCGAATTCGACGGCGAACGCTATGTGATGGAACGGGGTCTGGTCGCCGACCTCTCCATCGTGCACGCCTATCGCGGCGACACCGAGGGCAACCTGGTGTACCGCAAAACCGCGCGCAATTTTAATCCGCCGATGGCGACCGCGGGGAAAGTGACCGTGGCCGAGGTCGAGCACCTGGTGCAGCCCGGCGACATCAATCCCGACCACATCATCACCCCCGGCATCTATGTGCAGCGCATGATCCACGTGCCGGCCGCGGCCAAACACATCGAGCAACGCACGGTCCGCAAGCGTCAGAAGGCTGACGCGCCGGCCGGAACAGGGGAGGAAGTGTGATGGGAGGATTACTCTAATGCCCTGGACCCGCGATCAGATGGCGGAACGCGCCGCCAAGGAACTGGAAGACGGCTTTTACGTCAATCTCGGTATCGGCATTCCGACGCTGGTATCGAATTACATTCCCAACGGCATGAGCGTGCAGCTGCAGTCGGAAAACGGCATGCTCGGCACCGGCCCGTTCCCGTTCGAAGGCGAGGAAGACCCCGATCTCATCAATGCCGGCAAACAGACCGTCACCGAACTGCCGACCACGAGCTATTTCAACTCGGCGGACTCGTTCGCCATGATCCGCGGCGGCCACATCGACCTCGCCATCCTCGGCGCCATGCAGGTCTCCGAGCACGGCGACCTCGCCAACTGGATGGTCCCCGGCAAGCGCGTCAAAGGCATGGGCGGAGCCATGGACCTCGTCAGCGGCGCGAAAAAGGTAATCGTCGCCATGCAGCACAGCGCCAAGGGAAAGTCCAAGATCCTTAAGCGCTGCACTCTGCCGCTCACCTCAGTTCGCCGCGTCAACCTCATCGTCACCGAACTCGCCGTCCTTGAACCCACCGATGCAGGATTGGTGCTCAAGGAAGTCGCGCCCGGTGTCACTGTCGAGCAGGTCATCGCCGCAACCGAGGCGACCCTCATCATCCCAGAGCACGTCGGCGTAATGCCCGTCTCTGAAAACGTAGCGGCTGCCAAGGCCTAGCGGTGGTCTCGTAGTCGGTCTTGAAAGGGAACAATTTCACTCGTGCCGCAGCATGAATCGGTTTTGAAAGGGAACGACTTTAGTCGCGCCGCAAGAAACGCTCATTTCCGCGGCTTTAGCCGCTGAGGGACACTTCAGACGCCTCAACGCCGCGATTTCAATGGCCTTAAACGCATTCAAGTTCGAAAGGATATGTAAATGACGGAAGTAGTGATTGTCTCAGCGGCACGTACCGCCGTAGGAAAATTTGGTGGCTCCCTTGCCACGGTTCCAGCGCCTGACCTCGGCGCAATCGCAATCGCCAGCGCGTTACAGCGTGCTGGCCTTGCCCCGGAACTCGTCAGTGAAGTGCTCATGGGTAACGTCCTCACCGCAGGGCTCGGCCAGAATCCCGCGCGTCAGGCATCGCTCAAAGCGGGTCTGCCGGTTTCAGTACCGGGCATGACCATCAATCGCGTCTGTGGCTCCGGCCTTCAGGCCGTCATGACCGCAGCCAACGGAATCATCGCCGGTGACGCGGATATCATCGTCGCAGGAGGCCAGGAAAACATGAGCGCCACTCCTCACATTCTCAAGGGGTCGCGTGACGGTTTCAAAATGGGCACTGCCAGCCTGGTCGATAGCATGATCATCGACGGACTCTGGGATGTTTACAACGAGTACCACATGGGCGTCACCGCCGAGAACATCGCGCAGGAGTGCCATATTACCCGCGAGGAGCAGGATATCTTCGCTGTCGCCTCGCAGAACAAGGCCGAAGCCGCGCAGAAGGCTGGCAAGTTCAAGGATGAAATCGTCCCCGTGCCGGTTCCGCAGCGCAAGGGGCCGCCCGTCATGTTCGATGCCGACGAGTTCATCCGTTACGGAGTTACCCTTGACGCCATCAAGGGACTCAAGCCTGCCTTTGACAAGAACGGCACCGTCACCGCTGCCAATTCCAGCGGCATCAATGACGGCGCTGCTGCCGTGGTCGTCATGTCTTCTGAGCGCGCCAGGGAGCTAGGCCTCAGGCCAATGGCGCGCATCGTCTCCTACGCCGCTGCCGGAATCGATCCCAGGATCATGGGCATGGGACCGGCCCCGGCCTCGCACAAAGCCCTCAATCGTGCCGAATGGAAGGTCGCCGATCTCGATCTGTTGGAAATCAATGAAGCCTTCGCTGCCCAGTCCTGTGCCGTTCACAAGGAAATGGGATGGGATCTCTCGAAGGTAAACGTCAACGGCGGAGCCATCGCAATCGGCCATCCCATCGGCGCTTCCGGTGCCCGCATTCTCGTCACCCTGCTTTATGAAATGCAGCGCCGCGGCGCAAAGAAAGGTCTCGCTTCGCTCTGCATCGGCGGAGGTATGGGCGTGGCCATGGCCATAGAGTCGTTAAGCTGAATGTCCGTGGTGTAAAGGGGCCGGCTGCGTTGCGGCTCGCCCCCTTTTTTTGTTTCATAGGCGATTACATATTTATATGCAAATATAAGAACCACTCAGTCGATCCATCGTCTTCTTACATAGCAAGATTGGAGAGCAAAGCGTATGGCTAACGATGTGAAGGTTAAGAAATCGGTTCCGTCCAGTAGCGAAACCGACGGCCCTCTCGTCCGTTTCGGACTGGCGCTGTCCACCTGGAGTGAACGCTGGTTTCCTGATCCCCTGGTATTCGCCCTCGCCGGCGTAATTCTCGTCTTCATCTTCGGACTCTGCATCGGGCAGAAGGCAAGTGATCTTGCCTTCCAGGGCGGCAAGGCCTTCTGGTCGCTCGTGCCCTTCACCATGCAGATGGTGATGATCATTATCGGCGGATACGTGGTCGCCACCGCGCCCATCGTCAATCGCTTCATCGCCTGGATCGCAAAATTCCCAAAGAATCCCCGCAACGCGATTGCCCTCGTCGCCTTTCTCTCCATGCTGACCTCGCTGATCTCCTGGGGACTCAGCCTCATCTTCAGCGGCCTGCTGGTTCGTGAACTCGCCAAGCGCGTCAAGGGCATGGATATCCGTGCTGCCGGTGCCGCTGGCTATCTCGGCCTCGGAGCCGTGTGGGCGCTCGGACTCTCGTCGTCCGCCGCCATGATGATGGCCACCAAGTCCGCCATTCCTGCCGGACTCTTCCAGATCGCGGGAGTCATTCCGCTCAAGCAAACTCTTTTCCTCTGGCAGGGAATCGCCACCGCCGCCATCCTCATCGTTCTTTCCACCTTCATCGCCTGGGCCTCTGCGCCTCCCGCCGAAAAAGCCAAGACCGCTGCCGACTTCGGCATCGAGTATGAATCCTCCGAACGCGTGCTTCCGCCTCGCACCCGCCCCGGCGAGTGGCTTGAATACAGCCCCTTGCTCAGCATCCTCGTCGCCGGCCTGCTCATCTGGTATCTCGCCGCATTCTTCAAGCAGGCGCCCACCGGAGCTCTCGCCGCTCTCGATCTCAACAACTACAACCTCATCTTCATCACCACCGGTCTGCTTCTCCACTGGCGTCCCCGCAGTTTCGTCAAGGCAGTTTCTGAGAGTGTTCCCGCCACCGGAGGCGTGCTCATCCAGTTCCCCTTCTACGCCGTCATCTTCGGCATGATCGTAGGAACGGGCATTTCCGCATGGATGGCCGACCTCTTCGCTCGCGTCACCACCCAGGGAACCTATCCTCTGCTCGTCGCTCTCTACTCGGCCCTCATCGGAGTCTTCGTGCCGTCGGGCGGCAGCAAGTGGGTCATCGAAGCGCCTTACGTTTTACAGGCAGCCAATACCCTCCATGTCCATCTTGGATGGGTCGTGCAGATTTACAACGCCTCTGAAGCTCTGCCCAATCTCATCAATCCGTTCTGGATGCTTCCTCTGCTCGGCCTCCTGCGTCTCAAAGCGCGTGACTTGGTCGGCTACGGAGTCCTGCAGATGATGGTCCACGTGCCGGTCGTTTTCTTCCTCTGCTGGTACTTCGCTCACACCATCCCATACATCGCTCCGGTAAAGTAGGGCAAGAAATTACGATCAGAAATGCGGGCGGCTCACATGCCGTCCGCATTTTTTGCACCTCACGCCGCGCAACATGCACCAAGTGGTTAACCTTCGCCCGCTCTTGTTAATCAACTTGGCAATCGTTTAAAAATTCCTATTCACCAAGTGGTTAATATCACCTGTTCTTGTTATTCAACTCGGCAATCGTTTTGGAAATCGCTCAACTGTTAACCATCTGCTTACCTTCGGGTTTTCTACGATTAACCAGCTTGCCAATCCTTGCCCCATCTTCATCCGCCGTCAATTCCGAACCCTCAGACCTTCACCGGGCATCTTTTAGACTAAGATTGCAGAGAATCATGTTTGTGGAGAAAGGGAAGACGCAATGCGTGGATGGTTTCTGGACTCGTTCAATGGCGTTGAAAAACTTAGGGTTGATGACGTTCCCGATCCGCAGCCTGCCGCCGGAGAGGTTCTACTCAAGACGATGTACGCCGGACTGAATCCGGCCGATGCGTTTCTCGCTCAGGCTCAGTATCCGGCCAAGCCCAAATTTCCGCACATCCTCGGACGCGATGGCGTCGGCGAAGTGGCGGCCCTGGGCGCGGGTGTCACCAATGTCAAGGTCGGCGAGATTGTTGCGATTCTCCGCGGGAACACTGGCGTTGAGGCATGGGGCACGCTCGCCGAAAAGGTCGTAGTCGAAGCCTCGCATCTCGTTCCAGTGCCGGAGGGATGGTCCTACGAAGAAGTCGCAGGTGCGCCGCTGGTTTATCTCACCGCATGGCAGGCGCTCACCCAATGGAGCGATCCGCCCGCCCCGGCCGCTCCCGGTTCCGTCCTTCTGGTCACCGGCGCTTCCGGTGGCGTAGGCTCGGCGACGGTCTTGTTAGGCAAGTCGATGGGGCTTACCGTGATTGGATTGTCGCGCAGCGCAGAGAAGGGCGAGCAGCTCAAGAAACTCGGAGCTGATTTCATCTTCGATCCCGCCGCAAAAGACCTGCGCAAACAGGTGCTCGCCGCTATCGCTCCCAAGCGCGTGGACATTGTAGTGGACAACGTCGCTGGCCCGGTCTTCAACGAGATCATCGGCATGCTCGGCTACGCTGGACGCATCAGCGTCGTCGGCCGCA
>PLTE01000345.1 GCA_003164375.1 Hyphomicrobiales bacterium | reverse complement strand
CGTTCTCGTCCTCGAGCTGCTTGAGCCGACGCATCTCGGTCGGCAGCAAGCCATCGTATTTGCGCTTCCAGTTGAAGTAGGTCGCCTGGCTGATTCCTGCCTTTCGGCAGATATCGCCAACCGGCATCCCGTCTGAGCCTTGCTTAAGAATGAACGCCTTCTGGGCGTCCGAAAACTTCGAGGCCTTCATTGCTCTCCGCTCCTCCCCAGCCAAGGAATCACCACGGAAAACTCTAGCCAGAAACGATCCAGATTTCAGGGCTCAGAGCACGAACGCTGCTATATTTCGAACAGAGTTCAAGCAATGTGCGCGCGACCGAATCCCACGTGTAGCGCGCGGCACGTGCCCTGCCCGCCTCTATCAGCGCATCCCGCCGAGCCGGATCATCATGGACAATGCGCATGAATTCGGCGAGTTTTTCGACATCGTCCGCGGCACAGTGCAGGGCCGCGTCGCCACAAATTTCGATCATCGCCGGCGTATCGCTGATGATCGCTGGGCATCCCAGCAACATGCCTTCCACCGGCGGCAACCCAAATCCTTCGTAGTGAGATGGCGATACCAGCGCCAATGCGTGCTCGAAGAGAGAGCGTAATTCCCGATCGGATACGTAACCGGCATGACACAACCGATTTAAGGCTATCTCGCTCGATCGTCCGTTGACCTTGCCAACCCGGCTGCCGGTCAGCACTAGTAGAGTGTCGTCGAGACCTGCCCTCAGCAAAGCCGCCGCCACAGTCTCTGAATTTTTGTTGTTACTCACTCCCACGCCGAGAAAGAATTTGCGGCCGGATAGACCGAGCCGCTCAATGACGGAGTTGTCGGGCACGACACGGGAGATGTGGTCAGCGCCGAGGTAGCACACGCGCATATCGCTGGTATCGACGCCGTACCACTTGGCGATCTCGCGGCGGGAAAACTCCGACACCGTTGCGGTGCAAAGCGAGCGCCGGACGAGACGCGGGATCAGAAAATTATAAACAGCGCTAAACAACGGCGCAAAATTCTTGGGCCGCGCGCGGGGCGTTGCGTCGTGCACAACGACGAGTTGATTGCGCGTGATGACGGGGCCGACGCTGCAAAAATTGAGCAAGAAGCGGCCTCTCGCAAACCAGGGCAACTCGACCTGTTCCCAAAAATAGCCGCCGCCAAGACCGCAGCGGCGGACGGGAATGTGACGCAGCGGCAACTCACGCGCCCCCGGCGGCGCCACGATCTCGATCCGCCCGTCGAGCTCGGCGTATTCGCCGCTCTCGATCATGGCGTCGATGGCTGCCGCAACCTGCATGGCGAAGCGCTGCACGCCGGTCATGGGCTGGGTGAGGAAGCGGCCGTTTATGACGAATTTCGGTTGCACGAGGTGTTCCGTCGGCAAGCACCAGCGCGAAATAGGCGGATCGGTTCACCTTTTGGTTAGCTCCACGCCATTAAGATCGCGTTACACACTCGCTGCCATTGTCCGGGTTTTAATGGGGCTTACCGGAGCCAGAGCGTCGGGCCATGAACGCCAATATCGGACCCCTGCCCGACGCCGCGCCGGCCGAAAAGCCACGTGAGCGCCTCATATCGATTCCCTATCTTCTGCTGCGTGCCTCGACGGCGGGCGGCGCGTTCGTCATGGGCTTTGTCCAGACCTTCGTTTTCGCCCGCATACTCGATCCGGAACGATTTTCGATCTTCATCGTGGTCGGCGGGATCGGCTACACGCTGTGGCTCACCGACCTCGGTCTGGCGAAGATTCTGTTCGTCAATCTGCGCGCCGGGCACATCGCCGGAAAACCCCAGGCCCGCGACAGACGACAAGCGACCGCCGTTATCGTGTTCTATGTGCTGCTCGCCCTGGTCGCGTCGCTCGCATGTGTCGCGGTTAGGCTGTCGCAGACTTCGGCAACGCCGCGCGACGCCATCGAGCTCGGGCTGTTCTTGCTTTACATCACGCTCAATCTCGCGTGGTTTTCGCTGCGCAGTATCAGCATCGCGGTTGACCTTTATTTATTCTATGAAAAGCTCGAACTCGTGCGGCGCGCGTCCACCATCGCGACGATGCTCGCCATGCTGGTCGGACTGCCGTTCCTCGACTTTCTGATCGCCGCGAACGTGCTGTGGTGCGGGTTGTTCATTGCCGCCTCGGCGAAGCTGATCCGTCATGGCGGACTCGCGGCCGACATCCGCGGCTTTCCCCGCGAGTTGTTGTCGTTTTTCCGCTTGAACAGGCAGTCTATCGCACGCAGCGGCACCGGCGCCCTGGGCAGCCTGTTCATCGCCACTTTTCCTTATTATTTCGTGCCGATGGCGTTTGGCCTTGGCGCGGCGCCGATCATCCTCGAAGTCACGTTTCGAATTTTCCGCGGCGCCTGCGTCATCTTTGCCGCCATTTGCGACCTCGCAATTCCCGGACAGACCCGCGCCATTGCCGCGCGCGACGCGGACAAACTGGTGCGCACGACAATGCTCGCGGTCGGGCTTTGCTGCGTACCGGCGGCGATCGCGTGCGCCGTGCTGATTTTCGCGGGCCAGCCGCTCTTCGTGTTCCTGTTACACGCGGCGGCAACAGTGCCGTCCGGAATCGTGCCCATTCTGGTTGTCCTGCTGTTGGCGAATATTCTGCAAATCGTCGCGGAAGCGCTCCTACAATACTCCGGGTATTTCCGCAGCTTGGCGCTGAACGGCGCGGGCGTCTCGATCATGATGGTTGTGATCACCGCCATCTCGATCGCAGCCAAATTCGATATCGTCGGCTTTCTCGCCGCCTATGCCGCGGTCTATACCGCGGGAGCGCTGTGCCTGGCGATCGCAGCGGTCCGCGGACCGATCCGGGCCGCGGGCGCAACAAATCTCGGCGAACAGCGGTCACTAAGTCAGCTGTTTAAAGCGTTGTGGACGGCACCGCGGGTGCTCACACGATGAAACCTGCCGCGAATGAAAAATGGTGCCGTTGCCGGCAAAGTTTCGGGTGCGGGAGGTGGCGGATTCTTGATGTTCATGACGGATCCGGAACGTCGTTATCGCTTGGTAACCGCACTCAACGAGGCCGGCGCGCTCGCCTCGCCGGTCCAATTCACCGAGAGCGGCGCCGAGGCATGGACAATTACCCGATAAGACTTGTGCAATTGATGCGGCGGAAGTTCCGGCCCTTGGCATGACGAAGCATGCGATTCACCAAGCTTGTATCCTCGTCGGCGGCAAAGGCACGCGGCTGGGCAAACTGACGCGTTCGATCCCCAAGCCGCTGATGGAGATCGGTGATGGCGCGGTGTTCCTGGACGTCGTGATTGAACAATTGGCCCGGCAGTCCTTCGACGATATCGTGCTCTTGGCCGGTCATCTCGGCGACGTCGTCCGGTCGCGTTACGGTGGCCGCAACTTCGGCTCGGCACGCGTGCGCGTCGTCGTCGAGCCCGAGCCCCAAGGCACCGCAGGAGCGCTTGTCGGCGCGCGGAACATCATCGCGCCATTTTTCCTGATGCTCAACGGCGACAGCATTTTCGATATCGATCTACGGGCGCTGTGCGCGTCGCACGGCGAACCCGACTGCGAAGCATTGATCGCCTTGCGCCACATGCCCGACGCCTCGCGCTACGGCGCGGTCGAACTTCAGGGCGATCGCATCGTGCGATTCCTCGAGAAAAAGCAGAACGCCGGGCCGGCCTTAATCAACGGCGGAATCTGCGTAATGGACGCGACCGTCATCGATCGCGTTCGCGCATTGCCGTGCTCAATGGAAACCGACATTTTCCCCGCTCTTGCGGCCGAGCACCGGCTCTATGGTCGCGTCTGCGAAGGTTATTTCGTCGACATCGGACTGCCGGAGACCTTGCAACAGGCGCGGCGAGAACTAGCCGCGCAGGCGCTTCGCGCCGCGCAATTTCGGAGCGCAATGCGGTGAAGGCGGATTAAAGCAGGCCGAACCGCACGGCGATCGCTGCGATCCACACCAGCCCGGCGAGGCACAGTCCGCAGAACACCGCAGCCGATCCAAAATCCTTGATGCGGCGGATATCGGCGTGCTGCTCGCGCGTGACATGATCGGCGAGCTTCTCGATCGCCGTGTTCAAGAATTCAATGGCGAGCAAAATAAGAATAACGCCAATCATGGCGACATACCAGACCGCGCTTGGCGCTACGACGATGCCGAGCAGCAACGCCACGGCGAGAAGGAGCGTTTCATCGCGCAGCGCCGGCTCGGTTCGAACGCCGTCGACAATCCCGCGCAGAGAATTGGCGGTGGCGCTGAAAAGTCGCTTCAAGGGAAAATCCGGTTGTCCAGGCAGGGAGCGACGAGAGCCGCGAGTGAACGGCGCCACTTTACGTCACGTCGCCAAAATGCGCGAGCGGCTGTTGCGCGAGCGGTTAGTGAGCCCGCGGCTGGCGTCGCGCCGTTGTTTGCAGGATTGAATTTCCGTTTCCAATAATGACGTAATTACAAAGTCTTGCGAAAAACGCAGCACAGCAAAGTGATCGCGTGTGGAAGGCCAAGGCCCGCGACGGCTTGCCTTTTCGCCCCGCAAACGAGGCGCCGTCGCGGCGAAGAACCGAGCCCGGGATTTGTCGTAGCCGATCGATTCTGGACGCGGCCACCGCCTGCCGGCCTTAGGAAAAAGGCCCCGGCCGCGGCCGGGGCTCGCAATTTGCACCCATCTCGCGCGTCGGCAGCGCGGGTTAGCCGGCTGGCTGATTATTTGCCGGTCTGAGGGTTTGAGCCCGCGCCATAATTGGCCCCGCCCGGACCTGCCGGCCCGGACGATGCGTCGGCGGGCTGCACCTGCTGGTGCTGTTTCTGGGGCGCGGCGTTATATAGCGGCTTCTGCGCAGCGGCGGATTGATAGTTCACTCCGCCGGTCTGGGCATTAGAACCGGCTCCATAATTTTGGGCGGCCGGGCCATTGGTACTTTGCGCGAAGGCCGGAACTGAAGCGAATGTAACGCCAACTGCGAGCGCGGCGATGGCGATCTGCGTATGCAGGCTATGGCTCTTCATGACTTCTCCTAATGCGGCGTGCGGCTGTATTCAGGCGCTTGCCGAATGCGCGACGCCTCCCGGGTTAGGATGGAAGAGTACGGCTCGCATCTTCAGAAAAGATATGGCTCTAACTGTAAATGCGGCATCAGAATACATAAAACTACAGTAAAATATACGCAGAAGATACTTACAACGGCGCGATATATAGATAATCGACAGGTTTATGATAAAGTTATACTTATAAACATGACAAGCGGGTGCGATCGCCGGTAGTGCCTCATTTTGATTTTGGTGCGCAGGGAAATACCTCTTGGAGAGCCACCAGCAAAACAAGTGGAAAAGGGCTTTTCGCTGCGTAGGGATTTGTCTCTAGGTGTCTTCGAAGAACGTCGATTAGCTGCTCCCCGGTAAGTACCAATGATCTAGGTACGCAATACAAGGGAAATTCCTTTCGATCCTCAGTTAGTGCGACATTTGCCCAACTCATTCCATCTTCTATGCTGGAGAGGTGCCCAGCCATATATTCCTTGGCCGGATAACTGGCTGCGTCATAATCTCGGAGAAAGGTTTCAACGTTTGACTCGGCATGAGCTGAAATTGAAAATATACACAAGCTAAACGCTAGTAGAGCGGCTTTCATTTTTAGCCTCCCACGTCTCCAGCACGCCAACGATATCACTAATTGACCAAAGGCGATCCGTCACGCCAGCGGCCATCGCAGGGGTAATCCGCAGCGTCTTATGGATGCGGCAAAAATTGTAATTCATGTAATGCAGCGCAACTGACAAAGCGTGGTTCTCGACCTTCTTTGAAAAGGCATTTGTGAGCCGCGTAAATCGTCGGCTGCTCATCCGGAGCGTTAGGTTTTGACGTTCCGCAAAGCTGGTCGAAACGTGCTTCGGATCTGGATTGCCTTCAACCCGATGCTTGACCGCGCCGATGCACTCTGCGGGGCTGTACCGCTTCTCACCGCTCGCGTCGGCACCATAGATTTTGACAAGCATGGCGTAGTCAACGTCCGCGCCGAATGATCCTTCGATTGCTTCAAGGTAAGGCCGATGACCGTCTGTCGTGATCTGGACGCGGCTTGCGAGTCGCGATGCGAGATCGTCCGTGAAGGCTATCGCAGTCCCCGAGCTACGGTCACCGATGCGCCATGACGGAACAAGCTTGGTATCGGCGTCAATCGCAACCCACGTCCACACGTCGCCAGCGTTGGCTGGCGCAGACTTCGCGCCCGGAACGTTCTTTTGCTTTGCGTAAACGAATGACCAAATTTCGTCGAGTTGAAGCCGCTTACACTTGAGATTGCGGAGCGTGCGATCCTGATACTCGGCACACGCGCGGGCGGCATCCACGAAAAGCTTGGCCGTCGTATTGAACGATACGTCCACCAAACGAGCGGTTGCGCGAAGGCTGTTGCCCTCGACTAGCAGGTGGAGGATTTGGACGCGCTTTTCAAACGGGAGCTTGTTCATGCCCCCTAATATAATGAACCTTATGCTTGACAGTCAAGCACAAAGTTTATTTTCGTTTGGAGACAGCCGGTTTCTTTGGCCGAGATCGCGCGACTCGCTTCTCCCCATGCGTTTCGACGGACGAGGCTAGATTTTCCAATTGCGGAAAGCGCCGAATATATAGGCGCTTAATCATCGTCTCCAGCATGCCAGGTTGTGTGTCCGATGCCTGCTCAATCTTGGTGATTCGGGTGCGAGACAAAAAATTCATGACGGGCTCCGTCGATCTCATTTCACAACCTTGCGCATGTCGGTGCTCATCTTTTTTAGCACACCTTCCATCCGATCTTTAGCCCCCTTCGGCAGGCTTGCCTCGACCTGTCGGGTCACACTTAATTTTGTGTTGAGGGCCTGACCAACAGGTAGTTTTGCGTTGTCCCATTGCAAAGCACAAACGCGTGTCTCGCCACCAACGTTTGGGTCCATGATCTCAACTCCTTTGATCGCATGGCATACGAGTCCGATAGCTTCCTTCACTGAAGTTTTTTGAGGTTCGGGGACGACCCCGTGTAAAAACAGTTCTGCATAGGGCGCGCCACTTCCGATGGTTCCATACCCTTCAATGGACTCGGCAAGGCCGATCGTATGGATATTATATGACCGGAGTTCGGCTGCACCATGGTCGGCCGAAGTCGCACCGGCAACCAGCATCGACAGGCTGAAATCGCTTATTGGGCTTCCAAAAAAGCGATTTCTATCGATCGCATATTCTTTGACTAAAAGTGTAATGATTGTCTCGCAAACGCGTTCCACAAAATCGACCACGTCAAGCTTGCGCTTCACCTCCGCCGCGGCGATCCCGATACCTTCGCGTTTAGCGCGGTCAAGAAATTTGTCCATAAAGGCCGTCATCCCGGCACCAACGACGGCAACCGGATGCAGCAAATCTTTGTGTTCAATAATGAACAGCTTGTTGGTAAAACGAGAGACGGGAGCGCCGCGACTGAAGGTCGCGAGACTGTCACACGCCATTACGATGCCGTCTTTACAGCAAATCGCAACCCCTACGGTCATAGCCCAGACCCTCGCCTTAAGTGGGATAATGTCTGAGCCGGGGCAAAACCACAACAGTGCGGGGATTATTTTCTCTTCTGACCCCACCGACCGTGGGCAGCTTGCCGGGCGATTTCCTGCCTGCGGGCTGGGGTCAATGCCTCCGCCCTTGCCTTGCCGCCCTTCAAGCCACCTTGACGAGCGAACTCGGAAGCGGGTGACAGTTCCGGCGTGGCAGTTTCGCTGGCGCTGCCGACCGACAACTCGACTATCAGCTTGCCGAGCTGGTTCGGGTCTCGCGGGCGCTTGGGACGCTTCGGGGCCATGGTCCCAGTATGGCGGCTCACACGTCGCGCGCAAGGGCGCTAGGATTTCAAACTGAGGCACTACCCGATCGCCGCGTCAATTGCCAGAGCCGAGGAAAACCAGTAATGACAATAAAATCAAGCTTTTCCCGGAACATGAAAGCCGCAACGTAAAACGTGGTTTTCGGAAAAGATCATGATCAAACAAAAGGCTAGGTCCCGACTAGGACACTGGCTTTCGGAGCGTAGCGCAGCCCGGTTAGCGCACCAGTCTGGGGGACTGGGGGTCCCGAGTTCAAATCTCGGCGCTCCGACCAATAATCGCAGCCCATCGCGACAAAAACACGTCGGCTTCGACTAAAAAGCCGGGCTCGTTCGCCGCTAGTGCTACGAATCTCCCGTGCGATCATTGCCGGCGGCCGTCATCTGCCGATGCCGGCCATTTCTTCCCGTGGAAATGGTCACACTGACAGAACTGCTTTTATCCGGCGCCAAGATTAGTTAGGGCGCAGAGTCATTGATGCGCAGCCTTAAGGCGACCCTTTATCGCCGACCCTACCCTCCCCGCGCGTGCAACTTCCTGATTCCGGCCGATTTGTCGGGTCGCTTCGGCGTTGGGCTGCTGCAAGCTATAAATCACCACCAGCGCACGGGACTCGCCTTCGAGACTATGTCCGCAATGCGGAATACTGGAATCGAAGTAAGCGCTGTCGCCCGGCGCCAGCACCCAGGTCCGGACGCGCTCGTTGATCAAGAGCGAAAGCTCGACTTTGCCCGACAGGACAAACATGAATTCTTCGCCAGCATGCTCGAAGCGGACGTCCTTCTCGAAACGGATGTCCCGCTCCGCACGCGGCGGAAAAATCATCACGAACGGCTCCATATGCTTATGGTGCCGCTTATCGGCGAGCGCGATATAATCGTAGCCGAACGAACTGCCGCCGCGAACCATGCCTTGTCTTTGCCATGAGCGGACGATGCTGACGGTGCCGTCTTGATCGCTGATGGCATCGGTATCGAAAAGATCGGCAAGATCGGTCTCAAGCGCGCGCGCGATCTTGACCAGGGTTCCGATCGACGGGATCACCTTGGAGTTTTCGATCTTCGAGAGATAGCCTTTGGTGAAGCCGGTTTCGGCCGCCACCTTGTCCTGGGTGACGCCCCGCGCAGCGCGAAGTTCACACAGCCGCCGGCCCAGTTGCAGCTCGGCCGGCGTCAGGGCCGACGTCTTCGCTTCGGACCGTCTGCTCGTTACGGGTTTGCCGTAACGAGCGGCGGAAACTGTGCGAGGTTTGCTGCCCATGCTCTTTGATACTCGATGGTTCTGGCTATTTCGGTCGCCGTTTCGGGACCGAACACCGTTTTGAGCAAGTGAAGCATTGTGTCGATACAAAGCGACACGCCGCCACCCGTGATGATGCTGCCTTCGTCCACAAGACTCGCATTGCGCGCGGTAACGCGCGGGTACTCAGCGCGCAATCGCTCCAGCGGCGAAATTTCCGGCGGCACTACTTCGCGTTTGCTGGTCGCCTCTTTGCCATCCAAAACACCGCTTGCCGCCAGAATCAAGCTGCCAGTGCAGACAGAGACTATGGGAATCTCGTCGAGGTGGCGCCGAATAAAGCCCAACACCTCCGGTGAACGGGCCTGGGCCTGCCAGCCCGGTCCACCGGTCACCACCAGAATGTCGAGGTGGGGAGCGTCGCGCAGATCGTAATCCGCAATGACGCGCAATCCGTTTGCCAAAGTAGTGACGCCGCTTTGCGGCGCGATCGTGCAGATCTCGATATCGGGACGAATCCGCCGCGCCATCGACAGTACGCCAAACGTAGCGAGGTCGATCGCCTCGACGCCGTCGTAAATCAGAATTCCGAACAGCATGGCCGTTGCCGCGCAGCGAGATGCAGCGGGACAATAGCGTATTTTAAGGCAGTAAGCCAAGTGAAGTTTCTCGGCATGAAACTTGCTCATTGATCCATAGAGAGCGCGAGCGTTGCGGTAAATTCGGGATTTTTAGCGTACGGCATCGACAGTACGAGCACCGTGTGCCTAAACTCAGAGCAAATGTTTCCTGATATGATCACCCATCGAGCGACCGCGTCGCAGCCCAATACATCCTCTCTCGTTCTCTAGGGATTGGATCGACAGCGAGGCCTGAAATGACAACGACGACAGATCTGGGCGCGACATTGGACGTGACCAAGCCACGTCACATCGGCACCATCGCGTTCGCGGGTTCGATCGGAACGATCGTCGAATGGTACGACTTCATCATCTATGGCACCGCGGCCGCACTGGTCTTTAACAAACTGTTCTTTCCCAATGTCGACCCGAGAATTGGCACCTTGGCGTCGTTGGGCAGTTTTGCCGTAGGCTTTCTCGCGCGCCCGATCGGCGGAGCGATTTTCGGGCATTTTGGCGACCGGTTGGGCCGGAAATCGATGCTGATGATCACCATGGTCGCCATGGGTCTGGCCACGGCGGCGATTGGCTTTCTGCCAACCTATGCGCAGATAGGAATTTGGGCGCCGAGCATGTTGATTCTGTTGCGGGTGATACAGGGCATCGCTCTCGGCGGCGAATGGGGCGGCGCTTCGCTGATGGTGCTGGAACACGCGCCGCAGCACCGGCGCGGTTTGTTCGGCAGCCTGGTCCAGGTCGGATTTCCGCTCGGTCTCGTCACGGCGTCTGGTGTGTTTTCTCTCGTCACCACGCTCCCGGACGCCGACTTTCTGGCTTGGGGGTGGCGTATTCCGTTCCTGATCAGCATCGTACTCGTGGCGATCGGCATATTCGTCCGCGCCCGGCTGCCGGAGACGCCGGTATTCGAAAAGATCAAGTCCCGCGGACAGATCGTCCGCAGTCCGTTCGTCGAGATGATTCTCAAGAGCCCCCGAACCTTTTTCATCGCGGTCGGCCTGAAGCTGTCGGAAGTATCATGGGTCTACATGCTGACGGTATTCGTGGTGGTCTATGCCACGACCAAGCTCGGCTTGTCGAAATCCTTGATGCTGAACGCCATCACGCTGGCAGCTCTACTGGAGCTGTTCACGATTCCGCTGTTCGGTCACTTGTCGGACATATTCGGACGCCGGGCGCTGTACTTCGCCGGAGTCGGCTTCACCGTTATTTTCGCCTTCCCGCTATTCTGGTTGCTCAATACCGGAACACCGGAAATTGTCACGATAGCCGTCGTCATTGCGCTCAATCTTGGGCACGGCCTGATGTTCGCGCCCGAATCGACCTATTTCCCGGAACTGTTCGGCGCCAATGTCCGCTATAGTGGCGCATCCCTGGGGTTCCAGGTTTCGGCGGCCATCGGCGGCGGCTTTGCCCCGCTGATCGCGACCGCGCTCGCGGCTTATATGGGCGGCACCGGCGGCGTGTCGATCATGCTGATACTCTTGGCCCTCGTTACTTTGACCGCGACGCTGTTTGCGCGCGAGACCAAAGATGACGCCTTGATCACTTGACACCAAAACAACAGGGAAAATCCAAGCGATAGATATCGATACCAAGCTTAAAGAACTTGGTTTTTTGATTCCCGTCGCTCCTACCGCCGCGGGGAGCAATTTCTAGTTTGAGCACGGAGTGAGACGTCATGCCTTCCCCAGCAACATTGAGATATTTCGGATGGTCTGGGTTTTCGATAAGCACGGCCAAGAGCAAGTTGGTGTTCGATCCGTTTTTCCGTCCTTATTGCGGTGCCGAGTGGTTCCATCTGGATGATTTCGCCGACGTAAATTACATTCTGGTGACGCACGGACACGAGGAGCATTTTCTCGATGTGCCTGTCGTCGCCAAGCGGACGGGCGCGAAAGTGATTGCGGCTCCGTCGGTATGCTCATTTTTGCGGCGCCGACACGGTATCGGCCGGGATCAGCTCGTTGCGGTTGATCCGCGCGTCGCCGGCGCGACCTCGATCCCCGGGTTTCAGATTACGACCTTCCAATGGAAGCACCGCGACATCAACATCGCGAAAGCGATCACGATGGCCGTATTTCAAGGCAATGCGACGCAGCTGTCCTGGGCATGGAGCAGCGCCGTCAATGCGCCTTTCTACTCGCCATATACCGGCTACTTCCTGGAATTGGAGGATGGCGTAACAATCCTGAACTACAACGAAGGCTTCAATACCAAAATGACCGACCGGGAGATCGAAGACCTGGGCAGAAAGTTCAAGACGGACATTTTGCTGGCGGGAATGCAGCTCAACTTTATCGACGACGTGGTGCGCGGCGTCGGCGCCCTGAAGCCGAAGGTCGTCATTCTCCATCCCCCACACGAGAAATTCCATGAGATGATGGGCGCAAAGTCGGCGCCATGGACGGAGTTCGAGCGCGCAATTCAGCTAAACTTTCCGGATGTCGCAACATACATAGCCAAGCCGGGTTTTGAGATAGCGCTTGATATGCGGCGTTTGCTTGAAGAGACGGCTCACGTCCCGGCTTGAAGCCAAATGTCGGTAAGGATATTCGAGGCATTCGCAGTCTATCTTTGTTATTTGAGCGTCCCGAGATAGGCGATCAGATCGCTGCGTTTCTGCGGATCGGCGATTCCGGAAAACGGCATGAGATTGCCCGGCACTAATTTTTGCGGCTCGGCCAAGTAAGCGTCGAGCGACTTTTCGTCCCAGACTATCTTCGAATTTTTCATCGCCCGGCTGTAACGAAAGCCTTCGATAGTTCCGGCCGGACGATCGAGGACACCGCCTAGTCTCGGGCCCATCCCGTTCTGATCCGGCGCGTGGCACGGCGCGCAGGCAGCAAAAACTTGCTTACCCATTTCAACGTCTTGCGCCCAAGCTGGACCGCCAGATGCCCAGATCGTTACCGCCAAGGCCCAAACCAACAAACGAACAACCATGGGCTATCCACGCTCCCTGTGCACAATCGGCGTTCAAACACGATCGCCTTCGATCAAAGCATCCGCGGTCGCTCGATATAGTCGTTGAGATCGTCGCCCAGCCGAAGTGCAAGCGCGCCCAGCAATGCCGTCGGATTGTAGCCGGAGTTGTGTGGATAGGTCGAAGCTCCGATGACGAACAGGTTTTGCANNCATCCCAATGCTGGAGGTGCTGCGAGACTACGCTAGCTTTGGGATCGGCACCCATTGGCGTGCCGCCGGTAACATGCGTACTCTGATACTGCCGTGTATCGAACGGCGCCTTGCGCGGCATCGCGGGACTCAAGATCGTCGCGTCCATCGCCTTGGCGATATTCTCCAATTTCTTGGTGCAATACTCCGACATCTTCATGTCGTTGTCGCGCCAGTCAAACGTGATCCGTAGCAACGGTTGGCCATGCGCATCCTGATAGTCCGGATCGAGGCTCAGGTAGTTTTCGCGATGCGGATAGCTTGTTCCTTGAGCCTGCATCGAGAATGATTTGGCGTACCAGTCCGCGCTGGCCTGCTTCCATTGCGTGCCCCACCGTGGAGTACCAGGCGGCAGGCGGCGATTACCGATCGGCCGGCCATTGGTCAGATTGGCGCTGATACCGGCCCCACCGAGGAAGCCTAGGCCTGAGTGGTCGAAGTTGTCGTTGTTGAATTCGTCAATGGTGGTCCCTGTGCTACCGCTGGCCAGGAACGGATTGATCCATCGATCCTTGACGAACACGTTCATGGCGGAATTGGTCTGATAGCAGAAGTTCTTGCCGACTACGCCTTCGCCGCTTGCCGGGTCGTACGCCTTACCGATTCCTCCCAGCAGGAGGAAACGCGTGTTCGACATCGTGAAGGCGGCGAGCACGACCACATCCGCGGGCTGTTCGTACTCGGCCCCGGTTATCATATCGACATAGCGCACCCCAGTGACACGCTTGGCGTCCGCGTCGTAATCGACGCCAGTCACCCGGCATTGCATGCGAATCTCGAAATTCTTCCGCTGCGCAAGGATCGGATACAGCAGCACCTCCGGCGTCGCTTTCGCCTGCGCTTCACAGATGAACTTCTCGCAGTGCCCGCAATACTGGCACTGCGCGAGCTTCATGCCGTCCGGATTGGTGTAGGCGCCCGATGAATTGCCCGACGGTGCAATAAACGGTTTGTAGCCGAGTTTTTCACACGCGGCCTTGAAAATCAGTCCGGCTTCGGTCGGCTCGACGGGCGGCTGGGGATATTCGTCGCGACGCGGCGCTTCGAACGGATTGCCGTCGGGCATGATCTTGCCTTTGATGTTGCCGGCCTTGCCCGAAATTCCGTAGAGCTTCTCGAACAGATGGTGATAGGGCTCCATTTCGGCGTAAGTCACGCCCCAATCCTGAATCTGCAATTCCGGCGGTATGGCTTTCGCCCCGTAACGACCCTCAAAGCGCGATCGCAAGGTCGGATCGTACTCCGCCCAACGCCAGGCAAATCCATTCCAGTGGCTCGCGGCACCCCCCAGTCCCTCGCCCGGCAGGATCGCCGCCAGGCGTCGGGCGGGCAGCGCTTCGTCTTTCGGCGAATGCCGTACGGTGTAGGTCTCGACCGCCCAATTTTGCCCGAGGCCGCCGCGAATATCCCAACGCAATTCGTCGCGTTGATTGGGAAGTTTCGCTGCCGCCGATTTACGGCGATCATAACCGCGCTCCAACACGAGAACGTCGGTGCCTTTCGCGGTGAGCTGGCGCGCGACCAGGGCGGCGGTCAATCCGCCGCCAACGATCACGACGGTTCGCTTATTCAGCTTGGTGGCCATCACCATTCCCCTCAGCTGAAGTCCACGATCGACTTGGGATCCTTGGCACCCGGAAAGGGCTTGCCGCGGAATTCCACCATGTCGCGCGTGTGCGTCGCCGGCAGGCCCGGATAGCCGATCATTCGCCAGAACACCTTGTCATTATTGCCGCCATAAATTGGATCGGCGAAGCAAGCCTGCACGAAGAGCGGATAGGCCAGATCGTTGAACCATTCACTCAGTGGAACCCGCGGGTCGGAAACCTTTCCGGCGGAGAGATCGCGCAGGAAGAGGTCGGCGTCCGCCGGCACCAACTCGTCGAAGTCCATGCCAAATCGCGTCTGGCAAGCCGCATTGGCCGCAGCTATGCCGGCCTTGAAGAACTGCGCAGGCGTCAGCGGAAGCTGATAGCCGAGCTGCGGCTTACCCTGCTTCCACGGGCCGTGCATGTAGAGGTTTTCGCCCTGTCCGAACCCGCCCGCCAACTGCCGGTCGATGAAGGTTGCAAGACCGCAGTCAACGCCGTTCGGCGTGAGATTGTCTGCAGGGCACATGACATTGACGAAGGCTTCGACGAAGCCGGCTTCATCCGGACCGAGGGATTGATATCCGGCGGGGAGCGTCGAACTTGGTGCCGAACTTGGTGCCGAACTTGGCGCAGACGCCTGCGCTGACGCGGCATCGGCCTGCATCGTCACGGTGGCGGCTGCGGCCGTCGCTCCCAACACGTTGGGTGATAACGGGGCCGAGCCAGCGACCGTCACGATCTGTTTGAGAATGTCGCGTCTGTCAAACCCGATAGGGTCCTTCTTGGACATATGATTTTCCCTCCCCGTGACGGGTGACTGCCCGGCCGATTTTAGAGCTCGGCCTGTCTTCGCCACTTCACGCCGACCAAGGCTTATACTTCATCGTCGGCTGGGTCACGAGCATGGCGGTGCTTGGCTGGAGCCATACAGGGCAGTTCAGGCGAGCAGCGTTGGTCCAAGCAGCGCGAAAGGCCGAGCCCGTCCGAAGAACGAAACACGCCTTAGGGGATCGTCGTCGTGATCTTCGGCATTGCGAAATTGAAGTCGCAGCCCTGCTCCGCTTGGGTCACCGTCTCGAAATATAAACGTTCATAACCGCGCCGGCCCTCCCCGCTCGGGGCCGGCGGCAGGGCCTTGAGCCGAGCCGCCAGCTCCCGGTCGTCGACCAGAAGCGAGAGCGTGCGGCCGGCCGTGTCGAGCTTGATACGATCGCCGTTACGCACCAGGCCAAGCGGGCCACCAACGGCGGATTCCGGTGAGATGTGAAGCACGATCGTGCCGAAAGCGGTACCGCTCATGCGGGCGTCGGACATGCGGACCATATCCTTCACGCCCTGCTGCAAAAGCTTCTTTGGAATAGGGATGTAACCGGCTTCCGGCATGCCGGGCGCGCCTTTCGGCCCTGCGTTCTGTAGTACCAGCACGTCATCGGCTGTCACATCGAGCGCGGGATCGTCGATGCGTGCGGCGAGATCAGCGAGCGAAGAGAAGACTACCGCCCGGCCGGTGTGCTGGAGCAGCGCCTGATTGGCCGCCGCCTGCTTGATGACGGCGCCCTCCGGCGCAAGATTGCCGCGCAGCACCGCGATCGCGCCGCCGGCATAGATCGGATTCGAAAACGGACGGATCACATCCTGCTTGAACGAGGTCGGCGCCGCCGCGATATTTTCGCCCAGCGTCCGGCCGGTCACCGTCATGCAATCGAGATCGAGCAAAGGCGCGATCTCGCGCAGCATCGGGACCAATCCGCCCGCGTGATACAGATCCTCCATGTAGCCCTGTCCGGTCGGCTTGAGATCGATCAGCACTGGCGTCTCGCGGGCGATGCGGTCGAAACCCGCGAGATCAACGCCGATGCCGAGACGTCCGGCCATTGCGGTGAGGTGGATCAGGGCATTGGTCGAACCGCCAGCAGCAAGCACGGTGCGCAGCGCATTGGTGAAGGCGGCCGGCGTTAGGATCTTATCCGGCGTCAACCGTTCAGCCGCCATTGCTACGGCGCGCGCCCCGGTCCGCTCGGCAAGGCGACGGCGCTCGGCATGCACAGCAGGGACGCAGGCGCCGCCCGGCAACATCATGCCCAACGCCTCGGTTGCGAGTGCCATCGTGCTGGCGGTACCCATCACGCCACACGAGCCGATTGTCGGTGCGAGCTCGCTGTTCACCTCGTTGATCTGCTCGTCGCTAAGCTCGCCGGCACGATAACGTCCCCAGAAGCGACGGCAGTCGGTGCACGCACCGAGCCTCTCGCCACGCCAGCTGCCGGCCAGCATCGGTCCGCTGACCAGGAGGATCGCCGGAACGCCGGCGCTGGCCGCACCCATCATCAGCGCGGGCACGGTCTTGTCGCACCCCCCAAGCAGAATAACCGCGTCCATCGGCTGTGCGCGGATCATCTCTTCCACGTCCATCGCCATCAGGTTGCGCAGATACATGCTGGTCGGGTGCGCAAAACTCTCCTGAATCGAGATCACCGGAAACGGGATCGCAATGCCGCCGGACAGCATGACGCCCCGGCTAGCGGCTTCGATCAGGTCGGGCACGTTGCGTTGACAGGCGTTGTAGCCGGAGTCTGTATCGACAATACCGATGATGGGACGGTCTAATGCTTCGTCGCTGTAACCGAGCGCCTTAATGAAGGCCTTGCGCAGAAAAATCGAAAATCCGGCATCACCATAACCGGCGAGGTTGCGGCGCATTCCGATGGGATTCGACATTGCCTGCACTCCGACCGAGCTTTTCTTCAAAGCCGGGCTTTAACGTATTTCGCCTTGAGGTAGTCGCGAATGACTGGACGCCGCCGGCTTCGGCGCGTTTCGCCGGCGCATTGACCGAATTCGGCGGCGTTTAGCCCGCAGGGCGTGATGATTCAACCGACGCCTCTTGGCTAAGATCATCCGTGCCGCGCGTTTTTATCCCTGACAGCGGGCCGGTCAACGCAATTTCATTAATATCGGAGACTTTTCCGCATGGTGGGAAAATATAGTGCACCGCACCCAACTGAAGTTAAAAATATCACCGCTTACCGTCATTTTTATCTGTGTATAACCGCTCAGACAGCAAAATATGCTGCATCGCACCCTATTCATAAGCTCTTAGCGGTGGCGAGACGGCCCGATCGCGCCGCTGTTACCGTGGGGGTTATCGCGGATGGTTGGGCCCGCGCCGATACTGCTCATTCGCCGCTCGCCAAAACTTCCGCAACTTCGACGACGCGACGCTCGCGCGCACTCTTGATGCCGGCCTTGACGACGGCCAGGTTGCGCGCACCCCACCATGCATCCGTTTCCGGCTTCGTTCCTGTGCGGATGCAGTGCGCGAATTCCTCGAGCTCTTCACGGATGGTGTCGTTGCTTGAGACCGCTATGGACCGCGACGTCGTCTCGCCTCGCTTGAGATGGCGCAAGCCACCGAACAGATCATAGTAAGCGCTCGCCTCTTTGCCGTACACGTTGAGCATGTAGTATTCCGAGGCGGAGGCGTAACTCGCGTTCAAATTCGAGAGCGCGCCGTTCTCATGTTGCAGGATAAGCGCAGAGACATCCGGATTATCGCCCGGCAGCACGAGCTGCGCCAGCAAGCCGGACACGCTCTTGACCGGCCCCATCAGCATCTCCAGCACGTCGACATAATGCAGGCCGATCTGGAGCATGACGCCGCCCGGCATGCCGGCCGCTTGATAGCGCCAGGACGACAAATCGATCTTGCCGAGGCGGTCGCGGCTGATATTGCCCTCGGCCTGAACGAGCTTGCCGAACCGTCCGGCCGCGATCTCGTCTTTGATCCAACGAAAATGATTCTCGCGTCGGCGCTGATAGCCAAGCGCCACGACGACCCCCGCCTTGTCGCAGATCCGCGCAATTGCCAGGCCCTCAGCCACCGTATTGGCGATCGGTTTATCGAGGAAAATATGCTTGCCGGCACTGGCGGCTTGGGCGGTCGTCTCGAGATGGACGCTGTTGGGCGTCGTATTGACGATCGCCTCAATCGACGCGTCTTTTAGAACGTCGTCGAAGCTGAGCGCCTGCCGGCAACGGTATTTCTCGGCGAATGCTTTCCGTTTGTCTTCCGAACGTGTGAAACAGGATACAATCTGGATTTTGTCAGACCGCATGATCGCGTCGGAAAGCACGTCCGACCACCATCCCATGCCGATCACCGCTACGCGCAGCTTTTCCAAACTCATGGTTTATCGATCTCCATGTAAAAGGTCCCGACGAGGCAAATCCGCCTCGCCGCGAGTTGACTGCCAATAAACTTCCGACCGGGGCACCGGCGCGTGAAGCGTGAGGAGGTGCCACACGGCCATGCCGGCACGATTGCCCGTGTTGCTGTAGTGAGGTACCCAGCGTCTCCTGCCTACCTCACGGAGAGTGACGCGGTATATATCGAAAGCAAATGAAAGGCCGTCAAACACATTTCGAAACTATCTAATACTTTTCAGCATCACGAAAACCAACTCGGTCCGGATAAGGCAACATGGGAGAATATCGAATGAAAGTAGAACAGGTGTTTTGGGCGGTTGCGGCAATTTGCGGAAACATCGTAGTCTTCGGGCCATCAAACTGGTGGCCTGTGGGGCAGAGTTCAAATCTCGACGCGCCGACCAACTCTATTCCCGCGTATAGCTTTGCTCGCGACCGCAGGGACCTCGCTTGCATATCCTGATCAACGATTTCATCGGCGGCGTCCTCGATCGCGGCATTCCGCTTTATGTGCGCAACCTGATCGACGGATTGCGCGAGGAGGGGTATCGCGTCAGCGTCGTCCGCGCGCCAGCCATTTGCCGCAAGCTGCCGCGCAGCCTGTTCTACATGATTGCTGTCATGATCGAGCAGACTGTGCTGCCACTGATCGGGCTGATCTTGCGGGCCGACGTCACGCTATACCCATATAATTCCGCCGCCATCATCGACCTCGTCACGCGGCGCGCGCGTATCGTCGTGCACGATCTCGAACAGCTCGATCGCGCGATGTCACCATCCAAGGCCTATTATTTGCTGTGCTATCGCGCGGTTAAATGGCTCGATCGGCCAGTTTTCACGATCTCGGAGCTATCGCGCCAGCGAATAAACGCTAGCGGCCGGTTCGGCCGCGGCCCAATCACGATCCTGCCGAACACATTCTACGCGTTCGAGCGGCTGCTGCGCGCGCGGTCGCCAAAGCGCGAGGCGAAAACCTCGATTCTGCTGTGCAGCGGCTCGACCCCCAACAAGGACGTCGAGACGGTCGCCACGGACTATCTGCCAAAGCTGCTAGCCGTCGGCTATCGCGTCGCGGTGCTTGGTCTGCATAAGGCAACGGATGCGCCGCGATTAGCGGCGCTCGAAGGCTACTTGAACTCGGGCCAGTTGCGCGTGCGCGGACAGCTGACCGACGGCGAGGTCGCGGCCGAATACCAAATGCACGAAATCGTGTGGGTTCATGCGTTGCGCGAAGGTTTTGGCCGTTGCGTGGTCGAAGGGCGCCTCGCCGGCAGCCGTGTCGTCTGTACCGATATCCCTGAATTTGCCGAGCTACGCGACGGCGACGTTTATCTCTACAAAGACGCCGCCGCATTGATATCGACGCTCGCTGACCTGGTCGACACCAAGGCGACGGTCAGCCCCTATAACGGTTATCCCTATCGCGCGCTGCTCCGCAGTGCGATCAAGAGCGGCCTATGAAGTGATATTCAACCCTGCAGGAGGGCTGCATCGATGATGCGGCGGCAGGCGACGAGTTCGTCGAGCGCAGACTGCAGCTTGCGGCGTTCCTCGACCCCGATTGCATGAGGCGGCGGATCGACCGGCGCCGGTGGCTCAAGAATGGGTTCGCGGCGTTCATCCGCCGGCATTGCGACGCGTTCGGCGGCGCGAGGCGGTGCCAAGCCGAACAGGTTCGGCTCCGGCCGCGTTGCCGGCGCCTCCTCCACGATCTTGCCGGCTGTCCGATCTTCCTCCAGTTGCGGCGGCGGCGGTTCGGCGCCCGCGCGCCAAACGTCCTGGACAAACGCCGCGCCCTGCTCGCGCAAGATGCGTTGCACGCCGCGGATGGTATAGCCTTCGCCGTACAGCAGATGACGCACACCGCGCAGCAGATCGACATCATCGGGACGATAGTAGCGCCGGCCGCCACCGCGCTTCATCGGGCGGATTTGTTGAAAGCGGCTCTCCCAGAACCGCAGCACGTGCTGGGGCACGTCGATCTCGTCGGCGACCTCGCTGATGGTGCGAAACGCGTCCGGCGCCTTGTCCAATGCCCGAATCCTCGCGGTGCGATTTAAAGCTTCATCTCAGACGACGAGCCGCCTTCGGCTTTACGCCGGTTGGCTGCCATCGGAATTGATCCGCTGCTTGAGGATTGCGGATGGCTTGAACACCATGACGCGGCGCGGTGAGATCGGAACTTCCTTGCCGGTCTTGGGATTTCGCCCGATACGCTGGCCCTTTTTACGCACGACGAACGAGCCGAACGAAGATAATTTCACCGTCTCGCCACGTTCGAGGCAGTCGGTGATTTCCTTCAGTACAAGCTCTACAAGTGTCGCGGATTCAGTGCGCGACAGTCCAACTTTTTGATACACCGCCTCACACAGGTCGGCACGTGTGACCGTCTTTCCCGCCATCGCCAGCCCCGAGCACGGCGATCGATCAATCATCGACCAAGATATCGTGCTGAATTATCAAGGATATTAGCTTGTCGGCGGACGGTCAACGGGCTTGGCGAAGATCGTTTGCGGGCTTTACCAGCGCGCCAAGGCCGCGCCCCAGGTGAAGCCGCCGCCCATCGCCTCGAACAGCAGCAAATCCCCGCGTTTAATGCGCCGATCGGCGACCGCATCGGCCAGCGCCAGCGGGATGGAGGCTGCGGAAGTGTTGCCGTGCCGGTCGACTGTGACGACGATTTTTCCGGGCGGAATACCGAGCTTATGGGCCGAGCCGTCGATGATGCGCTTATTGGCCTGGTGCGGGATGAACCAATCGACGTCGGCGGCGGTGTAACCGGTGGCCTTAAAGGCGTCCTCGACCACGTCGGTGATCATCGCCACGGCGTGACGGAAAACCTCGCGTCCTTCCATGCGCAAATGACCGACCGTGCCGGTCGACGACGGGCCGCCGTCCACGTAGAGCTTCATCTTGTGACGGCCGTCCGAGCGCAACTGGGTCGTCAGAATGCCGCGGTCCTCCCGGGTCCCCGGCTGCTGCTGCGCCTCGAGGACGACGGCGCCGGCGCCGTCGCCGAATAGCACGCAGGTGCCGCGATCGGTCCAGTCCAGGATGCGCGAAAACGTCTCCGAGCCGATCACCAGCGCGCGCGTAAATGCACCAGACTTGAGCAGCGCGTCGGCGGTCGCCAACGCATAGACGAAACCGGAGCACACCGCTTGCAGATCGAAGGCCGCGCCGCGCGTGATGCCGAGATCGGCCTGCACCGCAACGGCGCTGGCGGGAAAGGTATTGTCCGGCGTCGAGGTCGCAAGCACGACGAGATCGATCGACTGCGCATCGACACGGGCGTGCGTAAGCGCGGCTTGCGCCGCGCGCACCGCCATATGCGATGTCAGTTCGCCCGCTGCGGCGATGCGGCGCTCGTGAATGCCGGTGCGCTGCACGATCCACTCATCGGAAGTATCTATCCGCGCCGCCAGTTCGGCATTGGTCAGAATCTGTTGCGGCAGATAGGAACCGCAGCCGAGCACGACCGAACGTATCGCAGTCACGAGACAGCCTCCGGCGAGGTCGGCGCTGGAGGGAGCGCGCTGCCGTCGCGATTGAGCATCTGATTAATCTTGGTGAGGAGATCGTAGCGGACCATCTCATAGCCAACATCGACCGCATA
>PLTE01000077.1 GCA_003164375.1 Hyphomicrobiales bacterium | reverse complement strand
GAGCTTGAACGGCTTGATGATGGCCATGACAATTTTCATTGAATTATTCTCCAATCGCCCTCTCGTTGCCTCGATCGGGCACACGCAGTGAAGGGATGACCGCGCAAGGAATTTGCCCCCCGTCGCGTCCTCGCCCGCGGGGGAGGGAATCAAGCCCCGTGCCAAGTCCGGAACCCGGGCTTAACGTGCTGGGAAGCAAGGATGATTTTGAGATCGGTGGGCCTTTAGTGGCAGCCCGCGTTGATTGCTGTCGCCACCCTAGCCTAAAGATGAGACACCCAGCCTAAAAGCTAGGCGGCCGGCGTCCATGGTTGCATAACTCTTGAAAGGATCGCGCTTTTTTACAGCGCGTCGGAGTCGGTCTCGCCGGTGCGGATGCGGAGTGCCTGGTCGATCGGCGCGACGAAAATCTTGCCGTCACCGATCTGGCCGGTCCTCGCGGCGATGCTGATGGCCTCCACGACCTTGTCGGCTTCGTCGGTCGCCACCACGACCTCAATGCGAATTTTTGGCAGGAAATTCGCCGCATATTCCGCGCCGCGGTAGATTTCCGTGTGGCCTTTTTGCCGGCCATACCCCTTCACCTCGGTGAGGGTCATACCGTGAACGCCGATTGCTAGGAGGGCGTCACGCACCTCTTCGAGCTTGAAAGGCTTGATAACGGCGACGATGAGCTTCATGGGCGTTTCACATCCGATGCGGGGAATTTAACGCTCACACTATAACCCGCGCGCCCGGGAATTAAGCCCCTTTTTTCTTTTTGACCCGCCGGCATGGCGCAAAAAGATTCGCTGCTTCGCGTCATTCTTGGAGCGTCTCAGTTCGGCGCAGTCGCAGCAGGCCTTCCTGAGCGACCGAGGCGACGAGTGTACCGTCGGCTGAGAAAATCAGGCCGCGCGAGAAGCCGCGGGAGCCGGCGAGATTCGGGCTGTCCTGCGCATAAAGCAGCCATTCGTCGGCGCGGAACGGCCGGTGGAACCACAGCGCGTGATCGAGGCTTGCCGCCATGATGTCTTCGCTGAATACGGTACGATGGTGTGGGATCAAAGCGGCGTCGAGCAACATCATGTCGGACGCATAGGCGAGCACGCATTGATGGATCGCCGGCTCGTCGGGCAGGCGGCCGGTGGCGCGTATCCAAACATGAAAGCGGCCGTCTTTGGACTCCTCGCCGAGATAGCGGCCGAATTCGACCGGACGCAGTTCGATCGGCCGTTCGCGTTCGTAGTAGCGCCGCACCGGCTCGGGCATCATCGGCCAGACGCGTTCCTTCATCTCGGCTTCGCTCGGCAGCGCATCCGGCTTCGCCACCTCGGGCATTTTGAACTGATGCGAAAAGCCCTGTTCGGCGATATGGAACGACACCGACATCGAGAAGATGGCATGACCGTGCTGAATCGCGATCACGTTGCGCGTGGTGAAGCTCTTGCCGTCGCGGATACGGTCGACCTCGTAGATGATAGGCACTTTGGGGTCGCCGCCGAGCAGGAAATAGGCATGCAGCGAATGCGGCGGCCGCAGCGTGACATCTTCGACGGTGCGGCAGGCGGCCACCAACGCCTGACCGATGACCTGTCCGCCGAATACCCGTTGCCAGCGCGATTGCGGCGAGCGGCCGCGAAACAGATTCAATTCCAGCGGCTCGAGATTGAGGAGATCGACCAATTCTTGGACGGCGGAGGTCATGGGCTTTCCCCACGCGCCGGGGTCGTTCCGGCCGCTCGCTTTCTTGCATACGGGACCGGCGCCGGGTCAAGCCCTGCAGCAGTTGCGTCACGGCGAGAATGGTCTGGCGCGCCGGAGGAGCTATTCTGATAGGCTAAAGCCGCCACGGCGCCGTCGCAGCCGGCGGCCAATATGCAAAGTTATCTCCGGAAAGAGACCTCGGAAGGGACCATGGCGCAAAACAATGTCGATGTGCTGATTGCCGGAGGCGGCTTCGCCGGCCTGACGCTCGCCATCGCCTTGCGGCAGGGCCTTGGTCCGTCGTTTGCCGTCACGGTCGCCGATCCGTCGCTCGGCAAAAGCTATGACGGCGACGAGCGCGCTTCGGCGATCGTTGCCGCAGCGCGGCGGTTGTTCGAGACGCTCGGCGTCTGGGAGCGGGTCGCCGGCGAAGCGCAGCCGATGCTCGACATGATCGTCACCGACAGCCGGCTTGATGACGCTGTCCGGCCGACCTTCCTTACCTTCGGCGGCGAAGTGGAGCCGGGCGAGCCGTTCGCGCATATGATCGAAAACAGGGTTCTGGTCGACGCGCTGGCCACGAAGGCGCGGGAGGTCGGCGTCGATCTGCACATGGCGGCGGTCGCCAAGTTCGACTCCGCGCGCATCCCGGGGCAACGCCTCGACGTCGCGCTTGCCGACGGCGGCGCAGTATCGAGCCCCTTGCTCGTCGCCGCCGATGGCGCCAGGTCGAGCATTCGCACCAGCGCCGGCATCGCCACCCACGGCTGGGATTACGGTCAGTCCGCCATCGTCATCAATGTCGCGCACGAACGCGATCACGAGGGACGCGCCGAGGAGCACTTCCTGCCGGCCGGCCCGTTCGCGATCCTGCCGCTCAAGGGCCGGCGCTCCTCGATCGTGTGGACCGAGGAAACCGGCGAGGCGCAACGCATCGTGGCGCTTCCCGACGACGAGTTTCACGCCGCCCTCGAACAGCGTTTCAAGCTCGAACTCGGCGAGATCAAAGTGATCGGCCCGCGACGCGTTCATCCGCTCGGCTTTTTCGTCGCGCGTTCGTTCATCGCCGAACGCATTGCGCTCATTGGCGACGCCGCGCATGTCATTCATCCGATCGCTGGCCAGGGGCTCAATATGGGCTTGAAGGACGTCGCCGCGCTTGCCGAGGTGATCGTCGATGCGGCTCGGCTCGGCATCGATCACGGCGCGGCGAGCGTACTCGAACGCTATCAGCGTTGGCGCCGCTTCGATACCATGACCATGGGTCTTGCCACCGACGGCCTCAACCGGCTGTTTTCCAACCGCTCCGACGCGCTGCGTCTGGCGCGCGACGTCGGACTGGGGTTGGTCGACCGCTTGCCAGTTCTCAAACGCCTGTTCATCCGCGAGGCGGCGGGACTGGTCGGCGAGGTGCCCAAACTGCTGCGCGGCGAGCTATTGTAGCTGCAGCAAGTCCTCCTCGCGGCGTACGAAAATCATGAGCTTTGATCACATCGCGGTTATCGGTGCCGGCGCCTGGGGCAGCGCATTGGCGCTGACCTGCGCGCGCGCCGGGCGCCGGGTGACGCTATGGGAAGGCAATGAGGCTAATGCGGCGCAGCTCGCCAACAAGCGCGAAAGTCTGTTCCTGCCGGGGGTGCGGCTCGACGACAGCATCGTGCTTACCACCGACCTCGCCGGTGCGGCGCGAGCGCAGGCCATCTTGCTGGTCGTTCCCGCACAAGCCGTGAGCGCGGTGGCTACCGCACTGTCGCCGTTGCTTGCGGCGCGCACGCCCGTAATCGTCTGTGCCAAGGGCATCGAGCGCGGCAGCAAAAAATTCATGAGCGAGTTGATAGCCGAATGTGCGCCCAATGCGGTACCGGCGATCCTGTCCGGGCCGAGCTTCGCAGCCGATGTGGCGCGCGGCCTGCCGACGGCGGTGACATTGGCCGCCCAGGATGCCGCGCTTGCAGGCGAATTGGCGCAAGCGGTCGGCTCGGCGACGTTTCGGCCCTACCATTCCAGCGATCTCCGCGGCGTCGAGATCGGCGGCGCGGCCAAGAATGTGCTCGCCATCGCCGCCGGTGTGGTCAGCGGACGCGGTCTTGGCGCCAGCGCTTCGGCGGCGCTGACCACCCGCGGCTTTGCCGAGCTCGTTCGCTTCGGCAAGGCCTATGGCGCGAAACCCGACACCTTGATGGGCCTGTCCGGCCTCGGCGATCTCTTGCTGACATGTTCGAGCCCGCAGTCGCGTAATTTCAGCTTCGGCGTCAATCTCGGCCGCGGTCAGAGGCCGGACGAGATCCATCGCACTACCGGTCTCGCCGAGGGTGTATTCACTGCGCCGGTGCTGCTTGAAAAGGCGCGCGAGCGCTCGGTCGATATGCCGATCTCGTCGGCGGTTGCCGCGCTCCTCGCCGGTACGATGAGCGTGGACGAGGCCATCGAGTCGCTTTTGACGCGGCCGTTGAAGGCGGAGGCGTAAAAAGGAGAATTGACTGCAATGCCGCAGCCATTTTTGTTGATCGGTCTTTATCTCTTGGCGACCGGCGCCGGCGTCAGCTTTGTGTTTCAGCAGGCCGTGAACGCTAATCTTCGCGCCGAACTCGGCTCGCCGTGGTGGGCAGGTTTCATAAGCTATCTCGGCGGTACGCTGGCGATGCTTGCCGTTATTGTTACCGTGCGCGAGCCCTGGCTGACGGCGCCGACGATGTCGCGGACATCCTGGATGTCGTGGACCGGCGGAATTTTCGGCGCGATCTACATCGGAATTTCGATCCTGCTGTTGCCGCGGCTTGGCGCCGCCGTTGTCGTCGCATTGATTGTGCTCGGGCAGATGCTCGGCGCGCTGGCGTTCGACCATTTCGCTTTGCTCGGCGTGCCAGAGAATCCCGTCAGCCCGGCACGCCTCGCGGGTGCGGCGCTGCTCGTCGCCGGGGTTGTTCTGATCCGATTATGACGAAGGCGGGTTGACCGCGGCGGAGGAATTATAATGGCTCATTGGTTGTTGAAGACGGAACCCGATACCTTTTCCTGGGACGAGCAGGTCAAGCGCGGTGCCAAGGGCGAGTCCTGGAGCGGTGTGCGCAATCATCAGGCTAAGCTCAACCTGATGAAGATGAAGAGCGGCGATCGCGGCTTCTTCTATCACTCCGGCGACAGCAAGGAGATCGTTGGCGTGGTCGAGGTGATCCGCGAGCATTATCCCGATCCCACCGCGAAATCCGGCGAGCCCTGGGTGGCTGTCGACGTCAAAGCCATCGAGGCGCTGAAGCCGCCGCTGCGGCTCGCCGATGCCAAGGCCGAACCGCGGCTTAAGGCCATGGTGCTGGTGAACAATACGCGGCTATCGGTGCAGCCGGTGACGGCCGAGGAATGGAAGCTCATCTGCAAGATGGGCGGCGTGAAGGGGTAAGCCGTCATCCGTGGCCGAACTAGGCTAAAGGGCTAATATCGGCGCTCTTGTCGCTTGTCGGCCCACCGTCGCATAATGGCGTAGGAAACGCTTTAAGCCATGATCCCGAAAAGTCCCCCGTTTTCGGATAAGATCATGCGGAAGCAATAATAGGCCGTACGGCCAAATGCGTATCGCCCAGGTGTGTACCGCCTCAGTGCGCGTGGAGGGATAAATGTCGGATAAGATTTACGAGGTGCCCGCCGAGTGGAAAAAGCGCACCTTTATCGACGAAGCCAAATACCAGGAAATGTACGCCCGCTCGCTCGCCGATCCCAACGCGTTTTGGGCGGAACAGGCCAAGCGCATTCACTGGACGAAGCATTTCACCAAGGTCAAGAACACGTCCTTCGCCAAGCCTGACGTCTCGATCAAATGGTTCGAGGACGGCTCGACCAACGCCGCCTATAACTGCATCGACCGTCACCTGCACAGCCGCGGCCACCAGACCGCCATCATCTGGGAAGGCGACGATCCAAAAGATTCCAAGCACATCACGTATAAGGAACTGCACGACGAGGTCTGCCGCTTCGCCAACATCCTGCGCAACCGCAACGTCAAGAAAGGCGACCGCGTCACCATCTATATGCCGATGATCCCGGAAGCGGCCTACGCCATGCTTGCTTGCGCGCGCATCGGCGCGATCCACTCCGTGGTGTTCGGCGGCTTTTCGCCGGATTCGCTTGCCGGCCGCATCCAGGACTGCAAGTCGAACGTCGTCATCACCGCCGACGAAGGCTTGCGCGGCGGCCGCAAGGTGCCGCTGAAAGCGAATACCGATGCGGCGATCGCCAAAGTCGGCGGTGTCGACTACGTCGTCGTCGTCAAGCGCACCGGCGCGCCGGTCGA